>URRN01000156.1 GCA_900550185.1 uncultured Collinsella sp.
TGACTTGCAACTGACCGATGTTCTAACTAGCTACCAAGGGCGAAAGGAAACAGCCATGAGCAAGGAAAAAGTCGTTCTCGCATATTCCGGTGGTCTTGATACATCCGTATGTGTCAAGTGGCTCCAGGACGAGAAGAATCTCGACGTCGTTTGCGTCTGCGGCAACGTGGGCCAGGAGGAGACCGGCCTGGATGCCAAAAAACAGAAGGCGCTCGACCTGGGCGTTCTCGATTGCCAGGTGCTCGACCTGCGCGACGAGTTCTCCGATGAGTTCCTGACTAAGGCCATCGCCGCAAACTCCATGTACGAGAACAAGTACCCGCTGCTCTCCGCGCTGTCTCGCCCGCTGCTCGCCAAGAAGCTTGTCGAGGTCGCTCACGAGTTTGGCGCGACCTACGTCGCCCACGGCTGCACCGGCAAGGGTAACGACCAGGTTCGTTTTGAGGCTGCCGTCAAGGCCCTCGACCCCGAGCTTAAGGTTATCGCCCCGGTTCGCGAGTGGGATCTGAAGTGCCGTCCCGATGAGGTTGCCTATGCTCACGCCCACAACGTGCCGGTTCCCGAGGGCGCCAACGACAACCCCTATTCCATCGACGACAACCTGTGGGGTCGCGCCATCGAGTGCGGTCACCTGGAGGATCCCTGGAACGAGCCGCTCGACGACGCCTGGGTTATGACCAAGAACCCCGAGGACACGCCGGACACCCCGACCTACACCGAGATTGAGTTTGAGGCGGGCAAGCCCGTCGCCGTCGATGGCAAGAAGATGAAACTCTCCGAGATCGTCATCGCCCTCAACAAGATCTCCGGCGACAACGGCTTTGGCCGTCTCGATCTGGTCGAGGATCGTCTGGTGGGCCTCAAGAGTCGCGAGTGCTACGAGGTTCCTGGCGCCCTGACGCTCATCACCGCCCACAAGGCGCTCGAGGACATCTGCGTCGAGGGCGACCTGCTCAAGACCAAGATTAAGCTCGAGCAGGATTGGGCCACCGCCGTGTACAACGGCCAGTGGTACAGCCCGCTCAAAAACGCGCTCGATGCCTTTATGGCCGACACCCAGAAGTTCGTGACCGGCACCGTCCGTCTGAAGTTCTTTAAGGGCAACTGCCATGTCGTCGGCCGCAAGAGCCCGTTTAGCCTGTATGACTACGGTCTGGCTACCTACGACCGCGACACTACGTTTGACGAGAAGGCCAGCGCCGGCTTTATCGAGATCGATACGCTGTCGCTCAAGACGTGGGCTAAGGTCCAGGGCCCCAGCTCTGCTGCCGCCCAGGCCTAGCGCCTCCTTCCTTTGGTATCCGCGCGGCCCATCCGCGTGATACATAACGGGCGCATGGGGTCCCTACCTTTCGTTATGCTTGCTGACACTTCTTAACATCGGTGGCCCCTACGTTCCGCCCGCATATATGATGCCGCGTCTGCGGCTGAGTCCGAGCCCCGCCGGGGTTGTCCGGCGGGGCTCCTCCTATCAATTTGACGGCCCTGCGCCTATATATATGGGGAGTATCCATTATGTTCAATGCTATCGCGCATGCTTTACTTGCCCTCGCGCCCGAGTTCGATGCTGCAAAGGTCGAGGACGTTCCTATGAGCCTAAAGGCCTGGATCGATGGTTCGCAGGGCAACATTCGGAGGGAGACGTTGGGCGCCAAGTGCATGGCGCGTCACTTCTTTGCAAATTAGCTATATGGCCTCGCACATGGTGGGGAATATGCAAAACTAGCGGTTGAGAAATCGCTTTAGCGACAGGGCGCATTGCTTTGGGCGCTTGTTTTGGGATTTGATGAAAGGGGACGGTTCCATGGCTCTTTGGGGCGGTCGTTTTGAGGCAGGCGTGGCCGAGGTCACGCAGGAGTTTGGCGCGTCGTTGCCGGTTGACAAACATCTCTATAAGCAGGATATCGCCGGATCTAAGGCACATGCCAAGATGCTGGCGGCCCAGGGCATTATCAGCGCCGAGGACGAGCAGGCGATTGCCGAGGGCCTGACCGGAATCGAACAGGATATCGATGCCGGCAACTTCACCTTTGATATCAACGACGAGGACATTCATATGTCCATCGAAAGCGAGCTGACGCGTCGTATCGGCGAGGCTGGCAAGCGCTTGCATACTGGGCGTTCGCGCAACGACCAGGTGGCGACCGATACGCGCCTGGGCGTCAAGGCGCTGGCCAAGGAGCTCATGGAGGCCAATCTTGAGCTGCGCCATGTGCTGGTGGATGCGGCCAAGAAGTACGACAAGGTGATTCTTCCGGGCTACACGCATATGCAGCACGCTCAGCCCGTGCTGCTCTCGCATCATCTGCTGGCGTATTCCTGGATGTTCGCGCGCGACTTTACGCGCCTGAAGGCCGCCTTTGATGCCGCCGACAACTGCCCGCTGGGTGCTGCCGCGCTTGCCGGTACGAGCTATCCGCTCGATCGCCAGATGACGGCTGCCGAGCTTGGCTTTGCGGGTGTGATTCCCAACTCGCTCGATGCGGTTTCCGACCGTGATTTCCTGCTCGATCTGCATTACGCCGGATCCGTCATGGCGATGCACCTGTCGCGTCTTTCCGAGGAGATCGTGCTGTGGTCGAGCTCCGAATTTGGCTTTATCACGCTTTCAGACTCCTACTCCACCGGCTCGTCCATCATGCCGCAGAAGAAGAATCCCGACTTTGCCGAGCTTATCCGCGGTAAGAGCGGTCGCGTGTACGGCAACCTGATGCAGCTGCTGGTAACCATGAAGGGCCTGCCGCTCGCTTATAACAAGGACTTGCAGGAGGACAAGGAGGGCGCGTTCGATACCGCTCACACGCTCATGCAGTGCCTGTCCGTTATGGCCGGAATGATTTCGACCTGGACCGTCAACGAGGATGCCATGGCGCGCGAGTGCGGCGTGGGGCACCTTGCCGCCACCGATGTTGCCGATTACCTGGCAAAGCGCGGTCTACCGTTCCGCGAGGCACATGCCGTGGTGGGGCACCTGGTCCTGATGTGTGAGAAGCGCGGCTGCAATCTTGAGGACCTGCCGTTTGAGGTGTTCCAGGAGGCAAGCCCGCTCTTTGAGCGCGACATTACCGAGGCGCTCGACATCCCGTCGATTGTCGCCGCACGCACGACCGAGGGCGGTACCGCCCCTGCCGCCGTTGCCGTGCAGCTGCAGCGTGCCGAGGCGCAGCTCGTGGCCGACGAAGGCGTGTTTGGATCGCTAACCAAGGTTGTCGAGATGGGTCACGGGGCAAAGTAGAGGTTTGGCTGAAGACGTATTGTCCATTTATTGATAAATCGTTTTTGTTTTACGGGCGTCTGCTGATGCGGGCGTCCGTATTTTGTTGCTATGGGGGAGGGGCTTGTCGAGAACTTCTGTAGGACCTTTGGGCAGGTTGTGTAGGGGGTACGTTCACAGGCGGCAACCGACCGTCCGCTCGGTTCGATGCGGTTGATGGGCGGTCGGATGGTACTCTAATCGGGCTTCGAAACAGAAGTGACACATATGGAGCGCTTTAATAAATTGCAGCGTTTCAATAAACAGCTTTTTGTTTAACTGCAGCTAAAACTCTGTTACGATGCAGTCCAGGCGGGTGCCGGAATGGGACTTGGGCACGCGCGAACCTACTTGAAAGGCTACCTTATGGCTATCGAGAAGACCTTCATCATGATTAAGCCCGACGCCGTGCGCGACCGCAAGATCGGCGAGATCGTTGCTCGTATTGAGCGCAGCGGCCTTGTCATCGAGCGCATGGAGATGACCACGCTCGAGCGCGCTACCGTCGAGGAGCACTACGCCCATCTGGCCGACAAGCCCTTCTTTGGCGGTCTCTGCGACTTTATGACGAGCGGTCCGGTCGTCAAGATGGTTGTTTCCGGTCTTTCCGCTGTCTCCAAGATGCGCACCCTTATGGGCGCCACCAACCCGCTTGATGCTGCTCCTGGCACCATCCGCGGCGACTTCGCCGTCGATGTCAACGCCAACGTGATTCACGGCTCCGACTGCCTGGAGAACGCCGAGATCGAGATCAAGCGCTTCTTTGGCTAAACCAGCTTTGACTCCTTAAAGCTGTTAGCGTGTGGCTTGGGCGCCGCGGAACTCCATCCGCGGCGCCCTTTTATTCCAGAATCTATGAAGGGGCCCGCTCGGACATGTGTTCCGAACGGGCCCCTGCTGTTAGCTTGTGGGACTGAGTGGTTTAGGCCTCGTCGACGACCTTGAGGCCGCGCGTGTGGTCGATCTCGTTGAGGAGGTTGACGCGACGCTCGTGGCGGCCGCCCTCGAACTCGGCGTCGAGCCACTCGTCGACGATCATCTTAGCGAGCTCGGAGCCTACGACGCGGGCGCCAAAGGCGAGCACGTTGGTGTTGTTGTGCATGCGGGAGAGCTTGGCGCTGAAGGGCTCGGAGCACACGACGGCGCGTACGCCCTCGACCTTGTTGGCAGCCAGGCTAATCCCGACGCCGGTACCGCAGATCAAGATACCCAGGTCGACGTCACCGTTGGCCACGGCCTTGCCCACCTTGTAGCCGGCGATGGGGTAGTCAAAGCTCTCGGAGGTGTCGGTGCCAAAGTTCACGACCTCGCAGCCGCGCTCCTTCAGGTGCTCGGAAATGATGTTCTTGAGCTCGACGGCGGCGTGGTCGTTACCGATACCGATCTTCATGGATGGTTCCTCTCTGGTCTGTGCGGCGCAAATGCTAAAGGTGTTTACCGCGTTCGACTGCATGATAGCGCGACTTTTG
>URRN01000157.1 GCA_900550185.1 uncultured Collinsella sp.
AGCACTCGCCGCGGCAGGCGCCGGCCTCGTCGCCTACAGCGCCCGCCGCACGGCGGTCGAAACCGACACCGCCAATGAGGTCAATTTGGATAGGCCTCGCTAGCTCCTACTTACTTTTGTGAGAGACGCTGAATCGGCTCATCGAACATCAAAATGGGCTGGTTCTGGATACCCAGAGCCAGCCCATTGCACATTAAATGTCGTCTGAGGAGTCGAGTTCTGCCTCGAGCTTGGCACGGCGTCTTTTCGCCGTGAAAAACGTTGCGCACAGGACAGCAAACGTGGCCGCGAAAATCGTCGCACCGCAGAACACGCCCGTGGCCAGGTTCGCCAACCAAAAGACGCTTTCGAGCGGTACGATCTGCGCCTCAGCGACACAGCGCATTGCGGCAATAACAAGCGCGAACGCGGTGCCGCTAAGACCGCTGACAAGCAGGAAATATCCAACAGGAAGATGCTCGGTTTGCCCAAAACGATTGGTATCGACATAGCCCTTCCGCGTTTGCAGTCCTGCGCAAATCAACATCACGAGAATGAGCCACAAATACATGGCTGCCTCGAACGGCGTTGCAAAGCCATGCGGCATTTCACTGGCGTCGCTGTGAACCCACGCAACCTGTCGAGCTATAAACTGGTAGAAAAAGATCATCAACATGCCAAACGAAAGCAGCACGAAACCAATCTTGTAGATCTTCGCGCTCTCAGCCTCCAGGCGCTCATCCTTTGGACCGGCATATTCACGCCACTTTTGCACGAGTTTTAAATCTTCAAATTTCATAGCGAACTCCTAAAGAGCGTCAGGGTCGACGTTGCTCTCGTCTTCCCAAAACAAGTCGTTCAACGTAACGCGTAGCGCTTTACAGATTGCCACGCACAAATTGAGCGTGGGGTTGTAGCCGCCCGCCTCGATAAGGCCGATGGTTTGGCGCGTAACGCCCACGGCTTGGGCTAAGTCAGCTTGCGAAAGGCCAGCCGCCGCGCGTGCCGCCTTCATGCGTAGGTTCTTTTTGCCCGGCATGGAGTTCCTTTCGTAAATATGGACAGATATCCGTTGCAACATGACAGAAATATATTGCATCCTTCACAAGATGTCAACTATATCTGTCATTATGGAAACCATGTTCGCCATCGCCATGTGGACATAACAATCTCGATTCGCTATTCAAACTTACTCGGACAGAACCGACTCGGTTTTGTCCGAGTAAACGTGATTGATAGTCGATCGCTGTGCCCGCTCGTGCAATCAGCATCATTCGATTTTGTTTAGTAAAACTAGGTCCCTATTAAATAGAATTCGTTTGTATCCAAATTTGTTTAACAATGCCGCGTTACCACTAAACACTATACCCGTTAATCCGAACGATTGTTCGATGGATTTCGTGTTGGGTGGAATCGTCTGTGGGCTGGGCTATGCTACCTTGACTATCTATATGACTACAACGCAGCAAAGGAGCATCGAGAGAGCGAGCATGGCAAAAAACACCGCAAACTATGGTAACGACAGTATTCGTCAGCTCAAGGACGAGGAGCGCGTACGCCTGCGCCCCGCCGTTATCTTTGGCTCGGACGGACTCGACGGCTGCGCGCATGCCGCCTTCGAGATCCTGTCCAACGCCGTTGACGAGGCGCGCCAGGGCTACGGCAAGCTCATCACCCTTACCGCCTTTCGCGATGGTTCCATTCAGGTAGAGGACAACGGCCGCGGCTGCCCGCTCGACTGGAACCCCTCCGAGAAGCGCTTTAACTGGGAGCTCGTCTTTTGCGAGCTCTACGCAGGTGGCAAATACAACAACAACCAGGGCGGCGACTACGACTTCTCGCTCGGTACCAACGGCCTGGGCTCGTGCGCGACCCAGTACGCATCCGAGTACATGGACGTCACGGTTTGGCGCGACGGCAACAAGTACTCCCTGCACTTTAAGAAAGGCAAGGTCGTTGGCGCCAAAAAGAAAGCGCTTGAGATCGAGCCCAGCGACGAGGACCGCACCGGCACCACCATCAAGTGGCGCCCCGATCTTGAGGTCTTTACCTCGATCAGCATTCCCCACGACTGGTATCGCGAGACCATGCGCCGCCAGGCCGTGGTCAACGCCAACGTGACCTTCCGCCTGCGCATTGAGGGCGACGATGGCGAGTTTTCCGAAGAGGATTTTTGCTATCCCAAGGGCATCGAGGACTACGTGCTCGAGAAGGTCGGTACCGACTACCTTACCGAGCCCTTCTTTATCGAGGCTGACCGTCGCGGTCGCGACCGCGAGGACCTGCCCGATTACAACGTCAAGATCACCGCGTGCATGTGCTTCTCGCGCACCTTCATGATGCAGGAGTACTACCACAACTCGTCATGGCTCGAGAACGGCGGTTCGCCCGAAAAGGCCGCCCGTAGTGCTCTGACCAGCGCCATCGATGCCTACATCAAGCAACAGGGCAAGTACAACAAAAACGAGAGCGGCATTAAGTGGCAGGACGTCCAGGACTGTCTGGTGCTGGTGACCAACTGCTTCTCCACCCAGACGTCCTACGAAAACCAGACTAAGAAGGCCATCAATAACCGCTTTATCCAGCAGGCGATGACGGCATTCTTTAAGGAGCGCCTCTCGACCTATCTGATCGAGAACAAAGACGCCGCCAACAAGATCATGGAGCAGGTGCTCATCAACAAGCGCTCGCGCGAGAACGCCGAGAAGACGCGCCAGAGCATCAAGACCAATCTGCAGCAGAAGACCGACATGGCCAACCGCGTGCAGAAGTTCATCGACTGCCGCTCCAAGGACAAGAGCCGTCGCGAGATCTACATCGTAGAGGGCGACTCGGCAGCAGGCGCCATCCGCACCTCGCGCGATGCCGAGTTCCAGGGTGTTATGCCCGTCCGAGGCAAGATCCTCAACTGTCTGAAAGAGGACTACCCGCGCATCTTTAAGTCCGACATCATCATGGACCTCATGCGCGTGCTGGGCTGCGGTGTGGAGATCAAGGACAAGCGCATCAAGAACCTTGGCGCCTTTGACCTGGACAACCTCAACTGGAACAAGGTCATCATCTGTACGGACGCTGACGTCGACGGCTATCACATCCGCACACTCGTGCTCACCATGCTCTATCGCCTGGTTCCCACACTTATCGACGAAGGCTACGTGTATATCGCCGAGTCGCCGCTCTACGAGATCAACTGCAAAGAAAAGACCTACTTTGCCTACACCGAGCTCGAAAAGAACGGCATCCTCAAAGAGATCGGCGACCAGAAGTGCTCCATCAACCGCTCCAAGGGTCTTGGTGAGAACGATCCGGACATGATGTGGCTCACCACCATGAACCCCGAAACGCGTCGCCTGATCAAGGTGGAGCCCGAGGACGTCACCAAGATGGAGACCATGTTCAACCTGTTGCTGGGCAACGACGAGGCAGGCCGCAAGCGCCATATCTCCGAGCACGGCAAGGAATACCTGGACCAGCTGGACCTGCAATAGCAGCAAATCGATAACGACGGCCCATAAGAAGTTCAAGAGGAAATCGTGGCAAAGAAGAAGACGAAGAACCAGCCCAAGAAAAAGCAGGTCAACGCCGAGAACGTCATCGGCCTGCACTCCGAGGTCACCGACCAGCCGATTACGCAGACGCTCGAGGTCAACTACATGCCCTACGCCATGAGCGTCAACGTCTCGCGTGCATTCCCCGAGATCGACGGCTTTAAGCCCTCGCACCGCAAGCTGCTCTACACTATGTACAAGATGGGCCTGCTCAAGGGCGAGCGCCAAAAGAGCGCCAACATCGTGGGCCAGACCATGAAGCTCAACCCACACGGCGACGCCGCCATCTACGAGACGATGGTGCGCCTGGCCACGGGCAACGAGGCGCTGCTTGCTCCTTTCGTGGAGTCGAAGGGCAACTTTGGCAAGTACTATTCGGGCGACCTGAGCTACGCCGCCTCGCGTTATACCGAGGCCAAGCTCTCCCCCATCAGCGCCGAGATCTTCAAAGACATCGACAAGGACCCGGTCGACTTCGTTGACAGCTACGACGGTGCCATGAAGGAGCCGCGTCTGCTGCCCACCACGTTCCCCAACATCCTCGTCTCGGCCAACAAGGGCATCGGCGTCGCTATGGCGTCCGATATCTGCGGCTTCAACCTCAACGAGGTCTGCACCGCCACGATGCACTACCTGAAGGACCCCGACTGCGACCTGCTCGAGTACATGCCCATGCCCGATTTCTCGACCGGCGGCGAGATTATCTACCGCCGCGAGGAGATGGAGAAGATCGTCGAGACCGGTCTTGGCAGCTTCCAGATTCGCTCCCGCTGGCGCTGGATTCCCGAAGAGCGCATCATCGAGGTGTACGAGATCCCCTACACCACCAAGACCGATGTCATCATCGAACGCATCGTCAAGCTCTCCAAGGAGGGCAAGGTCAAGGAGATCGCCGACATCCGCGACGAGACCGACCTTTCGGGTCTGCGCATCGCCATCGACCTTAAGCGCGGCGTCGACCCCGACAAGCTCATGGCCAAGCTCTATCGCTCGACCACGCTGCAGGATTCGTTCTCGTGCAACTTCAACGTGCTCGTCGACGGCTATCCCCGTGTTATGGGCGTGCGCCAGATCCTGCGCGAGTGGGTCAAGTGGCGTATTGAGTCCACGCGTCGCCGCATTAACTTTGACCTGGGCAAAAAGTCCGAGCGCCTGCACCTGCTGCACGGCCTTG
>URRN01000158.1 GCA_900550185.1 uncultured Collinsella sp.
CATGTATCCCGGCGGCAATGCAGTTAACTTCGCCGTCTTCGCCAAGAAGCTCGGCGTCGATCGCAGCGCCTACATGGGAATCTTCGGATCAGATGAGGAGGCCGAGCACGTTATAGCATCGCTCGAGGACGAGGGCGTCGAGCTTCTTCGCTGCCAGCAGGTCCTGGGCGTCAACGGCGCCGCTCGCGTGACCGTTGACGAGACCGGGGACCGTATCTTCCTGGGCTCCAATGAAGGCGGCATACGTGGCGACATGCGCTACGTGATAGACCGCTTCGCCGCCGAGTACGTCAGCGGCTTCGATTTGGTGCACAGCGGCAACTACTGCTTCACCGAGCGCGAGCTCCCCAAGATCAAGGCTGCCGGCGTGCCTATCAGCTTCGACTTCTCCGATGACTCCACCGACGAGTACTTCGAGCAGATTGCGCCATTTGTGACGTACGCCTTTATGTCCATGGGCGACGCTTCCCTGGAGGATATCAAGGCGAAGCTCGAGTGGGTGAAGGCCCTTGGCCCTCAAATCGTATGCGCGTCGCGCGGGAGCAAGGGCTCCGTCGCCTATGACGGCGAAAACTTCTACGAGCAGGGCATCAAGCCCGTGGCGCCCGAGGAGCTCAAAGACGCTATGGCGGCCGGCGATTCACTGCTGACGGCGTTTTTGGTCACCTATCTTTCCAAGAAGAAGGCCGGCGAGTGCGGCGAGGCCGCAATTCGCGAGAGCTTGGACTTCGCTGCCGGTTTTGCAGCGCAGACCTGCAAGATCGAGGGCAGTTGGGGCCACCCGCTGGTCTACGAGAACTAGTTTTTTGTCGTGGCGGGGTGTCTTGGGGCGCCCCGCATTGCGTTGGGAGTCAAGATGTCCGTTCGTGCCTGCGCGGCAGGATTTTGCTGTGCCGATGTCTACCAGAATCTGGATCCCCTGGGTTGCATCCAAGGGGGCCTCTCAGGAGCGCTTCGAGGGGTGCTTCTTGAGTATATGAAGGCAAAAGGGATATGCAATCTTCATATACGGCCTTCTTTTAGAGGGCGTTGTCCTTACTCTTTCATCTCCTTGCTTCTGGACAATTTGTCTATAGGCAAGAGTCCATGGTCGAGACCATGGTGAAGTTCTGCGGCTAGTAATTACTGCATCACATATCTGTTGTTACCTGAGAGGCTCGCTTTTGCGGGCCTCTTTGCGTTGCTATGGAGCCCTGGCCTGTCGATAAATAACGCGCCCGCTTGCTGGGGAGCAAGCGGGCGCCGTTGAGCGAATATGTTTGCGGCCATAGCCGCTGCAGGTGATGGGTTGTCGACTAGTTAGTCGTCGTGTCGGAATCGTCACCCGAGGCAGAGCCAGAAAGCGAAACCGTCAGCGTGATCGTGCTGTCGGTGGACTGCTTGCCGGTGGGGGAGACGCCCGTAACGGTGGCATCCTCGTTACCGCTCACGGGATTGCCGTTCTGGTCACAGAAGCCGATGTTATAGAAACCGGCGTTGTTGAGCGCGGTGACGGCGGCGGAGATGCTCTTGCCGTACAGGTTACCCGGGACGCTGGCCTTGCCGGACTTCTTGGCGATGACGACGGTGATCGTGGCACCGGGCTTCTGCTTGCCGCTAGGGTTCCAGCTAATTACGGTGCCCTCGGTAACCGAGTCGTTTTCCTGGTAGCTCACGTCGACGCCAAAGCCAGCCATGTCGAGAGCGTTGCGTGCCTGGGCCTCGGTCATGTCGGTCAGATCGGGGACGGAGGTGGTGTCAGGACCGCTGGAGACCTTATACGAGATGGTCGTGCCCTTCTCGACTTCCTTGCCGGCATCAGTGCCCTGCTCAAAGACCTGGCCTTCGTCGGCCTCGTTGGCCTCCTCGGTTGCGTTGCCCTTCAGGCCCACGCTTGCCAGCGCGGCCTCGGCCTGGTCCTTGGTCAGGCCGACGAGCTGCGGAACCTCAACTTTCTCGGAGGGCTTGGGGCCCTTGGAGATCACCAGGTTCACCTTGGAGCCCTTGGGCTTCTTAGTGTTGCCGTTGGGGGTCTGCTCGGCAACCTTGCCCTCGTCGACATCGTCGTTATAGCTCTGGTCGACAGTTCCGACCTCAAGGCCGGCCTCCTTGATCAGCTCGATAGCGGTCTGCTGGTCCTTGTTAAGCACATCGGGCACCGTAACCTGCTCGCCCCCAAAGAGCCCGGTGGCGAAGGCCACCACAACGCCAACCACGGCGATTGCGGCGACTACGGCGGCGATAATCTTGTTCTTGTTGGACTTGGGCTGATCGACCTCGTAGGAACCGGTGGAACCCGAGACGGCGCTGCGGGGGTTGGTCTGTCCGCTTACGCCCGATACGGGGCGAACCATAGCGCGCGTGGAGTCAGACAGCTCACGGGTCTTGGTAGCGCCCAGCTCACCGGGGGCACCGATGATGCGCGTGGGCTCCGAGACGTTGACGGCACGGCCCGACAGGTAGCTGTTGAGCACCTGACGCAGCTCGTCGGCGGTCTGGAAGCGGTTTGCCGGGTCCTTCTCCATGCACTTGAGGATGATGCGCTCAAGGTCGGCGTCGACACCGGAGTTGATCTGGCTCGGCGGAATAGGCAGCTCGTTGACCTGCTTGAGTGCGACCGAGATAGCGTCGTCACCGTCAAAGGGAACGCGGCCGGTGGCGCACTCATACATCACGACGCCCAGCGAGTAGATATCCGAGGTGGGGCCGAGGTCCTGACCGCGGGTCTGCTCGGGGCTGACGTAGTGGGCGGTTCCCAGCACGTTGTTGTCTTGCGTGAGGTGGCTGTTCTTGGCGCGCGCGATGCCAAAGTCCATCACCTTGATGTTGCCGTCGGGCAGCACCATGATGTTTTGCGGCTTAATGTCGCGGTGGATGATCTCGTGCTTGTGGGCGACCGAAAGCGCGGAGCTGATCTGCGAGCCGATCTGGGCGACCTTCTTGGGGTCGAGGGCGCCGTGGCTCTTGATGCCGCTCTTAAGGTCGGTTCCGCGCAGGTACTCCATGACGATGTAATAGGTGTCGCCATCCTTGCCCCAGTCGTAGACGCCCACGATATAGGGGGAGGACAGGCCGGCCGCTGCCTGGGCCTCCTGCTTAAAGCGGGCGGCGAAGGTGGCGTCGCCGGCATACTGCGGCAGCATGATCTTGACGGCAACCGTGCGGTCGAGGACCTGATCCTGTGCACGGAAGACGGTCGCCATACCGCCCGTTCCCACCTTATCCTTGAGGAGGTATCTTCCCCCGAGGACCCTCTGTTCCATTCCTGCTCCTAACATAACTATTCGCTCAACGATGTGTGTAGTACCAAATGTATGGCCGCTGGGGCCGTGTGGCGCGTTGTCGCTAGCTCATCGGCCGCGGCGCGTCCCAAGTATCCGCTTTGATCACGGGCATCACGCTCCCTGTGCGGCGAGCGCCGCGGTCAGGACGATGCCGGCGATCTTGGCCGCCTCGACGTCGTGTTTGTCGTAATCCTCCAGGGCCACCGAGATGGCAACCGTGGGTGAATCGTAAGGTGCAAAGCCAACAAACATAGAGTTGACGTTGGTGCCGCCGGTCTCGGCCGAACCGGTCTTGCCGGCAACCTTGACGCCCGGAATCTGGGCATCGGTGCCGGTACCGGACTGGACGACGGCGAGCATGGCCTGCTTGACCTGGTCGGCCGTGGCAGAGCTGACAGCCTGGCCCAGCGAGCGGGACTGCGTGGTCTTAACCACGGTTCCGTCCGGGGCGAGTATCTGGGACACAAAGAACGGGTCCATGACCACGCCGCTGTTGGCGATAGCCGCAGCGATCACGCAATTCTGCATAACGGTGGTCTGCGGGCCAGGCGTGTGGTCCATGCCGACGGGCTGTCCGGCGCCTGCCCAAGCGGTCTCCCATTCGGTCATAAGCGACGGGTCGGCCATGATGGAAGCCGTGGTGGTCAGATCCTGGCCGAGCTTTTGACCGTAGCCAAAGGCGTTGGCAAACTGGACGAGCGAGCTGGCGCCGACCTCGTTTGCCACCTGGCCAAAGACGACGTTGGACGACACGGCGAAGGCCTGCTGCAGGCTGATGGTGCCGTAGCTCTCGTTGGCATCGTTGGTGACCGGCGCGTTGCCAATATCCATGGAGCCGGGCGCCTGGTACGTGCTGGTAAGGCTGGCGGTGCCGGTCTCGAGCGCCGCGGAGAGTGTGACGACCTTAAAGGTCGAGCCCGGGGTGTAGAGCGCGTCCATGGCGCGGTCGTACATGGAGCCGTCCTCGCCGCCGCCCGACTGGAGCAGCGCATCGATGTTGGTGTTGTCGTAGGTGGGCGAGCTCGCGCACGCAAGGACCGCACCGGTGCGCGGATCCATGACCACCACAGCGCCCTTAAAGCCCTTGAGCGCCTGCTCGGCAGCCGTCTGGATGCGCGAGTCGATGGTGAGCTTGGCGGTATTGCCCGGCTGGGTCTGCCCCGCGAGCGACGCGATGGCGTTGTTCCAGCTGGAGTAATCCTTGGAGCCGGTGAGCGTATCGTTCATGACGCTCTCGATGCCGGCGGTGCCGTATTGCTGGCTCACGTAGCCCACCACGTGCGCGGCCATGTTGCCGTTGGGGTAGGAACGGGCGTAGGTGCCGTCCTCCTGCTGCAACGACTCGGCTAGCGTCACGCCGTCGGACGTGATGATGGAGCCACGCTGGATGTACTTGGAGCGGGCGATGGTGTGGTTGTTGGTCGGCATGTCCTGAT
>URRN01000159.1 GCA_900550185.1 uncultured Collinsella sp.
TTACCAAAGATACCCATATACGCGGAGCGCGCGGCTCCGCATTTCTTGGCATACACGGCAAAGTTCACCGCATTGCCACCCGGATACATCGTGTGAATATGCTCGTAGCGGTCGACGACGTTGTCGCCAAACCCAAGAGCATTAACGTTGAATGTCATAGCGTCGTCCCTCTCTTATGCCAACGGAACCAGTGTTGTGGTAGCAGTACTGCCCAGAACCTACGCGAGTTCCAGCAGGTCCGGCAGCTGGTCGATAATCTTATCCGCGGCATCCTGGCTAAAGCCAAAGCGCTCCTCGCGCTTGGCGATTACCGTCAGACCGGCGCGCTTACCTGCGGTAATGCCATACAGAGAGTCCTCCACACAGCAACAGCGGTCCGCAGGCAATCCCAAACGATCTATAGCATGCAGATAGATATCAGGATCGGGCTTGCTGCGCTTGAACTGCTCGCCCGAGACCAAAAACTCAAAGTATTCGCGAATGCCGCAGGTACCCAGCACCTCTTCGATATTGTTGAGAGGAGACGACGATGCCAGCGCAACGCGAACCCCACGTTCTTTCAGCCCCGCCAGCGTCTCGGCAACGCCGGGGTTGAGCAGTTTTCTATAGTCGCAGGAATACGCGCTCGCCCACACCTCATAGCGTGCCTCGGCAGCCTCGACGCTGAGCTTGCCCAAACCCGCACGCTCATGCCAATCGACGAGCACCTGCTGAAAATCACGGTGCGATGAACCAACAATCGCATTAAGCTCGTCGCGCGTCACAGAAATCTGCAGGTAATCGATAAACTTCTCGAGTTCCTTTTGATAGTAAAACTCGGTGTCGACCAAAACGCCGTCCATGTCAAAGATAACGGCGTCAAACGGAAATGCGGACACGGCACCCTCCCTAACAAAAGGACGCCCGCGAGCAGGCGCCCGAACCATGCATTAATCGGCGATTCTAACCCAGCAGCTTATCCAGCGCCACCGCAATGCCGTCTTCGTTGTTATTGGCGGTCACCATCTGGGCCACGGCCTTAACCTCGTCAACCGCGTTGCCCATGGCAACACCGGTGCCGGCCCACTCAATCATGGACTTGTCGTTCTGGCCGTCGCCAAACGAGACGACCTCGCTGGCATCGATACCCAACTTGGATAGGGAGCCCTCGAGCGCGCGAGCCTTATCGATGCCGGGCGCCGTAAACTCAAAGTACCAGTCGGCCGTAAACATACCCGAAAGCGTCTGAGTAAAGGGCGCGTACATCTCCTCGTAATGCGCTTGCAGATAGGCCGGGTCTCCCGCGGTGAGCAATTTGTCCACCGGATAGGCATCTACAACCTCATGGAGGCTCTCGACCTCACGGATCTTAAGGTCGCACGCATCGCGCTCGTATTTGACGATATTCTTCTGCGAACCGTCCGGCAGTGTGATCATGCAGCGATACGAGTCCACGACGTGCAGGTCCCGACCGAGCGAGATCATGGGAATCACGTCAAAGTTGCGCAGGTGATCGAGCAGACGATGCAATTCGTCGACCGGCATGGCCTGGTCAAACAGTACCTCGTCGGTCTGGGCATCGACTACGTGTGCACCGTTAAAGGCCACGAGCAGGCCATCATGATTGTGTAGGTCGAGCTCCTGACCAAGGGCGCGAAGGCCCCATGCAGGACGGCCCGAAGCCAGAATGAGCTTGATGCCCGATTCCTGTGCCGCGAGCAGCTTCTCGCGCGTACGCGGGCTGATGACCTTTTGGTCGTTGGTAAGCGTACCGTCGATATCCATTGCGATGGCTTTGATTGCCATATATGCCTCCCTGTCATTGAACAGCCTTGTCTGAGCCATCATACAGAACACCCGCGGCGGCGCTGTTTGCAACGGGAAAAATGTCATATTGTCCCGAACATGAACGGCGCGTGGTCGTGAAGCTTTATCGCTCAGGTCAAATACGTCTGCTAGCGACGCTCATCCGTCGGTGCTCCCTCGACGATCGCGATGCCCGCCGATGCACCCAACGCGCTGGCGCCGGCCTCGATGAATGCGCAAGCCTCTTCGTAATTATGGATACCGCCCGCCGCCTTGATTGCCACGGCATCGCCGAGCACCTCGTGCATCAGCCGCACGTCCTCGAGCTTAGCACCGCCATAGCTTCTGCCGGTCGATGTCTTAAGGAATCCCGGCTTAGCCTCCAGCGCAATCTCACAGACGCGACGCTTGGCGACATCGTCGCCGTCCAGCTTGCACATCTCGACGATCACCTTGTCAGTGATGCCATGCGCGCGACAAAAATCAGCAATGGCAGTCATCTCGCGCTCGATGGCATCAAAATCGCGGTTCTCGACCGACTCCTGATTCAAAACGTAGTCAATCTCGGTAAAGCCGCACGCAGCGTATTCCTCAAACCTCGCAAGCTTCTCCTCAAGCGTCATAGTGCCCTGGGGAAAGTCGATAGCGCCGGCAAGGATGATGTCAGAGCCCTCGAGCATTGCGCGACCCGTCTCGTACTCCTGCAGGTTCGCAAATACACAACGGAAGTTGTACTTTAGCGCCTTCTCGACATACTGCTCAAATGTGTCCTCGGGAGCGTCGATATAGTCGATGTATTTATTGATGGGTTTGGCAAGCGTCATGTTGGGCCTCCTTGTTCAGGACCGACAACCGATTTGTGGTTTCACGCGAAAAACCATGTTCAATGTACGCCCGATACGCAAGGACAGCGTCCGTATTTCGGCAAGTGGTATGAAATTAGCCGTAGAAGTATATTTACGGAAAGCGAATGGCGCCGCATGCGGATGCCGACGGCCAGGCACCCCCCCTCAATACACCCTCATGCCCATTCAAATAGCAAAGGGGCCCGTATCCCAACGGATACGGGCCCCTTTCGGCCATGACCTATCTCAGCAACAAAGACTACTTGCGGTGAGCGCGGTAGAACTCGATCGCACCATCTTATCCGAGCCGGGGCACGTTCGCATAGCGTGGCGCGTGACGGTTGCAAAACCACCCCATTTGAAACAAACGCAAAAAAGTACTTGCAAAGACACGTTCCGACATATAAGTTGATAAAAGACCGCCGTTGCGGTTTTAAGTAGATCGAGCATATGAAGTTTGAGTTTTAGCGTGTAAGAGAAGGAAGATCGGCAAAGTACAACCCCAAACGCAATGACAACTTAATGAGGTAACTGCCACATGTGAGGTACCCCGGGCATTGCTGTCTCGATTTTGAGCACGATGCCTTCCGCCTTGCATGGGCCGTCCTATCCCGCCCCTGCAGCAACTGCCTCACGGGCACATTGAAAACCGCATAGCACCCCAACGTCAGCACATCACCCACGGCAAGCACATCATTCACGACAACCAACACATCAACAAACAGCACGAACATCAACCGATTGGAGAAGCTATGACAAACCACCACGCTGAAGACGGCGATAAGAAAAGCATTCTGGATGCCCGCATTGAGAGAGCATATGCAAACGAATATGACGCCGCCTTTGCCGCCGCGACCATCAAGAACTACGCGTCGCTACCGCTCGCGACGATCTTGGCCGGCAAGCCTCAACTGCTGAAGCGCTGCACAAAGATCATGGGCGACCCCGACATTCGCAAGCTGACGGACCCCTATGCCCCAAAACGCGACAACGATTCGTACGTTCTTACCGTAGGCTGCCTAGCCCATATGCTTACGGCGCTCGACACGAAACTCAAGCTCGAATGGGAACCCGACGAGCGTCATGAACTCGAAAGCAAGCGGAACACCCTGCGCACCGCACTGTTCCTTCCGTTGGACGGCCTCAAGCGCTGCAACGTCGAGCTCAATACACAGGCGTGGCAAAAGCCCGGGACCACAGGGCAGAAAACTCCAAGACCCCATGCGGCCATCGTCGACCGCAACCGATATAACCGCATGACCGCGCACTTTTCCGCCGAGGGAGCAGCCATAAGGACGCTGATCGACCTGCTGTGCCTCCTGAGCATCAACGAGCTATTTGAGGGCTATCTCGCCCTTGTTCCCGCGACGGCACCCAAGTCGGTAGCAAAGATCATCGAGACCTGCAGACGCCAGTTTGAGCGCCATCGCAATGGCAGCGAGATGAACGCCAGCATCGCGCAGTACTACGCGGCTCATTACAAAAATGACGGATGTGCCCCTATCGAGCATCAGCTGCGGCTCGCCTATACCACGCCCGTCGCAACGCTCCATCGCTTTGGAGCCCTTGGCGCTTGCGAGCCGCACGGACAGGCAGCCTGCCCCACAACCGAGCTCGATCTCAGGCTCGGACGAACCCTGTAGCCCACCAGCCTCTGCGCGGGCTATAACCCTATTTCACAACACAACCAACAGAAAGGAGTCCCCATGGACACCAATCATTCCCCCATCATCAGCCCCCTCACCATGCGTGAATCCGCCCGAGGTATCACGCTCACCAGCATTTACGATGAGATGCTCGCCCGTCGCGAGCTCTCCGTCATGGGAAACATCGAAACCCCGATGGCCCACGACCTATGCCAGCAGATCCGCCTGCTCGATGCCACCGACCCCAGCCGCCCCATCACCATATTTGTCGCCAGCGCCGGCGGAAGCGTGCGATCGGGTCTTGCGATCTATGACGCCATGCGCCTCGCATCGTGCCCCATCCGCACCGTC
>URRN01000160.1 GCA_900550185.1 uncultured Collinsella sp.
CTTTCCTTTGCGTGCGGAACTCGCGACAAACTTAACCCCCGCCCTCAGCCCCGGAGACCCTCCCTGCCGTCACTTTGTTCGAGTCGTTGTTGTTCCTCGCCGCTTCCGCGGCTCGAGGTCCCCGTTCTCCTCGGCGGGGTTGTCTAAGGTTGTCGCTGAAGCTCTGCCTTTTGCTCAAAGAAAAACGGGGGATGCGATCTGCATCCCCCGTTTTTGTTGCTTTTACTCTAGGTCAATAAATTTGGTGCTTAGGATCTTGCCGTCTTTTACCAACATTCTGGCCATGGTGGGGCCTCGGCTGCCTCTGGGGTAGCTGGCGCTGCCGGGGTTGAGGACTAGGCAGCGGCCTACTTGGGCTTCTTTGGTTACGTGGGTGTGACCGTTAATGGCTACGTCTACGGATCCCACGGGCAGGTCTTCACGGTAGTGGGCTACGGCGAATTTGAGTCCTTCGTAGGTGAAGATGGCCAGACGGTCCACATCCGGACCGTAGTCGCGGTAGTAGTCGTTGTTTCCTAGGACCGCTCGCACGGGGGCGATGGTGCATAGATGCTCGTAATCCATCTCTGAGGTGAGGTCTCCGGCGTGGATGATCAGATCTGCGCCCTTGAGCTCATCCAGAAGCGCGGGCGAAAGATAGCCGTGGGTGTCCGAGATGATGTCGATGCGCTTGGCGCTTGCACTGTTCATGGGATCCCTTCTTCAAAACCGATTCGACGTATATGCAAAAAGCCCCACGGCTCCGCAGACAATTGGTCTACAGGGCTGCGGGGCCAGTGTGCTAGAGGCTCAGGGCCTTCTTGAGCGGCACAACGCGGCGGCGCGAGACCGGCACGCGTTCGTCGACGCCCGTAATGCCCAGTTGGATAGCGCCCGAGGGCACCGTCTCGACATCCGTGACGCACGCCAAGTTGACGATATAGCGGCGATGAACGCGAAAGAAGCCAAAGTCGCAAAGCTTGGCCTCGAACTGCGCCAGCGAAGTCGTCGAAAGAAAACGATCATCGACGGTATAGATACAGGAGTAATCGTCCTTGGCCATGATGAAGCGAATGTCATCCACGGGGATGAGGACCTTGCGGCCGCCCTTTTCCACCGGAATGCGCTCGATGGTGGCTTTGCTGTCCGTGACGGGCTTGGCGTGCTGCATGACCTTCTCGATCGCGCGATCCAGGCGTGCCTCCTCAACCGGCTTCATTAGGTAATCGACGGCATCTACGTCGAACGCCTCGACGGCATGATCGCTATACGCGGTCACAAACACAATCGCCGGCGGATTCTTAAGCTTATGCAGCGCCTCGGCAAGCTGCAGACCAGAAGCGCCGGGCATCGAGATATCGAGAAATACGACATCGACGCGGCTTTCCATCAACATCTCAATGGCGGAGCGGACGCTCGACGCCTCAGTGATCGTGCCGATCTTGCCCGTCTGCTCGAGCAAGAAGCGAAGTTCCGAACGGGCCGGGGCCTCATCATCCACAATCATCGCACGCAGCATAGGGATTAAACCTTTCGTCAACAAACTACGCTGGGCATCCGCCGCTTGGCGTTGAGCCCATAGCCTTTTATTTTACTCTTGAATGTCAAAGATGCTCTCTGACAAATCAAGATGCAGGAGCACTTTGGTGCCCTTGCCCGGCGCCGATTCGACGCGCGTATAAGAGTGCGGTCCATAAAAGCGATGGATGCGCTCAGAAATATTGTGCATGGCCACGCCGGCGCCGCCGCCTTGCGGGGAACTGGCATCGGGGCGGGCGGAGCGCTCATCAAACAGCCTGGCGGCGGTGCCCTCGTCCATGCCCACGCCGTTGTCGGCCACGGCAATCAGGATTGCGTCGTCGCCGTCTTGATGGACGGTCACATCGATCTGCAGGGCATCGCCATCGCCCATGCCATGCCGCACAGCGTTCTCGACAATGGGCTGGATTACAAAGGCCGGGACCAACGTGTCCTCGACATCCTCGGAGACATCGAAGGTCGCCAGTACGCGGTCCTCGCCAAAGCGCGCCTTCTCAAACGTCAGGTAGCGCTTGGTCTGGGCAACCTCGCGCGAGACCGGGATAAGCGACCCCGAGTTGTCGAGCGTGGCGCGATAGAACGAGGAAAACTCGCGCAGCAGCTCGCGGGCACGCAGCGGGTCGGTACGCGTAAACGACGCGATGGTGTTGAGCGTGTTGAACAGAAAGTGCGGGTTGATCTGCGCCTGCAGGGCACGCACCTCGGCACGGGCCGTCAGTTCCTTTTGCACCTCGAGCTCGTGGATGGCGAGCTGCGTGGACAGGATCTCGGCAAAACCCGAGGCGAGCGCATACTGGGTACGGTCGACGGCACGCGGGGTCTTGTAGTAGAACTTGAGCGTGCCGACGGTGCGGTCGCCCACCTTGATGGGCGCGATGATACCGGCGGGAACATGGTTGTGCGAGCCGTCCGAGCCAACGACGTCCACCACGCGGTTGAACGACTGCACGATGCCGTGCTCAATGACGTAGCGCGTGGCGAGCGTGTGGATGGGCGAATCGGGCAGCAGCTTTTCCTCGAACTCGCCCGCGCAGGCCAGCACGTTGCTCTCATCGGTGATGGCAACGGTCATGGCACGTGTCTCGGGCAGGATACGCCGGCACACCAAAAGCGCCGATTCCTGCGTCAGACCGCCCTTAATGTCCTCGAGCATGGCCGAGGCAACCGAGAGTGTCTCCTCGGTGTACTGGGAGCGTACCGAATCGGGATTGAGCGTCAAATAGATAAAGATGCACAGGAAGATGCACAGCAGCGCACAGGCAATCACCGTGGCAATCGGCTCAATGCCAGTCGCCAGGGCAAAGATAAAGTACACCAACACGCAAACGGCGCAGACAACGGCGATGATGCGAAAGATTGAAATTGAATTATCGCGCTGGGCGCGGCGGTCGATCATTCAGCCCCCTCCAGGATGCTAATCAGTTGTGCGTCGCGCCAAAGTTCATCCATGATCTTGGGCCAGAAACTCTGAAAACGCAGGTAGCTTGCGGCGTTTTGGCGGGCATAGGTCTTGGCCTCGTCAATACCATGACGCCAGATGCGCAGATACCCCTCGTGCTCGCGGGTAAACATGCTGCGAACCATGGCGGTCTTGCGCACGCGGTCGTCGAGCTCGCGCGAGATCCACGGACCCGGATAGGGCATGAGTGATGCGGCCGTAACCGGAATGAGCTCCTTTTGGTGCGCAGCGAACGTCAGCTTGGCCCGCTCGTAGTACCAACGGTACACGTCCTGCATAAAGCGCGGCGAGCGCTTCTCGGACTCGGGCGGCAGGTGGCGCACGGTCCACTCGTTATCGAACCACACGTCATAGCCAAACATGCGCATGTTAAACAGGTAGTCCAGATCCTCGCCGCGGGTGATAAACGGGTCGAAGGCCACGCGCGTAAAGGCGCGGGCGTGGAGGGCCATCAGGCCGCCGCACACGTAATTGGAGCGCGAGATGCGGGTGCCCGAGAGCGCCTTCTTCATCCAGCGATTGAACTCGATACGCTTGGTCCACCAGCGATGGCAAATGCCCGCTTTGTCCGTGGGAGCCAGCGGCGACCCGTCGCGATCGTAAAAGTATCCGCTCTTGACTAAAATCGGCAGGCCCTGACGCGTCTGTTGGCCCAGTGCATAGGTCGCACGCTTCATAAAGTCGGCATCGATGACGGTCTCGTCGTCATCCAAAAACACAACCGCGTCGTGCCCCAGCACCGCCGCGCAGGCAAGACCCATGTTGCGGATGGCGCCGTAGCCGCGCAGGCTCACGCACTCGCCCGAGCCTTTGGGCGCAATCTGCGCCACGCGGTCGGCAACGCGCGAAGCCTGAGTATTGGTAACGATGGTGACCTTAAGTGTGGGATGAGCATTAACGATTTCGTGCACGCGATGGGATACGTCGGCCGTAACAGAAACCGGACAGACCACCAAGAGAATGATGCGCGGAATGTCGCGCACCTGTTCGAGCGAAGTCAGGCAGCGATCGAGTTCCGGGTTGGCGGCATTGAGCGACGTCGAGTGATCGTAGGTGCCGGGAGCGCTTGCTTGGGTATCATCGCCCGCCCAATATGTTGGGATCACAACCGTGGCGTTCATACCTTTACCCTCCTTGCAACACAAAAACGGGGCGCCGCCAAACACAGGCGACGCCCCGCGACCTAGCTGGTTCCATCATACCCACTTGGGCTAAACATTGTTCGGAAGTCAGAATGATTTATGCGGCTACTTCCAAAAGAGTACTGCAGATAGGCACAATTGCTGTACTGAGCCCGGTTGCCTCACGCCGCCGCCTGAGCCATGCGGGACAGACGGACCAGCAGCACAAAGCCAACAACCAGCAGAACACCAATAGAAAGGACGCCTAGCGACGGGTTGCCGGTCAGCGAGGTGACAACCGACACCAGGAAGGTGCCCATAACGCTTGCGTAACGGCCAAAGATATCGAAGAAGCCGTAGTACTCGTTGGACTTTTCCTTGGGGATAATGCGACCAAAGTAGCTACGGCTGAGCGCCTGCACGCCGCCCTGGAACAGGCCGACCATAA
>URRN01000161.1 GCA_900550185.1 uncultured Collinsella sp.
CCTGGGTCAAATACGAAGCTACCTCACACTTGGTGCCAACAGCCTCAATTCGATTGCCACGGACCGCTACGAAACCTTCAAACGGCAGGTCTCCCGTACCGGTAAAGACGCTCCTAGACGTCAGGACCGTCAAACGATCAGACATCACAACCACCTACACCGGAAGCATGCCAGAGATTGCCGTTACGACCAGGCCAAAGACGACCATGAAAATGAAGAACTTCCAAATGGTCTTCCACCATTGGCCAAACGAAATCCTAGCCACGGCAAGACCGGCGACCGTCATGCCCGCCACGGGGCTGATGGTGTTGATGGTCTGGTTGGCAAACTGGAGCGCGGTGACGGCCGCCTCGGGATTGAGGCCCATGAGCTCGGTCAGGGGGCCCATAACGGGCATGGTGAGCGCCGCCAGGCCAGAACTCGAGGGAACCAGCAAAGAGAGCAGGCCAAGGACGATATACATAAACGTGGTGTAGACGGCGGCGGGTGCACCGGCGAGCGCAGTAGCGAGCGCCTGGAGAATGGTGTCGATGATCATGCCGCCCTCGGCGATGACCAGAATACCGCGAGCGATACCGATAACGATGGCGGCGTACGCAAAGTCGGCGAGACCTTTAACGAACTCCTCGGCGATCGTCTGCTGGTCAAGACCGCCCAGGATACCGGCAAGCAAGCCCATGCCAAGGAACACGGCGGAAATCTCATTCATGTACCAACCCTGGGTAACAAGACCCCAGACGATAATGCCCATACCGCAAGCAAAATCGATAAGCACGAGCTTCTGACGGATAGTGAACTCTTCCTCGATGGAGGCATCGGTCACGGAAAACTCGATACGCTTGAGCTTATCGTCCTCGTACGTAATGGACGACTCGGGGTTTTTCTTGACGCGCATGGCGTAGCGCATGGCCCATGCGATACCGACGGCAGTGAAGATGACCCAAGAAACGGCGCGCAGCCACAGTTGCGGATTGCCCTCGATGCCGATAATGCCCTGTGCGATCAAGACGTTAAACGGGTCGATGGTCGAAGCACAATATCCCAGGTTAGGACCAAGGAAGCAGATGATGAATGCCGTCATCGAGTCATACCCAATACCCATCATGATGGGAATGAAGATGGCATAGAACGGCAGGGCCTCCTCAGACATACCAAACGTGGTACCGCAAATGGACAGCAACGTCATCGTGATGGGAATGATGAGGATGTCCTTGTTCTTGAGCTTTTTAATCACACGGCTCATGCCGGCATTCAAAGCGTTGGTCTTGGTGATGACTGCGAACGATCCGCCAATCAATAAGACGAACGCAACGACGTCGGCAGCCTCTTGGATGCCCTTAGTGGGCGCTTGCAGGACCGCGAAGATATCCTGACCCAGATTGATGGTCTCGCCGGTCTCGGAATCGGTGTAGTTCTTATCGACCTGTTCATAGGTTCCAGCAACGGCGACTTCACGCTCGCCCGCCGCTGTCGAAATCGTCTTGCGCTGATACTGACCAGAAGGAACGATCCAAGTCAGGACCGCAAAGACAACGATCAGCAAGAACATGATCGTATAAACATGCGGTAATTTGAACTTAAAACGTCTGTTTGTCTTCTTCGCCTTCGTATCTGACATAGATACCTCCAAAGAACTCGAGACTGCATCGCATCTCGCTTCAACGCTTGCATAAGGCAAACGTTCTATGACGTCCCATAGATTACCAGCAGCTTTTCCCGTCATCAAGATAATTTCAAACTGATTGCGCAACGCGGTTGAACGGTTGCGTTCGCGCCGTGAACGGTATGGAAGCGCCCGGTGAGATGATCCACCGGGCGCTTCCATACGCAATGTCCTAGATGTCAAAAACGTAGCGAGACCCAACGATCCGCTGACGACCGATGATAAACGGCCGCCGCTGCTCATCGAAAAAGAAGGCTTCCATATAAAACAAGGGTTCGCCAACGGGAACTGCCAACAGCCGAGCGACCTCGGGCGACGCGCACGCGATCTCGAGCGTGCACGGGTCGGTAAACGCGGGCGTACGGCCCGTCCGGTTGCGCACGAACTCAAAAATGGATTGGTTCGATAGAGGTG
The DNA here is from genome assembly GCA_900550185.1 of uncultured Collinsella sp. GTDB lineage: Bacteria > Actinomycetota > Coriobacteriia > Coriobacteriales > Coriobacteriaceae > Collinsella. The sequence goes on from URRN01000161.1 coordinate 2,078, forward strand.
CCGTTGATAGATAAGCGTTGTCCTCGTAAACGTATATGTTGTTCTCGAGCATGACGGGGACTCCATCGGCAGTACGCACACGCTCAACGCAAATCAAATCAGTTCCAACGGGAACACCAAAGAACTGCGCTTCGGTGGAATCCGCCGGCAGTATCTTTCTCGAAATGACGCGCGCCCCCGGTTCCATTCCGTTAACGCGGCATGCGTCCGAAAAACTCTGGACGTCATCCTTCTGGCGAATCTTGCGCTTGAGCTTGGGGGCATTGACAAACGTGCCTTTCCCCTGTCGCTTCGTTAGATAGCCCTGCTGGACGAGCTCCTCAATAGCACGTCGCACGGTAACGCGGCCAACTTTATAGCTCTCAGCCAATTCAAATTCGTTGGGTATCCGCGCGCCCGCCTTGTAGGCACCGGAGTTGATTTCGTTTTTAATGATATCGATAACCTGTTGGTACAGCGGAATCGCTGCTTTACCGTCAGTTAGCCCTTCAGTCGGTGGCATATACCCTCTCCCAGCACAATTAAGTCTAAAGCGGGCTCAAGGGCATTCAACAAGCCCTTGAGCCCGCTTTAGCATAAAGTATGCTAGGTGTCGCACCAAAATGTCGGGCATTTACTCATCAGACCCGAAAAACGCGCAACTACCACGCTTCTAAGAAAGCGTGAGCAGCTCCGGCAGTTGATCGATAATCTTGTCCGCGGCATCCTGGCTAAAGCCGAAGCGCTCCTCGCGCTTGGCAATGACTGTCAGGCCGGCTCGCTTGCCGGCAGTGATGCCAGGCACCGAATCCTCAACGCAGCAGCAGCGATTTGCGGGCAGCCCCAGCAGGTCCAGCGCATGCAGGTAGATGTCGGGCTCGGGCTTGCTCTCCTTAAACTGCTCGCCGCTCACCACATACTCAAAGGCATCCGACAGCCCGCACGCATTGAGCACTTCCTCGATGCTATCCATGGGAGACGAGCTGGCAAGCGCCACGCGAACGCCGCGGCGCGGCAGCTCTCGAATCGTATCCACGGCGCCTGGGTTAATCAAAGCCTGATAGTCGCGCGGCCGCTTATGCGCCCACTCATCCCAACGGGCCAACGCTTCCTCGCCAGTAAAATGCCCCTTACCGGCGCGCTCAAACCAATCGACCAGCATATGCAGGAAGAACTGATGCGAGGTACCGATCTGCCCATTCAACTCCTCTTGAGTCAGGTTAAGCCCAAGCTCCTTGGCAAACGCGGCAGTCTCGCCCAGGTAGTAATACTCGGTATCGACAATGACGCCATCCATGTCAAAGATAACGGCGTCGAACGGAAATGCGGACACGGCACCCTCCCTAACAAAAGGGCGCCTGTAAGCAGGCGCCCGAACCATGCATTATCGGCGATTCTAACCCAGCAGTTTATCCAGTGCCACCGCAATACCGTCTTCGTTGTTATTGGCGGTCACCATCTGGGCTACCGCCTTAACCTCATCGACGGCGTTGCCCATGGCAACACCGGTGCCGGCCCACTCAATCATGGACTTGTCGTTCTGGCCGTCGCCAAACGAGACGACCTCGCTGGCATCGATACCGAGCTTGGGCAGGGCACCCTCGAGCGCGCGGGCCTTGTCGATACCGGGCGCCGTGTACTCAAAGTACCAGTCGGCCGTAAACATGCCCGAAAGCGTCTGGGTAAAGGGCGCATACATCTCCTCGTAATGCGCCTGCAGGTAGGCCGGATCGCCCGCCGTCAGCAGCTTGTCCACGGGATAAGCGTCCACGACCTCATGCAAGCTCTCGACCTCGCGAATCTTAAGATCGCAGGCATCGCGCTCATACTTGACGATATTCTTCTGCGAGCCGTCAGGCAGCGTGATCATGCAATGGTACGAGTCCTCGACGTGCAAATCGCGACCGAGCGAAATCATAGGGATCACGTCGAAATTGCGCAGATGATCAATCAGACGGTGCAGCTCGTCAGCCGGCATGGCCTGGTCAAAAAGGACCTCATCGGTCTGAGCGTCGACCACATACGCGCCATTGAAAGCGACTAGCAGACCGTCATGGTTTTGAAGGTCGAGCTCCTGCGCCAAGGCGTGCAGCCCCCATGCGGGACGGCCCGAAGCCAAGATGAGCTTAATGCCCGACTCCTGCGCCGCGAGCAGCTTCTCGCGCGTACGCGGGCTGATGACCTTTTGGTCGTTGGTGAGCGTACCGTCGATATCCATTGCAATGGCTTTGATTGCCATATATGCCTCCCTGTCATTGAACAATCTTGTCTGAGCCATCATACAGAACACCTACTGCGGCTCTGTCTGCAACGGATAAAAAGTCATATTGTCCCGAACATGAACGGCGCGTGGTCGTGAAGCTTTATCGCTCAGGT
>URRN01000162.1 GCA_900550185.1 uncultured Collinsella sp.
TGTGCTTGGAGTGTATCGGAATTGGATAAAAGAAAAAACACTGCATCGCATCTTTTAGCGCAATTTCGTGGATTGATTCAGGCGGCGGCGACGCTTGCGACCAATATTCACCTGCCTAACTTTGCCAAGGGCGGCATCTACCAGGGAGCCGGCAAAGCCGTCTGCGTGCCGGGGCTCAACTGCTACTCGTGTCCGGCGGCCTCGGGTGCGTGTCCCATCGGGTCGTTTCAGTCGGTGGTGGGCTCGTCTAAGTTTAGCTTTTCGTATTACGTCACCGGAACGCTCATTCTAATCGGCGTGCTGCTGGGACGTTTTGTATGCGGCTTTTTGTGCCCGTTTGGATGGCTGCAAGAGCTTTTGCATAAGATTCCCAGCAAGAAGCTCTCCACGAAAAAGCTCAAGCCGCTCACGTACATCAAGTATGCCGTGCTGTTGTTTGCCGTGGTGCTGCTGCCCGTCTTGGTGGTCAACGATGTGGGTATGGGCGACCCGTTCTTTTGCAAGTACATCTGCCCGCAGGGCGTGCTCGAGGGCGCGATTCCGCTGTCCATCATGAACATGGGAATCCGCTCCGCGCTGGGAAAGCTCTTTACCTGGAAGCTCGCGATTCTCATTGTGGTTGCGGTGCTGAGCGTGCTGTTCTACCGCCCCTTCTGTAAATGGATTTGCCCCCTCGGCGCATTTTATGCACTCATGAACAAGGTGTCGTTGCTGGGGATTCAGGTCGATCATTGTAAATGCGTCTCGTGCGGCAAGTGCGCCAAGGTGTGCCAGATGGACGTGGACGTTACGCGTACGCCCGACCATGCCGAGTGCATTCGTTGCGGCAAATGCGTGGGCGCGTGCCCCGTCGATGCTATTAGCTTTCGCTACGGGCTGGGTGTGACGGGCGACAAACCCGCGCAGTCCACGCAAGCCTGCGAAAACAAATAGGTACCTATATAAGTTTCGATATAAACGGAGGAACCATGAAACTGTCAAAAATTGCGGCTCTGTTGATGCTGCCCGTGCTGGCGCTGACTCTCGCGGCGTGCTCTGCCCCCAAGGGCGACGCGAAGGATGCCACGAGCGGCGATGCGCAGATTGCCGAGCTCATAGCGCAAAAGCCGTCGAGTGCCGAGGAGGCGGCCGAGCTGTACCAGCAGCTGCTGCAAAAGGAAAACGAGATCTTTGCGAGCGATAACGCCCTATGGGAAAAGGTGTTCCTTGCGGCCAACAAAGACACTCCCATGATTGAGGACGGCAAGAACTACGGTGACTTTTTGCTTGATACCATCGAGGGCGCCAAGGATCAGTTTGCGGCTGACGAGCTCAAGACGCTTAAGGCCGGCGCGCAGCAGGTCAAGGAGATCGAGGATAAGCTCATGGCGCTGGAGAAGGAGTTTCCCGGATGCGGCAGCACGCCCGGCGAGGGGGAGAGCGTCGATGCCTCGACCGCAGGCATGACCAACGGCGAGAGCGGGGAGACGAAGTTCCCCAGCTTTAAGGGCAAGGACTTGGACGGCAACGATGTAAACAGCGACGAGCTGTTCTCCAAGAACAAGGTCACCGTCATGAACTTCTGGTTTACCACCTGCAAGCCGTGCGTGGGAGAGCTGGGCGATCTGGAGAAGCTCAACAAGGAGCTTGCCGAGAAGGGCGGCCAGGTCGTGGGCGTTAATTCCTTTACGCTCGATGGCAACAAAGACGAGGTGGCCGATGCCAAGGACGTGCTTTCCAAGAAGGGCGTGACGTATAAGAACATCTGGTTTAAGTCGGACAGCGAGGCCGGAAAGTTCACCTCCAACCTGTACTCGTTCCCGACCACCTACGTGATCGACCAGAACGGTAACATTGTGGGAGAGCCGATCATGGGCGGCATCAACTCCGCTGAGCAGCGCGAGGCGCTCAACAAACTGATCGATCAGGCACTCGCGAAGAGCGAACAGTAGATCCGTGGGACAGACAACTGAAGGGGAGTCGCTGGAAACAGCGACTCTTTTTTCTGCTTCGGGGTAGCATCATGGGTATACGTCGAAAGGGCACGCAGCTTTTCGTGCATTGCCTGAGCGGTGCGCGAAGCAACCAAGCTGTGAGTTTTCTTAAGCGTTCTGGGTATGGCAGTGTCAAGAATATCGGCGGCATAAGCGGCTATACGGGAAAGGTGGTGCGTTAGCTATGAAGGTGGTTATCGTTGGAGGCGTCGCGGGCGGCGCATCGGCGGCGGCACGTTTGCGCAGACTCGACGAGCAGGCCCAAATTGTCATCTTTGAGCGCACGGGTTTTGTATCGTATGCCAACTGTGGGCTTCCGTACTACATTGGCGGCGTGATAGAAGAAGAGAGTGCATTGACGCTGCAGTCTCCCAAGGGCTTTTGGGATCGCTTTCGCATTGCGGTCAAGACGAGTCACGAGGTGTTTGCCATCCATCCCGATTCGCATACGGTCGAGGTTCGCAATATGCTGACGGGTGAGGAATTTGTCGAGACGTATGACAAGCTCATCCTGTCGCCGGGTGCAAAACCGATTCGCCCTGCGTTGCCGGGCATCGACTCGGATAAAATCTTTAGCCTACGCACCGTTGAGGATACGCTGCGTATTCACAGCTATGTTCGAGAGCGGCGACCGGGCAGTGCCGTCGTGATCGGCGGCGGCTTCATTGGCGTCGAGACGGCGGAGAATCTGTGCGAGCTGGGGCTCCAGGTGACCCTTCTGCAGCGTCCCGTCCAGCTTATGAACAACCTGGATTACGACATGGCGACCCTTTTGCATACCGAGGTGCGTGAGCACGGTATCGATCTGCGCCTCAAGGCCGATGTGACAGGTTTTGAGGAAGTTGATGGCCGCGTTGTCACCCATGTTGCGGGCGATGACCCTATCGGAGCCGATATGGTGCTGCTTGCCATTGGCGTGGCGCCTGAGAGCCATCTGGCGCAAGAGGCGGGGCTCGAACTGGGCATCAAGGGGGCTATTGTGGTCAACGACCGCATGGAGACCTCTGCTGCCGACGTGTATGCCGTGGGCGATGCCGTGCAGGTCACGCATCAGGTGACCGGCGAGGACGCGGTCATTTCGCTCGCCGGCCCCGCCAACAAGCAGGGGCGTGTCGTCGCCGATGTCATAGCCGGCATGGACAGCTGCTACCGCGGATCGTTGGGCTCATCGGTTATCAAGGTATTCGATTTGACGGCGGCAAGCACGGGACTATCCGAAAAGGCAGCACACGCGGCGGGAATTGACTGCGACAGCGTGGTCCTGTCGCCCGGTTCGCATGCGGGATATTATCCGGGTGCAACGCCCATGACCATGAAGGTTGTTTTCGAGAAGCAGGGATTGCGCCTGCTGGGTGCGCAAATCGTGGGCATCGATGGTGTGGACAAGCGTATCGACGTTCTGGCGACTGCCATCCAGGCAGGCATGCGCGGCGATAGGCTTAAGGATTTGGACCTAGCATACGCGCCGCCGTATTCATCGGCGAAGGATCCCGTCAATATGGCGGGCTTTATGATCGAGAACCTCAATCGCGGCATACTGGCGCAGTGGCATTGGGAGGATGAGCCCAACTTGCCACGCGATGGCAGCGTGCAGCTGCTCGATGTTCGTACGGAAGGGGAGTATGAGCGCGGGCATATCGATGGTTTCGTAAACATTCCCGTCGATGATCTGCGCAATCGCCTGGGCGAGCTCGACCGGGCCAAGCCGGTCTACGTGATTTGCCAGAGCGGCATTCGCAGCTACATTGCTTGCCGCATTTTGGCGCAGCATGGCTTTGAGTGCTTTAACTTCTCGGGCGGCTATCGCTTCTTTGCAGCCGTGACTGAGGCTCGCCGCGGCAGCGCTAACGTTATGCCGTGCGGGTTCGAAAAGTAGCGCGCATTGGAATGTGACAAAGTGACAGCCTCTTTGTCGCATCGGGGATGTTATATGCGGGATGGTACGCCATACGGCGTGCTGTCCCGTTCGTTTTTTGGCGCGGTTCGTTACATTCCTCACTGGTACCGGCCAAAAATGAGGATAGAGTAGGACAAACGCGCCGAACGTGAACGGCGGGGGAGCGGGCGAGCGCGCCCGCGCGAGAGAGGTTGCCGTCCATGCTGGATCTCAGAGATATTTGCAAAAGGTACGTTACGCAGTCGTTTACGCAGGTAGCGCTCGACAGCGTAAGCCTGTCTTTTCGCGATAACGAGTTTGTAGCCATCCTGGGTCCCTCGGGTTCGGGTAAAACTACGATGCTCAACGTCATTGGTGGACTCGACCATTTCGATTCTGGCGATCTGCTGATCGATGGCATCTCGACCAAGGACTTCAGCGACCGCGATTGGGACGCCTATCGTAACAATCGCATCGGCTTTGTGTTCCAGAGCTATAACCTCATTCCGCATCAGACCATTTTGGAAAACGTGGAGCTGGCGCTTACGCTCACGGGCG
>URRN01000163.1 GCA_900550185.1 uncultured Collinsella sp.
ACGCTCAACGACCCGTGCACGCTGCGCGATCTCGCCACCCGTGCTGCCACGGCCTTCGGCAGCGACCCGCGTGTGTGGGGCAAAGCTGATCGCCCGTGCCGCACCGTCGCCATTTTGGGCGGCTCCCTGGGCGACTTCGGAGAGCTCGCCATCGCCGCGGGCGCAGATGTTGTCGTGACGGGCGAGGCGGGCTACCACGTGGCACAGGACCTTGCCTTGCGCGGGCTGCCGGTGATCTTGCTCGGCCACGACCGCTCCGAGGAGCCGTTCGTTGATATATTGATGAACTCTGCAGTTGACGCCGGGGTCGACCCCCGTCATGCGATTAAAATACTGAACCCTTGCCAATGGTGGACTGTGACAAAAGGAGAGAACTTATGAGCGCCGGCGCTACGCTACTCAAGCTGCAACAGATCGATTTGGAGCTCGCCCGCAACAAGAGCGAACTTGCCAATATGCCGGAGCTCAAGGAGCTCGCTTCCAAGCGCAAGACCTACGTTAAGCTCAAGGCCGAAATGACCAAGCTCTACGCCCAACGCAAGGACCTGGATATTGAGCTCGACGATCTCAACACCACCGAGATCCAGACCAATAACGCCATCGAGGCCGCTAAGAAGCGCCACGTTGACGGCTCCGACTACCGCGAGGTACAGGACCTGGAAAACGAGCTCGCCACCCTGGCCAAGCGCCTGGACAAGATTGAGCACACCCGCAAGGATGTCGTTGTCGCCCACAAAGAGGCGCTCGACCGCGAGACCCGCGCGCAGGCCATCATCGCCAAGTTCGAGGAGGGCGTGAAGGCCGATACCAAGGCCGCCCGCGCCAAGGCTGCCGACCTGCAGGCTCAGATCGAAGCCGCCACTAAGGAGCGCACCGCTCTTGCCGCCACGCTGCCGGCCAACGTGCTCACCGACTACGAGCGTCTGCTCAAGCAGTTCCGCGGCTTGGCCGTCGAGACCATCCAGGGCAACATCCCCACGGTCTGCCACACCGCGCTGCAGGCATCGTCCATGAGCGACCTCAACCACGACGGTAGCGAGATTACGCACTGTCCGTACTGCCACCGCCTCCTGGTGCTCCCGAGCAAGGAAGCCTAGCGATGACGGCGGCATCCAACAATTCAATGCAACTTGAGGGAAAAACGATCCTGCTGGGCATTACCGGCGGGATCGCCGCCTATAAGTCGTGCAATATCGTGCGCCTGCTGCAAAAGCGCGGCGCACGTGTCAAAGTCGTTATGAGCGAGCATGCCACGGAGTTCGTGGGCCCGCTCACGTTCCGCGCGCTCACCAATGAGCCGGTCGCGGTTGGGCTATTCGACGACCCGTCTGACCCCATCCACCATATCTCGCTTGCGCAGGAGCCCGATCTGGTGGTCGTGGCGCCCGCGACGGCCAATATCATCGCCAAGATGGCCAACGGCATCGCCGACGACCTCATCTCCACCACGCTGCTTGCCACGCCGCGCCCCATCGTGATCGCACCGGCCATGAACAATGGCATGTGGAAGGCACCGGCCACACAGGCCAACATGGCCACGTTGCGCGACCGCGGCGTTCACGTGGTGGGACCCGGCAGCGGCTACCTTGCGTGCGGCGACGTGGACACGGGCCGCATGAGCGAGCCCGAGGACATCGTCGAGGCTGTCTGTGAGGTGCTCAACCCCGTGCCGCAAGACCTGACGGGCAAGCGCATCGTCATCACCGCCGGCCCCACGCACGAGCCGATCGACCCGGTGCGATTCATTGGCAACCGTTCTTCGGGCAAGATGGGCATCGCCCTGGCGGGGGAGGCCGCACGTCGCGGTGCCGCCGTCACGCTCGTGCTGGGACCGACATCGCTCGATGTTCCCCGCGGTGTGGAGTGCGTGCACGTACAGACCGCCTCAGAAATGCTCAAGGCAGCGCTGAGCGCCTTCCAGACGGCCGACGCGGCCATTTGCGCCGCCGCCGTCGCCGACTACACGCCGGCGGCCCCGGCGGACCATAAACTCAAAAAGGCCAACGAGCGCCTGGATCGAATCGAGCTCGTCGAGACCGTTGACATCTTGGCCGAACTTTCACGCCAAAAGGGCGATCGCCTCGTAATCGGCTTTGCAGCCGAGACTGATAACGTCGTCGAGTACGCCGAGCGCAAATTGACCCGCAAAGGCTGCGATGCCATTATTGCCAACGATGTCTCACGCGCCGATTCGGGCTTTGGAACCGACACCAACAAGGCTTGGATCGTGAGCATAGCGGGTACGCAAGAACTACCCGTACTAACAAAACCCCAGCTCGCAGATACAATTTTGGACTTGCTTCAAAATTTATAAAAAAGTTCTTGCACAAGTCCAAAGTTTCGGGTTAATATACTCCCTGTTGCGAGCGAGAGCAGAGCAACAAACAAGAGCTTCGGGACGTGGCGCAGCTTGGTAGCGCACTTGACTGGGGGTCAAGGGGTCGCTGGTTCGAATCCAGTCGTCCCGACCAGAAGTTTGCAGGTCAGGCACTTAGTGCCTGACCTTTTTTGTTTTAAGCAATTGCTTAATTTTCAGTAAGCAACAGGGTGCCAATAATCTACCTGCGCGATAGTCGTCTTTTGCGGTTACTTGCGCGTTTTGCACGCACTTGAGCCGATTTATCAACGCGATATGAATCTACATACGCGTAGCTGGTATACAGCCGAGTAAGGGCTGTATTTATCGCGGCGTTTTACACAGATATAGCGACTGTAACGAACAAACGTGTCGCTGTATTTATTCCGGTAGTTCACTTGATCGGTGGACAAGTGGGCTGTTGCGACGAAACGCCAAGCAGGATGGGCTCTATACGAGGACGCCGCAGAGGCAATGGCGGGGGAGTGCGGCAGGCGCTCTGAGAGCCGCTGTATGACCCCATTTCTCCTCAACCCGATTACCTGTGCTATGAACCTCGAATTGTTCGAGTAATCGCCAAAATCAGAACCACCCTTAAAAAGGGTGGTTTGCTCTTAGGGTATAACCCACGGGCCCCGGGCTCGCGTCTAAAGGCGCGGGCCCGGACTTCGTCCAGGCCTAGTGCATCTTGACCCGTGGCGCGCCGGTCGAACCGGCAGCATCACCCCCTCTTGAAGGGGTCCTCGTACTCCTTCACGCTCAGCTTGTCCAGCGCGATGTCGTGGGACTCCTGCTCCCTGATGTACTTGGCGATCGTCGCCTCGTTCAGGCCGACGGTGGACACGTAGTAGCCCTCCGCCCAGAACTTCCTGTTGCCGAACTTGTACTTGAGGTTGGCGTGCCTGTCGAATATCATCAGCGAGCTCTTCCCCTTCAGGTAGCCCATGACGCTCGCGACGCTGTACTTCGGCGGGATCGCCAGCAGCACGTGCACGTGGTCGGGCATCAGGTGCCCCTCGATTATCTCGATCCCCCTGTACTCGCACAGCTTCCTGAGGATCTCCCCTATGTCGCTCCTGATTTGGTTGTAGATCACTTTGCGCCTATACTTCGGCGTGAACACGATGTGGTACTTGCACATCCACTTCGTGTGGGAAAGGCTGTAGGCCTTCTGGGCCATGGCGACCACCCCTTCGACTCGAATTCTTGACGGCCTGAACAATCGTCAATATCGGTCGGAGGGGTGGCTTTGTAAAGCCGTTTGTCTCCACCCGCGTAGCGGGTGGTTTAAAGCTGGCCGCTGCGCGGCCAGCAGACTAAAGTCTTGAAAGAAAAGCCCTCGCAGGATTGCGAGGGCTTTGCGCTAAAAGAGATCAGAAGCAGAAAGCGGGGAGAACATAAAACGAGTCCGTCGCGCTGTAGCTGTAGCAAATACCGCCGCTTTGAACATAGCGAAAGGACGTGGAGCTGCGCGGTCTCACGGAGCGAGTCCAGTGGCTATAGCCTGATGCACCGGAATAGTTCGACCCCGTCACGCCCTTGGATTTGTAGCACTCGTACTGGATGCCGTCGGATTGCATATCCCCGTATACTTCGGTTGCCGAGAGCAGAAAAACCTTGTCGGTCGTCGCTGAGGGGGCACCGCCCCATTTACCGCCAACGTTATCGGTTGTCTTTGTGACGGGTTTCACCTTTGACTGGAAGAACCTCTTGCCTTATTAAAGAAATACGCCAAATACAACGGATATAAAGCGGAAGGAGGCGACATCAAGTAACTATCAAAGGCCAGATTAAGGAGCCAGCCATGAAGAACTGCCTGCCCTCCATCGTCTCAGCAGCTCTTTGCCTCTCCCTTGTCATGACACCATTTGTGCCCGTTGCGGCAGCCTATGCCGACGATGGATCTCCCGCCGAGAGCAGCGAAATCTACGTCGGAGACAACTACGACGAAAATTACGATATATCCCTTTTTGAGCGCGGACGCTGCACGGATTCATATTCCAAGGCGTGGTGCGATTCTCACGGATTTGCAA
>URRN01000164.1 GCA_900550185.1 uncultured Collinsella sp.
AATCACGTCGAGGCCCACGTTGGAGAGCACGCACGAAAACGCCGCGAACACAAAGGCGAGAACCGCAAAGGGGCGGCGCATGGCCTCCTCGGAGGCCTCCGCTCCCCCTTCGACCACATACGTCTCGCAGAAGTAACGCGAGCAGCAGCTGATAAGGCCAATGCACACGTTCATGCAGGCTAGGAAGAAAATCGCAAAGACGACAACCGTGCCAGCAAGACCAAAGTGCATGGAGGCCGAACGCGCAAGGATGGCGGCGCCGTTGGTAGCGTCGGGCATCACGGTGCCGAGCTGCATACCGGCAAGGCCCAAGCCGCAGTAGATGATGGCCATGAGCACGCCGGCGATCACACCGGAACGCGAAATCTCGAAGGCCACGCGCTTGTCATCGGTAACACCCAACTCGTGGATGGTCTCGGCGATGATGATGCCGAAGGCGAGCGACGCGAGCAGGTCCATGGTTTGATAGCCAGTCAGAAAGCCCTGCACGGCGGCGCCCGCATCGTAGGGAGCCTGCGGCGCGGCAGCCGGTCCCAGCGGCGAGATCACGGCAGCACCCACAACCAGCACGATGAGCGCAATGAGCGCGGGACCCGTAATGCGGCCGAGCACGCGTGTGATGACGCCCGGGCGCAGCGTGAGCACAAACGCGACGACGAAGAACCCAATGGCAAACACCAAACGTGCCGTGCCGAGTGAAACACCCTCGGGTAGCAGCGGCACCAGCATTTCGAACGCCGTAGAGCTTGTGCGCGGAATGGCCAGGCACGGGCCGATGGCCAGATACACCGCCGCGACAAAAAATTCACCAAACTTGGGGTGCACGCGGCCGGCAAGCTCGCGCGCCGTTCCGGCGAGCGCGACGGCGATAAAGCCCATGACGGGCAGACCGATAGCGGCAATCAAAAAGCCGATCATGGCAAGCGGCGTGGCCGTGCCGGCCTGAAGTGCCAGCAGCGGCGGAATGATGAGGTTACCGGCGCCAAAGAGCATCGAGAACAGCGCAATGCCGACGGTAACGACATGGTCGGAACGCAGACCGCGCGGGGCGGATGAAGCCATAGGCACACCTTTCGGGTCGAAACAAAAACGGGACGGGCAAAAGACCCGTCCCGCAAGTATATACGCTCTAGCAGGCTAAATCGCGCAAAGCGTCAATCGCGGTATCGACTTCCTCGTCCGTGTTGAAATACCCAAACGAGAAGCGGACGACGCCCTGACGCTCGGTCCCCAGCGCACGGTGCATGAGCGGGGCGCAATGGGCGCCGGGGCGCGTCGCAATCCCCCACCCTTGCATGAGCGCGTCCGAAATCTCGGCCGAATCGATATCGCCCACGTTGAGTGAAACGATCGCCGAGCGCACGGGCTGGTCAAAGGCACCGTAGAGCTTGATCTCCGGGATTTCGCGCACGCCAGCGAGAAAGCGATCCGCCAGTGCTCGCTCATGCGCCGCAATCGCCTCGACCCCACCTTGGGCCTCGATAAAGTCGAGGCCGACAGAAAGGCCGGCGACACCGTGGCCGTTGAGCGTGCCCGCCTCCAGGCGCGTGGGCCACTCAAGCGGCTGCAGTGCATCGAAGCTGTGCACGCCCGTGCCGCCCATGGCCCACGGCGCCACGTCAATGCCCTCCGCCACGGCCAGCCCGCCGGTGCCCTGCGGACCCATGAACCCCTTGTGGCCAGTAAAGCACACCACGTCGAGCCCCATGGCCTGCATATCAATATGCGCCGTGCCGGCAGACTGCGAGGCATCGACGATCACGAGCGCACCGGCCGCATGGGCCATGGCGGCCACGCGCGCAATGTCGACCGCGTTGCCGGTCACATTGGAGGCGTGCGCCACCACCACGGCACGTGTGCCCGGCGTCACCAGCCGCTCAAACTCTTCGTAGTCGAGCGCACCGTTCGCGTCGCAGCCCGCATGCTCAACGGTCACGCCCTGCTCTGCCGCCAGGCGGTTGAGCGGACGCAACACGGAGTTGTGCTCGAGCACCGTCGTGACCACGCGGTCGCCGGGGCGCACCACGCCATTGATGGCGGTGTTGAGCGCCGCGGTGGAGTTGGACGTAAAGCACACATGATCAGCCCGCGGGCAGCCCAGCAAGCGCGCGAGCTTGGCACGGCAACCGTGAATCGTACGAGCGGCATCGAGGGCACCCGACGTGGCGCCGCGCCCGGCATTGCCGAGCGAGCACATCGCCTGCGTCACGGCATCGATGACCGTCTGCGGCTTGTGCATGGTCGTCGCCGCGTTATCCAGGTAGATCATCGCACGACCTCCCACATATCAATCACGGTATAGCCCTCGGTGGGAACGCCCGCCGCGGCGAGTTCGCCGCGCAGCAGCTCCTCATCGGCAGGCAACGCTTTCCACGCCAGACCACAGCCGGCAGCGACCTCCCCGGGCACGGGAATCGTTCGCCCGGGAAGGCCACGCTCAACGCACAGGGACTCGCAGCCCATGGCGGCCGCCGTGGTGGGAAACGTGATGACAAGCGCCGGGCGCTTCTCCCTCATGGCAACTCCAACCAATACGCTACGGGCGCACAACGCGCACGGCCTGCTCCATCTTCTCCACGATCACGTACATGTTGGTGACCTCGCCCACCGCCAGCTGGTCCTTAATGCCATAGTGATCGAGGCAGGTGCCGCAGGTGAGGATCTCGACGCCCTGCTCGGCCAGGCCCTTCAGGTCGTCGAGCACCGGAGAGCCCTCGACGGTGAGCTTGGCGCCGCCGTTGTAGAACAGCATGGTCGCGGGCAGCTCCTCCTGCTGCGTCACGGCAAAGATGAAGGCCTTCATGAGCTTGTGGCCCAGCTCGTCGTCGCCGCGGCCCATGCAGTCGGTGTAGACGGAAATGACGAGCTCGCCCTTGCCGGTGCTGGCACCACAGAAGGCAGCGCCATCCTGCTCGGGATCGGCCACGGCAATGGCACCAGAGGTCGCCACGGTCACGTGCCACTCGGCGTCAGAAACCTTCTCGACCGAGGCCGTGCAGCCTTTCTCCTGCGCCATCTTGGAGATGTTCTTGACGGCGGTCTCGTTGTCGACCGAGGTCACCACAGCACCCTCGCCATCAAGCTGCTTCAGAGCTTTGAGCGTCTTGACGACGGGCAACGGGCAGGCATCGCCCATGGCATTGACTTCAATTTTGGTAGACATAGTTTTTCCTTTCGAATAAATCGGTTTAGAACGGTACAGAGCTCAATAAACGTGTCGTTAACGGACAACGCGAACGGCAGGACCACCTGGCACCGGCACGCACACGCGACCGACGACGGCGGCGATACGTCCTTCAGCATGTAGACGGCACGCAAGCTCATCAACATCGGCAGCAGGTGCCGCGATGAGTAGGCCACCAGACGTCTGCGGATCGTACAGCGCATCCAGCATGCCCGGCTCCAGATCCTCGTCGGCAGCCACGCGCGGGCCAAAGAAGTCCTGGTTGCGGTAGGAGCCCGCGGGGATAATGCCCAGACGCGCCATGTCGAGCACCTGGTCAAAGAGCGGCACCGCCCCCGACGCAAGTTCAATCTGCACGCCCGAGCCCTCGGCCATCTCGCACGCATGCCCAATCAGGCCAAAGCCCGTAATGTCGGTGCAGCCGTGAAGTTCGAGCCCCTCGGCCAAACGGATCGGGGCCTCGTTGAGGGTGCGCATAGAATCAAACATCCGGCTGGCCTCGTCCTGCTCGATGAGCTCGCCCTTAATGGCCGTGGTGATGATGCCCGAGCCGATCGCCTTGGTCAGCAGTAGGACATCGCCCACGCGCGCACCGCTGTTGGCGAGCATATGGTCGAGTGGCACAAAACCGCTCACGGACAGGCCGTACTTGGGCTCGTCGTCGTTGATGGTGTGGCCGCCCGCGATGGTGCAGCCAGCCTCGACGCACTTGTCGGCGCCACCCGCCAAAATCTGCCCGGCAACCTCAACGCCCAGGCAATTGGGAATGCACAGCAGGTTCATAGCATGGCTCGGTCGTCCACCCATGGCGTATATGTCCGACAGCGAGTTTGCCGCCGCGATCTGGCCAAACAGGAACGGGTCGTCGACCATCGGCGGGAAGAAGTCGACGGACTGCACGAGGCCCAGGTTTTCGCCAACACGAAAAACACTCGCATCGTCGGAGGTATCGAACCCCACGAGCAGGTTGTCGTTATGCACATTGGGTAAATCGCCCAGGACCTGGGCGAGGGCTCCGGGAGCCAACTTAGCGGCTCAACCGCTCGCGGCCGTCATAGACGTGAGCCTCATGGTGTCCTTAGCCATACGAACCTCCCTTCCAACAAATCAACGACTTTAAGTATACG
>URRN01000165.1 GCA_900550185.1 uncultured Collinsella sp.
AACGCTAACCAAAAACAGCGCGCGGTTTGTGGGTTTGGCAAGGTTGTCCATCGGGACCTCCCGTGGTCAAAATCGACAAAGATACGTTTTATTGTAGAGCGAGCGTTGCCCGAACGAGCCAACCGTCTGCGCCGCAAACGGCACCATTGGGAGTCATAGTGGGGCAGGCTCAAGACTTATCCGTTAATAATCGAGGCAATCTCGCGCAAATCGTCGGCAAAGTAGATGCCGTGCTGCCGCCTCGGGCTCGAAAGCCCCTTATCAATCATGTGTCCGAGCAGCGCCTTGAGATCGTTGTAGTAACCGTCCAGGTTATACAGGATGCACGGCGCGCTCAGATGCCCCAGCGACACGGCCGACATGACCTCGGCAATCTCCTCGAGCGTACCCGTCCCGCCGGGAAAGGCAATGAAGGCATCACCAAGCTCGATCATCTTGGCCTTGCGCTCGGCCATGTCGCTCGTCACGATGAGGTCGTCGATACCGTCATGTTGAAACTCGGCCTCGATAAAAAAGCTCGGTTCAACACCCGTCACGTGTCCACCGGCATCGAGTACGCTATCGGCGAGCGCACCCATCAGGCCCGATTTGGACCCGCCGTATACCAGCGCGTGCCCGTTGGAGCCAATCCAGTTGCCCAGCTCTTGCACCGCAGGCAGAAATGCTGGGTCGTTGCCGACGCTGGCGCCCAGGTATACCGTGATATACATATTCAGTCCCCCTCGTCGTGACGCGCGGCGCCCCCTCTAGCGTTGGCGTCGGCGATATTCGCGCACACGGCGCGATAGGTCGGCAAGCTCGTCACGATCGAGCTCTTCCAAATGCTCCAGATCATCCATAAAGCGCGCCATGGTGTCCTTTTGGCGCATCTTGATGAGCGTGTTGCAGTAGTTCACCGCCACGCCCGTGAGCATGGCGATGTAGAAGATGCTGATGACGCTCAAAACGACGGTGATAGCGCGGGCAACCGGCGTCTCGGCCGGGATATCACCGAAGCCGATCGTCGATACGGTCTCAAAGCTAAACCAGAGGCCGTCGCCAAACGTAAGGGTCGTGGGCTCGGACAACCAGACGGCCGTCGAGCACAGCAGATAGAAGACGAGAAACAGGCCCGTGATGCGCGCAAAGCCAGCCTGGCGCAAAACATCGGCAAGCGTCCTCAACTTGTTCATCGCGACCCCTTTTCCCAGACGCCCAATCACATTCGCTCGGTATTGTCCCACAACCGGCAGTTGGGGACGTTCCTTTTGTGCCGGCAGAAAGGGACTGTCCCCAAGTGCCGGGCGGGACCGTTTAGCGGCTCAGCTGCCGACTAAGCATGCTGAGCTGGTATCCTTATGCGAAACTGTCTCAACTCGATAGGATTTCATGTGAAACCTTCCGCCGTCCTTCGCTTAGCCCTACGCCGCACCCTGGCTGTCGCGCTTGCCGCACTCACCGTGCTGAGCGCCGTCATGCCTGCCCCCGCCTTTGCCGCCGACTCCGACCAGCAGGTCAAGACGGTCCGCGTTGGCTGGCTCGTCAACAACAAAGGCTTCCAGGAAGGCACGCCGGGCGAGCGCCTCTCGGGATGGGGCTACGAGTACCTCCAGACCCTCTCGTATTACACAAAGGGCTGGCAATACGAATACGTTAGCGGCACCTTCTCCGAGCTTATGGACATGCTCGAGGCAGGCGAAATCGACCTCATGCCCAACATCTCGTATTCGGCAGAACGCGAGCAGAAGCTGCTCTTTTCCTCAAATCCCGAGGGCACCGAGCGCTACTATATCTACGCCAGGCCCGACCGCGACGATCTGGCCAAGGGTGACCCTCAGGCGCTCCAAGGCCTCACCATCGGCTGCAACTCTGGCGTTATGCAAACTATCGTCGGCCAGCAGTGGCTCGCCAACGAAGACGTTACCTGCACCTATAAAGAAATCGACACCGGCAGCGCCCTCTTTGAGGCGCTTGCAGACGGCGAGGTCGACGCCGTCATCATGAACGACACCATTTCGTCGCCCGATGCGTCACCCATGTTCTACGTAGGCTCGAGCGACTACTTTTTTGCCGTTCCTAAAAGCCGCCCTGACCTGATGAACGACATCAACGCCGCCATGACGACCATCGCCCGCGATAACCCGCGCTATAACGAGGAAGTCAAATCGAGTTACTCGACCCAAAACAGTGGCTCGTCATCGCTCACCGGCACCGAGACCACCTGGCTCAAAGAAAACGGCAATACCATCACGCTCGGCTATCTTAAAAACCAACTTCCCTACTGTACGCAAAATGACGACGGCGAGATGGAAGGGTCGCTCGCCTCGCTTGCAACGACGTTGCACGACAAGTTTGACATTACGGTCAAAACAATCGCACTCTCGAACAACAAGCAAATGATCAAAGCCCTTTCCAACGGAACCATCGATGTCGCCCTACCGTTGTTTCGCGACTACTGGCTCGCCGAGCAGACAGGGGTCATCCAGTCAAACTCGATGGGAACGGTTTCGCTGACCGCCATTCACAGTGGCAAAAACCTGAACAGCGACCTTAAGAACATCGCTTGTACAAAGAGCACAATCGTTAACCGTTTTGAGCTCGAAAGTCTCTTTCCGAACGCAACGGTAACCGAGTATTCGAATGACGGCGAGGTGCTCAAAGCCCTCAATGAGGGGAAGGCACGTTGCATCATTGTCCCCAGCACGCGCCTGGAAACTCTCCGCGACATCTACGACATCGAGGATTTCGAAACACAGGAACTCACCAACACGGCGCAACTATCGTGTTTAATTTCGCGCGGCAAGCCCGAGCTGCTGGGAATCATCAATAAGGGCATCGTCAATGCAGGTGAATCGCTCTCTGCAAACAGCTATTTCCCCACATCGTACTCGGCGCAAGAATCGGACACGTTCCAGTTTTTCTATCGTAACCGCACCGCCATTGCGACTGTTATCATCTGCATCTTGCTCACCAGCATCGCCATCCTTGTCTGGTCGCTTTACCGCGCACAGGAGGAACGGCAGAAAGCTGATGCCGCCAACGCCGCCAAAACCGCTTTCCTCACGCGCATGAGCCACGACATCCGCACGCCGCTCAACGGCATCCTGGGCCTTATCGAAATTGAGGAATTGAGAGAAGGCGACATGCAGGTCGCCCGCGAAAGCCGCGCCAAGGCGCGCGTTGCCGCCAATCACCTGCTGTCACTGATTAACGACATCCTCGAGATGGGCAGGATCGAGGAGCGCAAAGTGACGCTCGAGCACGAATCATTCAACCTTAAAGAGCTGTGCGACAATGCGCTCGTACTGTGCAAGCTCCGCGCATCGGACCGCGGCATAACCATGCTCGACACCAGCGAGCCCTACGCTGTCGACCAATATATGATCGGCAGCCCCACCCATATTCGGCAGATCCTTGTCAACCTGCTCGACAACAGCATCAAGTACAACAAGCACGGAGGCACCGTCACGTTCTCATCGACCATCAAACCGGTCGACGACGAGCACGCCGTGTTTTGCTTTAGCGTCTCGGATACCGGCATTGGTATGACGCCCGAGTTTTTGACGCACATTTACGAGCCGTTTGCCCAGGAAGGCGACGATGCGCGCAGCAAGTTCCAAGGAACCGGCATTGGCATGTCTATCGTCAAATCGCTCATCGATATGATGGGCGGCACGATTGAGATTTCGAGTGAGGTTGGCGTGGGGAGTACGTTTGACGTCCGGATTCCGCTCGATATCGACAAGAACCCTCAGATAAAAGAATGTGCAGACACGCAGGTAAGCAGCTGCTCGCTCGCCGGCATGAACGTCCTTTTGGCAGAAGATAACGAACTCAATGCCGAGATTGCCCAAGCTCTGCTCGAAAGCGAAGGCATCGTCGTGACTCGCGCCGCCGACGGCAACGAAACGGTCGATCTATATGTTGGTCGTCCCGCCGGCAGCTTCGATGCAATCCTGATGGACATCATGATGCCGGGCATGGACGGCTACGAGGCAACCCGGGCGATCCGCCTGAGCGAAAAGGCCGATGCGGCCGACATCCCCATCATCGCGCTCACCGCCAACGCTTTTGCCGAAGACGCCAAGGCGGCACACGACGCCGGCATGAACGCCCATCTGCCCAAACCGCTCGACTTTAGCAAGCTCAAAAACATACTCGCCTGTATCAAGAAAAACGGGGCTGTTTCGCTATAGTTTGTGCTCAACCACCATGCGCAGTAGAAAGGAAGCCAACGA
>URRN01000166.1 GCA_900550185.1 uncultured Collinsella sp.
TCGTGGCATTTGATAAGGGCAAGCCGCGCGTGCGCATGGAGATGCTGCCGCAGTATAAGGCGCAGCGCCCGCCCATGGACCCCGATCTGCACGCGCAGTTTCCGATGATTAAGGAGCTGCTCACGGCGCTCAACGTGCCGATTCTGCAGTCCGAGGGCTGGGAAGGCGACGATATCCTGGGAACCATGGCGCGCCTGGGCGAGGAGGCCGGCTGCGACATGCTGCTGGTGACCGGCGACCGCGACATGTATCAGCTCGTGACTGAGCACGTCAACGTGGTCTCGACCCGTAAGGGCCTGTCCGACGTGGCGATCATGACGCCCGAGAGCGTGGACGACCTGTATCACGGCATTACGCCGGCGCTCGTGCCCGATTTTTACGGTCTGAAGGGCGATACGTCAGACAACATTCCCGGCGTACCGGGCATCGGCCCCAAAAAGGCGAGCGCGCTCATCGCACAGTACGGCAGCTTGGACGAGGTCATCGCGCATGCCGACGAGGTCAAGGGCAAGATGGGCGAGAACCTGCGTGCGCACATCGACGATGCGCTGCTGAGCCGCAAGGTCGCAACCATTCGCACCGATGCGCCCGTCGAGCTCGACTTTGACGAAACGTCCTTCCCGGCGTTTTCTGCCGACGAAGTGTCCGCGGCGCTGGGCACACTTGGTATCACCGCCATGCAGAACCGTTTCTTGGCGCTGATCGGCGGCGAGGGCGGGGCTGCTGCTGCCTCCAGTGTGTTTGAGATACCTGCTATGGTTCGCGCAGCCGCCGGCGATGCCGACGCGCTTGGTGCCGTTGCGGCTGAGGTCTCCCGCGCGATTGATGCCGGCGAGTGGGTCGCCGCCGTGGTGGACGACGACAAGGAAGAGGGCGCGCTCTTTGGACTGACGCGCACGCTGTGGTTGGCGACGTCCAAGGGCCTGTTCGCGCTCGAGGAGGGCGACAGCTGTGCGGCGGCTGAGGTTGAGGGCTTCAACTTCGTTCACGGCGTGATTGCCGGCGTGCTCGCGCGTCTGTTTATGGAGGGTCGCGTGGCGAGCCCGGATATGAAGGCACTCCTGCATGAGCTTTCGCCCATCGATTCTTCTGAGCTCGAGCTCATGGATCCGCTAGCTGTCGATTCCACGCGTATCTTCGATACCGTGGTCGCTGCCTATCTGCTGGATTCCGATCGCTCCGAGTTCGATGAGGCATATCTTGCCGATACGTATCTGCAGATGGCGCTGCCTGCGGCGCGCGGCGCAGAGGGTGCTGGTGAGGACGCTCCGGCGTCTGCCGCCCGTACTGCGGCCCTGACGTTGGCGCTCGTGGCGCCGTTGCGCGAGTGCATGGCCCGTGAGAATGCCGCCAACGTGTTCGACGGCATCGAGATACCGCTTGTGCCGGTGCTTGCCAAGATGGAGCGCGCGGGCATGCTTGTGGACCCCGACCGCCTGCACAGTCTGTCCGAGGGCCTGGCGACCCAGATTGCCGAGGTCGAGCGCAGCATTCGCGACCTGGCCGGCGACGAGACCTTTAACATCGGCAGTCCCATGCAGCTCTCGCACGTGCTGTTTGATGTTATGGGGCTTCCGACCAAGGGCCTCAAAAAGACCAAGCGCGGCTACTATTCGACCAACGCCAAGGTGCTGAGCGATCTTGCCCGCGATCACGAGATCGTGCGCCTGATCTTGGACTGGCGTGAGAAGTCCAAGATTAAGTCGACCTATCTGGACACGCTAGGTCCGCTGCGTCGTGGCGACGGTCGTGTGCACACCACGTACAACCAGACCATCACCGCGACGGGGCGTTTGTCTTCGAGCGACCCCAATCTGCAAAACATTCCGACGCGCTCGGAGCTGGGGCGTACCGTCAAGACGGCGTTCTCGGCGGGCGAGGGCAGCGTCTTTTTGGCGGTGGACTACTCGCAGATCGAGCTGCGCCTGCTCGCGCATCTTTCGGGTGATGAACATCTGGTGCGTGCCTTTAACGAGGGCGAGGACTTCCATGCCGAGACGGCCGCGCGCGTATTTGGCGTGCCGGTGTCCGAGGTGACGCCCGACCTGCGCAGCCGCGCCAAGGCCGTGAACTTTGGCATCGTGTACGGTCAGCAGGCCTACGGCCTGTCGCAGTCGCTGCATATCTCGATGGCCGAGGCGCGCGACATGATCGACCGCTACTACGAGGCCTACCCGGGTGTGCGTACGTTCCTCGACAACGTGGTGGCACGTGCCAAGCAGACGGGCTACGCCGAGACCATGTATGGCCGCAGACGCCATATTCCCGAGCTCAAGGCCAAAAATCCGCAACTCCGCGGCTTTGGCGAGCGCACGGCCATGAACCACCCCATGCAGGGCACCGCGGCCGACATCATCAAGATCGCAATGGCCCGCGTAAGCCGCCGCCTGGAAGAAGAGGGCTTTGCCGCCCACATGATCTTGCAGGTGCACGACGAACTGGACTTTGAGTGCCCCGTCGACGAAGTCGAGCGCCTAACCACCATGGTCCGCGACGTCATGGAACACGTAGTAGACCTCCGCGTCCCCCTAATCGCCGAAGCCAGCACCGGCATAACCTGGGCCGACGCCAAATAGGAAAGCGCTCGGTAAGGCAAGCTCGCCCAAGACGCAAGCCCCCAGATACTTAAGATTTGGGACAAACACTACTGATTAATTTGTCCCACAGTAACCAAAGCAGAGGGGAGCCCCTCCCAACAAGGAGCTCCCCTCTGCTCAAATCATTTCAGCTAAGTATCTAGACACTCAAGACGCCATCTTGGCGGCAGGAAAGTAAACCTAGGGCCCGGTCAGGCCCGATGGGACGGCTACCGAGCCGCCAGGATGGCGTCGATGAGCGTCAGTACGCCCCCGTCGTTGTTGCTCGGAATGCGCCATTTGGCGTGCGCGTTCATGTGCTCCTCGGCATTATCCACGATAAAGCTATGCCCGACGCGCTCCAGCATGGGGATGTCGTTGTACGTATCACCCACGGCGGCGGCATCAGCGATATCAATGCCCAGCTGCTCGCACAGGTGCGCGACGCCCGACCCCTTGTCGACGCCCAGGTTCATAAAGTCTATCCACTCGCGCCCGGCGTTGGTGACGTAGAGCTTGTCCGAGAACTCGGGGCTGTAGTTCTCGCGAAACGCGGGCTCGGCATCGTAGGCGGGGAAGAAGATCGAAATCTTGTTGGACTCGATATCAAGGCCCTCAAAGCTATCGACGTAGTTGATCGTGTTGTAGTACACGCTGATCTCGTCGTGGTACTGATGGTCGCGGGCGAGCACATAGAACTCGTCGTAGCAGCACAAGACGGGAACGGCACGCGGGTCCTCCGAGGCACGGGCGAGCACCTGCTGATACAGCGCCACATCGATGTTGCTCTTATAGATATAGCTGCCGCGATAGATGACGCAGGCTCCGTTGTCGGGACAAAAAGCAAGTCGGTTCTTAATGCTCTCGAACATTTCCTCGAGTTTGGGGGCGGGGCGTCCGCTGGCGGGGCAGAATACAATGCCTGCGTCGGCGAGCTTGTCCAGGCGCTCATCAAGACCCTGCGGCAACACGCGCTTGTCGGTGAGCAGCGTCTTGTCCATGTCGACGGCGAGAATCTTAATGCTTCCGATATTGGTGTCCGATTCGTAAGTTTGCATAAAAGCGCGCCTTTCGTTTCGAAATTGTTTCAGACGTTATAACCATCAACCAGTAACTGAGCGTATTGTCGCAGGAACGGAGCGTATTTGCACCACGCTTCACAAAGTAATGAAAAAACTTTTCAGAAATTTGAATTTGTCGCTTGTGCTGCGGGCACTTTAGCGTAATATAGCGACCATCGAAAACGGAGACGGAAATACAACCGCTTACCGAAGAAAAGGTACCGTTTACGATATTAGAATTGCGCCCGGCGATAGGTGAAAGGAGAGGCAGATGCAGTTCGTAAAGATCATCACCACTGCAGATAATGCCATCCGACGCCAGCGCGCAATTTCCCGACGACGATAACAATCGTCTCTGTTCGTATGGGGTGAATTGCCTCAACAGAGTCATTTTGAGGTCGTTGGGTTTTAGCACGATATAAACGCATCTTTCTAGAGCATGCTGTGCTGCTTTTTGCTATTTAACCTGATATTGCACGGTTTTTTGACCTCGAAATGACTTGCAACTGACCGATGTTCTAACTAGCTACCAAGGGCGAAAGGAAACAGCC
>URRN01000167.1 GCA_900550185.1 uncultured Collinsella sp.
GCCTCGCCGCCGTCGCCATCGTGGGGGCCGCAGTTCCCATGCCGAGACTGCAGCCGAGAAGACCACGCCGCAGAACGAGGATGCGAAGGCCGAGGTTTCTTCGGGGCAGCCTAAGCGCCAGTCAGCGAAGGAGAGCAAGTCCGATCGTCCGCAGAAGCAGGCGTCTACGCCGAAGCGCGAGCGCAATTCCCAAGGCGATTCTAAGCGCAGGTCTCAGAAGAAGCCGGAGTCTGCCGCAGTAGATACTGCTGCCCAGCAGCCCGAGTCGGCCGCCCACGGCGAGGTCTCGGCGCTTGCCCTTGCCCGCGTTTTAGGCAGGCAGCTGTTCAAGGTTGTCCCCACGCCTATGGCGCTCTCCAAGATCAAGGAGCAGCAGACACAGATCGTAAAGGTCGAGGGCAAGGACGGCAAAAAGGCTCCGCAGCGCACCCAGCACAACGAGATGTCCAACCGCAAGATTGCCGAGGAAATCGCAATCATCCAGGCTTGGATCGAGCAAAACCGAGGTGCCGATACGCCGGTTGCCTCGCGCCGCCAGCGTGCCTACCAGATTTTTAACGACGAGAAGGCCTTTGACGGCAAGCACGGTGAGCGCCTGATAAGGCGCATGACCGAAAAGGGCATCAGCATGCAGGCGATCAAGGTCGCCCCCAACCGCCCCGTGCACTTTACGGGTTTCTTTACGCTGGGCGCCGACAAGCCGTTCATTATGGTCGAGAACCTGGACACCTACGACGAGATCGTCAAGCTGCTGCGTGGCCGCAAGCACGCCAAGCTCTTTGGCATCAAGGTGGGCGGCGTGATTTTTGGCGGCGGATGCAAGGCAAGCGTCTCGCATGCCCTGGACGATTATCTGGCTGAGATCGGCTATCGCTTTAACTACGTCTACTACGTGGGCGATATCGACCGCGAGGGCGCGCGTATTGTCGAGCAGGCTCGCAATGCCAATGTGGTTGAGATTCGCCTGCATGCCGGCATGTACCGCGCCATGCTCGCCGAGCATAAGCGTCGCGTGAAGGCCGGCGGCGAGTGCGAGCCCGCGGCTGCCAACCAGGGCGTGCCGCAGAATCTGGCGGCGACGATCAAGGATCTGCCCATGGTCACGCGCGTGCAGTTCCGCAATGTGCTGCGCGAGGGCGGGCGCATTCCGCAGGAGATTCTGATGACCGCCGACTATCGGGATGGCGACTCGGGAAGCTTCGACCGCATGCTGAACAATTAGATTCCGCCGTTCTACCGAACGGCGGACTTCTTGACGCTGCGAGGGGCCCTGGCACGGCAATCTGACGTTCAACTTCGGCGGCGCGACCAGAAGGTCAGCGCCGCCTTGTTTCACGTCACCTTGCCATACCAGGGCCCCTCTCGCTGTCACGTCCAAAACATCGAGGTTAAGTGGCCTCCTGTTCGTGCGGAACTCGCGACAAACTTAATGCCCGGCCCGTCGGGGCCACACGCCATTTTGTAGATGACGGCTCGCTTTTCGGAACGGGGCTGATATTTTCTTGATGTAAGGCGCTCTTGGTCCTAATGGGCTTGGGGCGCCTTCGCGTTTCCTCGGCTTCGCACCCTTGCGGGTTCGAATCCCTCCGCTTGCCCACAAGAAAGCGCCCTGGGCCGTTATGGGCTTAGGGCGCTCAGTTTTAATGGCTGGGACGGAGGGATTCGAACCCCCAACAGCCGGCACCAAAAACCGGAGTTCTACCGTTGAACTACGTCCCAATGTGTGGTGTTGCCCAAAAGCAACTCGTCTAGTTTACCTAATCTGCGAGGGCATCGCAAACGCCGTCGAGTAGGCGTACGGCGAGCGTCTGCGCGTCGCTGGCCGTGAAGGTGCCGTTGTAGCGCGTCATGCCCGTGAGCTCAATGCGAATGCGAGCCGGCTTCTGCTGCGCGGCGACATTGGCGGTGCGGATGCGCTGGGCCAGGTTGTGGCACTCGGCGAGGGCGATCGTGGCGCGCGGCGCTGCATCTGCGGGCAGCTCATCGCTTGCGATCTCGAGCACCAGGTCAACGTCGGTTGGGACCTCGGAGTCGCAGAGCATCATGCCGCTGTTGTCGGTCGTTGCCGTGGCGATGTTCCACATGCGCGAAGCAACGCTGCGTGCGATGGGGTCCTCACCGATAACGGCGATCTGGAAGCGCTCGAGCACGTTGGCGGCGCGAGCAAAACCGATGCGGGACTCGGCTTCGGTGACCGAGGGCTTGCCCTCCCACACATGGTGCAGGCGGTTGATGTAGGCGTAGGTGTCCTGGAAGGCCATGCCGTCGGCAAACAGGCCGACATTTTCCTGGAACTGCTGCAGGGCGGCCTCGGTATGCGGACCAAAGTAGCCGTCGTCTTCGCCACAGGCAAAGCCCAAAACGTTGAGAGCGCGCTGCAGGGCCTGCACATCGGCGCCATGGAAATTGGGCATGCGCAGATACAGGGTGCGGTCGCCCAGCTTATACGAGGCGTCGACCAGGGCGCTCCAACAGGGGATATCGACGGCATGACCGGCAGCAAGGCCGCTGTCGAGCCTGAAGGTGCTGACGGCCTGCTCAGTGGTGGCTCCAAAGTACTTGTCGGTGACTTCGGCGGCATCAATCGTGTAGCCGAGCTGCAGGAGACGAGACTGCACGTCCTCGACGGCTGCTCCTTGCATGCCCGTTGTAATAGGTTCCATGAACGAACCCCTTTCGGCGTACCATTCGTACTATTTGAGCGTCTGTCGGATAGACAACGCAAAGGGATGCATAAACATGCACTCAACAGTGTAGCAAGTTGTGCCTAAATACGCTGCTGACAGGTTTTATAACCCCCGTTAGTTAAGACGCTCCACAAAGAAATCTGCCATGGAGAGGAACAGCTCGCGTGCGTGCGGATCAAGCTCAACGTTCTCGATGGCAGCCTTGGCTTTTGCGGTCAGGTCCAGCGCGAAGGCGTGAGCATATTCGATGGAGCCGGTCTGCTGGAAGATCTCCACGGCGCGTGCGAGCTGCGCAGGGTCCTCGGTGCCCGAGGAAAGGATTGCCTCGACCTCGTCGTGATGGCGCTCATCAGACAGGGCGTGCACGGCAACGAGCGTGCGTTTACCCTCGGTGATGTCGGTGCGGAAGTCCTTGTTGGCGGCCTCTTTGGTGCCGACCAAGTTGAGCAGGTCGTCCTGAATCTGAAAGGCAAGGCCGGTGTGCAGGCCAAAGGCGCGTAGCGCCT
Source organism: uncultured Collinsella sp. (assembly GCA_900550185.1). GTDB lineage: Bacteria > Actinomycetota > Coriobacteriia > Coriobacteriales > Coriobacteriaceae > Collinsella. The sequence goes on from URRN01000167.1 coordinate 3,194, forward strand.
CGACCTGCTCTTCGCTGCCGCCGCCGATAATGGCTCCGGCGGCAAGCGGCGTGGCTCCGCTGTAATACGCGGTCTTGTGCGTCGCCATGTCCAGGTAGTCATCAACCGAGATATCAAAGCGCCCGTCACGGACCCAACCCAGGTCGAGCGCTTGACCCTCGATGGTGCGGACGATCATCTCGGTAAGCTCGTGGAGCACGCGCAGCTTCACGTCGGACTCCAGCGTGGGGTCGTCGAGAACCGTCTTGGTGACCATAGTGAGCGCCAGGTCGCCGCAATTGATGGCAAGGCCCGTGCCCTCGGTAAGGTGCATGCAGGGCTTGCCTCGACGAAGCTGTCCGTTGTCGGCGATGTCGTCGTGAATCAGCGCGCCTGACTGGAAATGCTCGATAGCTGCCGCGGCGCTGCGGGCGCTCTCAAAGCTACCGCCCACTGCGGTTGCGGCGAGCATGCAGATAAGCGGGCGGTGGCGCTTGCCGGCGTTGGCCGTAAAAGCCGAGAGCGGCGCGTACAGGTAGCGCTCGATATCGGCGGAAGTCGCCTGTCCGTCAAAGAACGTGGCCAGATAGTCGTTAATCTGGTCAAAGTGCTGGGCTAAAAAGCTGGTAAACGGACTGGACACGGGTTCTCGCATTCTTTGATAGGTTGCATCGTTGCATTATGCAGACAACATATTGCCACATTAGGGCGTCGAGCGCGGCGGTTGAAGACGATTGGTCCATGCGGCCGCAAGTGCGGTAGGGGCTTGGCTAGATAAGCCCAAAGTGTTCGAGCGCGGTGACGACGCCGTCGTGGTCGATGCTGTCGGTGACATAGTCGGCCTTTTCCTTGAGGAAGTCCGGCGCATTGCCCATGGCGATACCGACATCGACGGCGTTCATCAGCGAGACGTCATTGCTGGCGTCGCC
>URRN01000168.1 GCA_900550185.1 uncultured Collinsella sp.
GGTTTCCTAACGTCCAAGTCATCTGCCGCCGATTATACGCCGCCACGCGGACCGGCGTCGCACGGCTGCCGGCGACGGGTAATGTAATCCGATGGGAACGAGCGTGGATAATCTCCCACTTTGAACCCGTACACAGGCCAATGACTACCACGGCAACGCCAATGTGTTGGCAAAGTCAGCGAAAGCCCGCCAGAGCGAGCAAGGTGCCTTGAAACAAGGCGGCATTGACCTTCTGGTCATGCCGCCGAAGTTGAAAGGCAGATTGCCGCCCTGGCGGGCTTGCAGCGTCGAGCAGTTACGGCGTTTGGTAAAACGCCGTAACTCAACTAGAAGCGGTTGCCGCGGAAGCCGCCGCCGTTGCGGCCGCCACGGTCGCCACCGCGACCGCCGCGGTCGTTACCACGGTTGCCGCCAAAGCCGCCACGGTTGCCGCCACGGTCGCCATAGCCACCACGGTTGCCACCAAAGCCGCCGCGACCGCCACGATCGCCGCCACGGTCACCAAAGCCGCCACGGCCGCCACGATCGCCACCGCGGCCGCCGCGGTCACCGCCACGGCCACCGCGATCGCCAAAGCCGCCGCGACCGCCACGGTCGCCGCCACGGCCACCGCGCTCGTCACGGCCGCCGCGAGGACCGCGGTCCTCGTCCAGGCCCATGGCGACGAGCGGAGCGATAACCTTATCGAGAGCGGCCATCAGCTCGGTGGCCTCCTCGTAAGAAAGCTCGGGCAGGAGCTTCTCCTTCTTGTTGGCAAGCTCGGTCAGGCCCTCAGCGGCATCCTCGGCAGCGAAGACAACGATCTTGCGCATATCGCCCTCGGCGTCGTCGATGCGGCCGACCAGATCGGCAGCCTCGGCCTCGGCCATCAGACCATCGAGCTCACGAAGGCGCATGCCCAGCAGGTCGGACATTTCCTTCTGCTCCATCTTGGGCTTGAGGTCAAGGAGCTTGATGGCGCGCTCGATGTTCGCCATGCGCTCGGCCTTGGCCTCCTCCTCCTTGGAAATAGCAAAGCGACGGCTGCGCAGCAGGCGGGCGGCCTTCTGCATCTTGTCCATCAGCTCTTCGTCATCGTAATCAGCGGCGGCCTCGACAACCTCGGCCTCCTCGGCGGAAACCTCGTCAGCAGCCTCAACCTCAGCAGCTTCGGTCTCCACGGTCTCGACTGCCTCGACCTCGGCAGCCATGGTCTCGTTCTCGGTCTCGTTCATGATCTCTTCGTTCTCAGACATGAGACTCCTTCTTGGCCCTCTCGGGCATCATCGCCCCATTCGCGGGGCCCGTCGCGCACTCTTTGCGCTTTAAACATTCATGCCTCTCGGCAAAACGTCCATTAGTTTATGGTGTTGCCATCCAATCTAGCTGCAGAATCTATGTGTACACATTAATGCGACATGTGTGACTCGCGACGAGCGTACACCAGCGACGCCACGAACCCGACCACGGCAATTACAGCCGCCACACGCACGGCAGCTGCAAATCCAATCGCCTGGGCAACGTCCGTCGCAGCGCCAGCGGTGCCGGCAGTCGCCGCAGAACTCGAGAGCAGACCGATAAACAGCGACGGGCCAAACGATGCGGCAATCATATTCCACGTGTTAAGCAATGCCGTTCCGTGAGGATGCTCAGCGGCAGGCAGCGTCTCCAAGCCGGCCGTTTGCGAGGGGCTTAGCACCAAACCGACTCCGGCATACACCACAACGGTCAGCGCCACGACGACGCCGATGTTCATGCTTGCCGCCGTCATCGAGATGGCAGTCTGCCCCACGGCAATCAGGGCAAAGCCGACCGGCAGCAGCGGCCATGCGCCACGGGCGTCCATCACGCGTCCGCCCACAATCGAGGTCACGGCGTTGCAGGCAATCGCCGGCAAAATGAGCAAGCCCGCAATAAGTGCGGTCATGCCGTATGCGCCCTCAAAATAGAGCGGCAACAAAACGCTCATCGAGAACGTCGTCATCATCGACACCACCACAAGCAGGCACGCAGGCCAAAAACGAACGCTTGCCATGGGGCGCACGTTGAGCACCGGATGTCCGAGCTTGAGCTGACGGGCCGTAAAGAGGCCGAGCAGCACAACGGCGGCGAGAAGCGTCACGATACCGGCCATCACATTGGTCGAGAACTCGCCAACGGAATATACAAACGCCGTGATGCCGGCCGCAAGCAAAGCAACCGACAGAATATCAAGCTTAGTGTTCGAGCGCTCTCCAACATTTCGAACGAGCTTTGCTGCCGCCGCGGCGACCACGACACCGCCCACCAGCGGCACTACGAACACCGCCCTCCAGCCAAACAACGTGCACATAAGACCACTGATCACAGGTCCAAACGCCGGCCCCAGCGTAATGCAGGCACCGCCCAGACTCAGATACAGACCGAGCTTCTCGCGCGGAGCGCAAGATAGCACCACATTCATCATGAGCGGAAACAAGATGCCCAATCCCGCAGCCTGCAAAATGCGACTTGGCAGCAAGACGGTAAACGTTGGGGCGACCAGGCACAGGACTTCTCCGGCGACCATGCATCCGCATGCGAAAAACAGCAGCCTGCGCGTCGAGAAACGACCGGACAGAAAGGCCATGATGGCCGTGAAGATCGACGTCACGATCATGTAGCCCGAAACAAGCCACTGCGCCGTGGTGGCACTCACCGAAAAGGCCGCCATGATGTCGTGCAACGCCACGTTAATGATGTTCTCGTTAAACGCGGCGACAAATGCTGCGATATACATGACGACAAGAAACGCCGAAGTGCCCGATGGCGTTACTTGAATTTGTTGCTGAGATTTGCTCCCCATGCATTTCCTTCCTCTTGGAACGACAATCGCATCGCCCCGGAGGAACAGTCCAGGGCGAGAATGAGCCCTAGACTTACGCCAGACGCCGCGCACGACGAATCTGGCCACATGGTCCAACGTCGAAAGATTGTAACGCGAACGCGCAGCTTTCCTTCCGCGCTATTATTGAAAGTCCACGAAAGCATGAGACATGAGGAGCCCTCCATGATTAAGCCCATCATGAAATCCGAGTTCTTTTTGCGCCTGCCTTCCGAAGACGCGGGACCCGACGATGCCGCGACCGGGCAGGACCTCCTGGATACGCTCCATGAGCATGAGCACGAGTGCGTGGGGCTCGCCGCCAATATGATTGGCGTGCGCAAACGCATCATCTGCGTAAAGGACGGCAACAGGACACTCCTGATGTACAACCCTCAAATTCTTGAGCAGGTCAATGCCTATCAGACGAGCGAAGGATGCCTCTCGCTGATCGGCGAGCGTCCCTGTACCCGCTATCGCCGCATTAAGGTTGAGTATTTGGACGAGAACTTCGTTCACCGCATCAAAAACTTCTCGGGCTACACCGCCGAGATCATCCAGCACGAAATCGACCACTGCAACGGCGTTGTGGTTTAGGCCACCTGCCAAAATGAGGGTACCGGAGGCCTCCCTATGGATATCAACCGCTTTGGCGAATTCGCCATCTTAGCGCAGTCACGCACGTTTCTTGATGCGGCGGAACTGCTTTTCATGTCGCAATCAACCCTCTCCAAGCACATCATGGCAATGGAGCACGAACTCGGCTGCAAGCTCATCGATCGAAGCCAGCGCCACGTAACACTCACCGCGCAAGGTGAAGCGCTCCTCCCCTATGCGCAAAAAACTGCGACGCTTCAGCACCGCTATCTTGCCGCCATTCAAATAGGCGCAGGTGAGCCGCTCGAGCACCTCACCGTCGGTTCTATCCCCATTATGGCCCCTTATGGGATCACGGACGCCGTCATCGATTTTCAGCAGGCGAACCCCTCATATTCTGTCGAGCTCATCGAGGGCGAGGGCGACACACTCAAGCGCATGCTCCTGCACGAGGACATTGACCTGGCCTTCATCCGTGACGGCGGCGCCATCGAGCCGGAGTTCAAAAAGATTCCCTTTACGACCGACCGGCTCGTGGCCGTCCTTCCGCTCGACCATCCGCTCGCCGAACGTGACGCCGTCGAGATAGACGACCTTATCGACGAGAATTTCCTCATGCTTCCCCAAGGCTCGTTCGTAAGCGAGCTCGTCCTTTCCATTTGCCGCGAAGCTGGATTT
>URRN01000169.1 GCA_900550185.1 uncultured Collinsella sp.
TTGGTGGCTGCGTTCCGTTGCGTCGGGCTCCGCGTCCAACGTGTGCTATGTCAACAACAACGGCAATGCCAACTACAACTCGGCGACGAACGTCTGGGTTCGCCCCCGCCCCGGATTCCCTTATTGCCAGACCGAGTAGGCCCCAGGGCCGAAAGCAGAGCGCGAAGAGGAAGGAAGGCGCGACCGTCGGGCATGCGCCCGTAAATACGCACCCCGCGAGGGTGGCCGGACGCTGCTTGCATGGCGCGGCGCTCCGTGGCTTCGCCGCGTTTCATGGCCATACCTCAAGCGGCTGCCAGAGCCACATTGCAAGCCGCGCGGGGTGCCTTCTGTGAACTCCGAGCAAAGGCGGGCGGCGCGCCGCAAGCGCCGCGAGGAGAAGCGCGCGCAGGCCAAGGCCGAGCGCGTCAAGGCGTGCACGCTTGAGACCGTGGCCGACCTCAACAGCCTGTGCAAGGCATCGAAGCAGGCCGCGCGCGGCGTGATGTGGAAGGCATCCACGCAGCGTTATATGAAGGACTACCTGCGAAACGCGGTCAAATCGAGGAACGACCTTCTGGAGGGCCGCGACATATGCCGGGGCTTCATCCGCTTCGACCTGTGGGAGCGCGGCAAGCTGCGCCACATCAGCGCCGTGCACTTCCCAGAGCGAGTGATTCAGAAGTCGCTTTCTCAGAACGCCCTCGTACCCGCGATAGTCCCGACGCTCATAACGGCCAACTCCGCCAACATCAAGGGGCGCGGCACCGACTACGCCCTGAAGCTGCTCAAGCGCCACCTGGCCGACCACTGGCGGCGGCACAGGCGCGAGGGATACATCCTTTTGGGCGACTTCTCAGATTACTTCGCCCGCATAGCCCACGAACCCGTCAAGCGGCAGGTGTCCGACGCACTGCTCGATCCGCGCGTGGTCGCCCTCGAGCACCGCCTGATAGACGCACAGGGCGAGGTGGGCCTGGGTCTGGGCAGCGAGCCGAACCAGATATGCGCGGTGGCCCACCCCAACCGCATCGACCACTACGTGACCGAGATGCTGCGCCCCGAGGCCTACGGGCGCTATATGGACGACTTCTACCTGATCCACGAGAGCAAGGAATACCTCCAGGTGTGCCTGCTGCTGATAGGGCGCAAGTGCGCCGAGCTGGGTATAGAGCTGAACCCGCGCAAGACCCGCGTGGTGAAGCTCACGCGCGGCTTCACGTGGCTGAAGAAGCGCATCTTCTACACGGAGACGGGCCGCATAGTCGTGAAGCCGTGCCGAGACTCCATAACGCGGGAGCGCCGCAAGCTCAAGAAGATGGCCCGCATGGTCGCCGATGGCGTCATGACCCCCGAGCAGGTGGAGCAGAGCTACCAGAGCTGGCGCGGCGGCATGAAGCAGCTAGACGCGCACCGCAGCGTTTTGGCCATGGACGCGCTGTACCGCAGCCTGTTCGAAAATCTCGCGCGGGAGGGGGGGGTGCTCAATGCAGGCCAACCCGAGGGACGATTCAAGCGGAAGCAAGCCCTCGCAATAGTGGAGAACCGGCAACTCAAAGCAGCGGCCTAAGCGAAGCGGCTGCGAAATAACAGAAGCATCGAAGGCGTGCTGCGGCGCGCCTTCTTTCTTTGCGCCCATCAAAGCGGCCCGGCAATCTCACGGCGCTAATACGATGGCGACACATTCCCCGACAAGAAAGGAGTCCGCATGGACACTGAGGAAGACATGCCGCGCCCCAACGAGCTTCAAGACGGCACCATGGCCGAGGTCAACGCCCTGCGCGATCTGCTGTCGCAGATTGGCGACCCCGACGCGGCGCACGACGCGGGCGTTATCGACGATGACGAGTACGTTGAGCGGAAGGCGCGAAAGCTCGCCTACACCGCGGCCGTCGCCGCCTACGGAAAGGGTGAGGCCCCGGACGTGGACAAGCTGCTTGAGCAGATGCGCGAGAAGGTCGCCGAGCCCAGCCAAACCGAGACCAACACGGCAAACATCGACTACCTGATGATGACGGTTGGGGGTGAACAGTAATGGCGGGACGCGTCAAGGCTGCAACCACGGCGGCGCACTCGAAGAACTATGACAAGGTGAGGCGCTACTACGAGCGCGGCCTCTGGACCAAGGCCATGGTGCATCGAGCCGTGGCCTGCAAGTGGATCACATGCGACGAATATGAGGAGATCGTCGGAGAAGAGTACGCGGAGGAGGCTTAGGGTGCCGGCGCTGAGCATCGGGGAGGCAACGTCGGTCCTCTCGGCCGCCGTTGTGATTGTCACGTTCTTCATCGGGCGCGTCTCCGTATCCAAAACATCGTCTGCCAAGGAGCAGCGGACCGAAGACAAGCTCGACAGCCTTTGCGGCGACACGAGCGAGATCAAGGACGGCGTCAAGGAGATCAACCGCAAGCTCGACGACCACGGCGAGCGCCTCACGAAAGTCGAGCAACAGGTCATCACCTTGTTCAACCGGCTCGACCGCGTCGAGAAGAATTACGACCTGCATCACGGTATCGGCGGGTCAGATTAGGAGCTGAAAAATGAAAATCAACTGGGCCCTTCGCTTCAAGAATAAGCAGACGCTCGCGGCATTGGCCGCCACCGTAATCAGCGCAGCCTATCAGGTGCTCGGAATCCTCGGAGTCGTGGCGCCTATCTCCCAGGGGTCGCTCATCCAGCTCGTCGGAATTATCCTGACCGTTCTCGCCGGCTTCGGCGTGATCGTCGATCCGACCACCAAGGGCGCGTCGGACTCGAAGCGTGCCATGTCGTACAGCGAGCCCCATGCCGCATATGACGCCAAGGCGGTTGAGTAGGCCATGTCCATCACACAGCGCGAGGCCTTCGCGCAGGTCATGGAACACCTCGTCTCCCATGATGGGGGCGGCGGTCACGGATACTCGCAGGCCAACCGCATGGGGGACGGAACGACCGAGACGATTTGTCTGTCCGACGGCACCACCGTCACTATTGCCGGTGGCGATCGCGACTGTTCCTCGGCCGTAGTGACCGCCCTCCGCGCGGTCGGCGTCAATACCTTCGGAGCCTCGTATACCGGAAACATGCGGGAGCAGCTGCTCAAGACGGGCCTATTCGGCTGGCGTAAGATGGGCGTCAAGTCCGCCCAGCGTGGAGACATCTACCTCAACGAGAAGTGCCACACCGCCGTGTGCGTCTCTCCCTATGGATCAGCTCGCGGCGACCTCTTGGCTCAATTCTCCATTTCTGAAAAGGGGACCGTCACCGGCACCAAGGGCGACCAGACCGGGCGCGAGTCCAACATCAAGGCGTACTACAGCTACCCATGGGACGGCACGCTCTACTGGCTTGGCGACGGAAAGACGCTAAACGGGTCCAATACCGAAGTCGCGGACAATACGGTCCCGAGCCTCGGAGACACGCGATATTTCGGCCCGAAGATGGCCAAGGAGCTGCAACGCCAGCTCGGCACGACTGCCGATGGCGTGATCTCCTGTCAATGGCCGGCGAATGAGCGATACCTTTGGGCATGCGACCGCGGCGTAATCGAGTACGTCAAGGGCGGGGTTGGCTCGAATGCCGTCCGCGCCCTGCAGGACAAGGTCGGATGCAAAGTCTATCCCGTGGTCGGCGGTGTTCAGGCGCGACAGATGGGTTCGGGAACGGTCTTCAAACACCAGCAGTGGCTCATCGCTCAAGGTATCTCGTGCGGATCATCGGGTGCGGACGGATACCAGGGCCGCGATACCAACGTCGCCATTGGCCAAGCGCTCGTCAAGCAACTCTATCGATAGGTGTGCATATGAATCCATTTGATATCTGTTTTATTGTCGGCGCTGCTGCAGGACTGCTGACCGGTCTTCTCGGATGGGCAATCGTGCGCGTCGGCAGCCAAAAAGACTCTAGAAATTGATAGATGCAGCCCCTCCCCGGCAACTGCCGGGGAGGGGCTTTATGCATTGCCGGATATCCGTCAATATCCGTTCTGCAATGCAGTTTCAGTGCGGTGAGAGCGTGTGGAAACATAACTACCTGCGATTTTGCTGCTACAAGGCACGCCATAACATCACGTTCAAGACTCTTAATCCCAAGGTCCAGGGTTCGACCCCCTGACGGCCCACC
>URRN01000170.1 GCA_900550185.1 uncultured Collinsella sp.
AGGAGCTGCGCCGCCAGCATCCCGAGAGCAACATTGTCGCGGTGGACTACGACCCCGGTGCGTCCGAGGTCAACCAGCTCAACCGCATTAAGCTCATGATCAGCGTGGCCAAGGAAAACATGCGCGCCGGCAAGGGCTTTAAGCTCGAGAAGGTGGCGCCGCTCGCGATGGACGAGGTCACCGGTCAGATGCGTGCCCATGACGACTGCGTGAGCTGCGGGCCGGCCAGCGAGGAGGCCGTCACATCGGTCGCCAAGCGTCTGGGACGCGGCATTAAGAAGTAACTGGCCTGCTATGGGCTAGATATGAGACAAACGGGCGGTAGCGTATCGACTACCACCCGTTTTTGCTGGACATATGTTGCGTAAATGCCCCAACTATCACCCTTTGCGAACTTAGATTTCGGAAGTATGCGGCAAAATCTGAATAGGCCGAGCACACCTGATATGTCCAAGCTCTGTACCTGCGGTTTTATTGGCGAAAAACCAGGATGTGCTCAAGAGTTCCGGAATTTGCCGCATACTTCCAAAAACGACGTCTCGGTGGCACCAAAAACTGTCCTCGGAACCCTGAGATAATGAACATATGTAGCCGTTTGCCGCGAAATACCGCCCGTTTATAGAACCCACCCCCAGCGCGCGTCATCCTTACGGTTGAATAAATACACATCTATGGAATTACGTAAGAGAGGACCGTTCCATGAGCTACAAGACCGTTTGTGTTGCCGGCGGCGGCGTGTTGGGAAGCCAGATTGCCTTTCAGGCTGCCTACTGCGGCTTTGATGTAACGATTTGGCTGCGCAGCGAGGGCAGCATCGGCCGCACCCAGCCCAAGATCGCGTGCGCAAGGAGTACATCGCGGCAATCGAGGGCATGGCGGACGGTACGGGCGAGTGGTGCGCCGGTATCGCCGATGGCACCCAGCCCTTCGACAAGGAAGCGGCGCTCGCCGCCGTCGAGCGTGCCTACTCCACACTCAAGCTGGAGCTCGATCTTGCCAAGGCCGTGGCCGACGCCGACCTGGTCATCGAGTCTATGGCCGAGGACACCCAGGCAAAGATCGACTTCTACAAGAAGCTCGCCCCGGTTCTGCCGCAAAAGACCGTCATCGTGACCAACTCATCCACGCTGCTGCCGAGCACCTTTGCCAAGTACACCGGCCGTCCCGAGAAGTACCTGTCGCTGCACTTTGCCAACTCTATCTGGAAGAACAACATGACCGAGGTCATGGCACAGGACCAAACCGACAAGCGCTACTTCGACGAGCTCGTCGACTTCGCCAACGACATCCGCATGCTTGCCCTGCCCGTCAACAAGGAAAAGAACGGCTACCTGCTCAACTCCATGCTGGTACCGTGGTTGCTTTCGGGTCTTGACCTGTACGTCTCGGGCGTGAGCGACCCCAAGAGCATTGACCTCGCATGGACGCGTGGCACCGGCGCTCCCAAGGGCCCGTTCCGCGTATTCGACACGGTGGGTATCCAGACGGCCTACAACATCGTCATGCAGTATCAGAAGGTGCCGGGCTTGGTGAGCCCGCTGCTCAAGAAGATGATGATGCCCTACAACTTTAAGGCTATGGCGTCCGTCCTCAAGAAGATGCTCGACGAAGGTAAGCTGGGCGAAAGCTCGGGCGAGGGCTTCTTAACGTACTAAAAATGATCTCTTGGGGGCGGAAGCGTTGGGGATCTACGGTAGTATGCGACAAGATCTGAATAGGTCGAGCAAGAGCCGTAGCGCGCGTTGACGTTTGGCCAATAGAACGCAAAAATGCACCGTTCGCCGATACTCCTCTCGCGAGTGGTTGCCATATGGTTTGATGTTGTAAACATATGATTGCCGGCAGGCCGTAGGTGACGTTCGTCATGATACCGGAGGTACCAAGTATGTTTTGCACTCCGTTAAACAAGTATCGGGCTGGTTGACATGAACCGCCGTACTATCTCGATAGCCCTCGCAGTGGTCTGCCTGGCTGTGCTCCTGGGCGCTGCAGGGCAGTTTGCTATAAATCGAGAAACATCCTATATGCAGGAATGCGTTTCCGAAGGCTTTGCCATTGATGGTTACTATCGGGATGACGAAACAAGTCGGGAAACCCTGGCTTTTCTTGAGGAGGACAACTGTCGATGGCAGCTGGTCGACCAAGACGGAATCTGCACGGACGGGCAGTTTAAGCGTACGGATGACCCCAACATCCTGATATTAAAGAAGGAAAACGGCGAAGAATTCGGTGCGGTCCACGTGGCGTATATTTCGCGCCGACGCGATCAGGGCTTGCTCTACCTATTTAGAGATACCAGGGTGACCCGTTTTTATCTGGTGAGTACCGGTCCGGCGTTTACAGTGGAGTCTGGCGATGTCGATGCGGACAGATGATTCACGGCAATAAATCAGCGAGCGGAGCGCGGCCATGGACCGCGCCCCGCTATTTGCTCGTGGCCCGCGTCACGTCTGCGCCATGTCGTGACTCGCGGCTGCGCGCATCCATCCCACGTCGCGTATTACTGCACATCAAACTCCACGCGATCGAGCTCGGGCACATTGAGGTCGATGAGCTTGCGGGCTACACGGCGGTCGTGTGCCCCAAGCGCCTCGCTTGTCGTCACGTGGGCGACAACCTCGCGCTCGACAAGGCCCTCCTCCTCGCCTTCGGTGGCCGAGGTCTCGACGGCAGCGGTGTAATCCTTAAAGCCCGGCAGCACCGCGGCAAGCTCGCGCGTGGTTTCGGTGACGCCGTAGCCGTCCTGCACGCCGGCCTGTGCCGAGCCAATGGACCCCGCGGTCATGACGATGCAGGGGATGGCAAAGATCACCGTACCCACGATGATGCGGCGGCGCACCTTGTGTGACAGCTCATCGACCTCGGCATTTTCCTCGGCGGTCACAATGCCGTCGCCGTTGAGGTCGCGCTTGAGCGGCACGCGCAAAAGAAGCAGCACGGCTTCGGCAGCCAGCGCGATAAAGACAACGTTGATGCCAAACTCGTAGAGGGCCGAGAGAAACAGCGACCCGCTTGCGATGGCGATGCCATAGCCCGCCGCGCACAGGGGCGGCATGAGCGCGGTCGCCACGGCCACGCCGGCGATGAGCGTGGCAGGTTCCTGGTCGCGCGAGTTGCCCAGGCCACCCGCAAAGCCGCCCGCGAGCGCGACGGCAAGGTCCCACACAGTCGGTGTCGAATTGTCGAGGATAGCGGCCGTGGTGGTGCCAAGGGGCGAGAGCTTAAAGTACAGCGTGGACGTGATTAGACAAAAGACCATCTGCAGCGCGAGGCCGGCAATTGCCTCGACGGCAATCTCGCGGTCGAGCGTGGCGATGCCGTATGCCATGGCAAGGACCGAGCCCATGAGCGGACAGATGAGCATGGCGCCCACGATGGCAATGTCCGAGTCGATATCGAGGCCGATGCTCGCGATCAACATGGCAATGATCAGGATGCATAAGTGCGAGCCAGTCAGGCGCGCCCCGTTTACAAAGCGCTTGCGAATCACGTGATAGGGCGCGCGTCCCTCGCGTATGTTGAACGCCTGCTTAAGGAAACGGGTGGCATTCTCCATGGCCTCGCTGTGTGCAGGGCGTATACCGTGACGACGATGATGACGCTCGCGCAGCCGCTTGATCTGTTGTTTGTCGAGTTCCATGCTTACCTCGTTTAGCTTCTGAGCCGCTTCTTGCGTCTGTCGTCTTTACTCTACACCGCGTTAGGCGAGGTGTCAGACAAGGTTTGTTGACCTGGAAGTCAGGACAATCGACATGGCTAAAACGCCGTGAGGATCATAAGAGTCAAATAGACAAAAAAGCGCGGGGCCGGTTTGATTCCGACCCCGCGCTCTGCGCTGGTGCGTTGTTGTTCGGCCTACCCCAGCAGGCTCAGACCAACAGAGACAAACGCCAGGATAACGCCGACGATGGACTCGCCACCGAGCAGGCCGCTGGCGACAACCAGGCCCTGCTCCTGGAAGGCGGCGTCCTTGGCGGCCTTTTCCTCGTCCGAAAGACCGGCCTCGGCGTCGCGGTGAGCGGCCCACTTGTCGTAGGCGAGCTTAACGCAGGAGCCCAGG
>URRN01000171.1 GCA_900550185.1 uncultured Collinsella sp.
TGGCGCGTGCGCTCGATGGCGATTGGGCGCGCGGGGATATTCAGGTTGGTCCGGCGCCGGAGGCGGCTAAGGCTCAGGATGTTTCCGCTGCGGTTGATACTGACGTGGCTACCGCGATCACCGCTGAGCCGAGCGTCAAAGAGGGTGATGAATGATGAGGCTTTCGCATGAATCGAAGGTACGCTTGGGCGTTGGCATCGGAGCGTTTGTACTGATTATCGGGCTTGTGTTTGGCGTTTCGCGAACTTTGATTCATTTTGATGGCCCGTGGGATCTCGACGATGTTGTACCCGGCTTGTCTGGTATGGATGATATGCTTGACGAGGACGATCTTTTGGATGGCGGTAACTATTCCGCTCGGCCTCAGCAGCTTTCGAGCACGACTTTTGACGAAGACGCGTTCCAATCGCTCGACTTGGATGTGACGTCGGGAACGGTCGAGGTTAAACGTGTCTCTGGCGGACCGGTGCGTGTCATCGAAAGCGGGTACGTTGCAAAGGGGGTGTCTGCTTCCGATGCCGCCACTCAGAATCTGGTCAAGATCGAGGGCTCTACACTCAAGATTAGCCAGTTCGACTGCGATGACGAGCGCGCCCATGACCGTAAGGTCACCATTGAACTGCCGCGTGAGCTTGCCGATAACATGATGGGCATTACGGCAAACGTGGGGTTGGGAGACCTGACGGTCGCGGACATTGCGTGCCACGACTTTGATTTGACGTTGGACTCGGGAGACATCGAGTTTGCTGGTACTGTAACCGACACCCTGAATGCCAAGGTAGGTTCGGGCGATGTGACGTTCGAGCTCTACCAGGCCCCCGCGAAGTCTATGGACGTAAGCGTGGACTCGGGCGATGTGGAGATAACGGTTCCGAACTCTACGGGCTTTAAGGCGAGCCTCACCGTGGGCAGCGGCGACTTTGAGAGCGATTTCCTTCCGCTTGGCTACGACGGCGAGACCATTTTGAATCTTGAATTCGATAACGGCGATAAGTCTGCTACGTATCGTTTTGAGGTCGGTTCGGGCGACATGTCGTTTGATCCGGAGTGACATGCGGTTTTCGGAGATCGGTGCATATAGGCATGCTCTTTGATGGAGGCGTCGGGGCCGTGACTGGCTCCGGCGCCTTTGCCTTTACAATGGGGGCATGGAACAGATTATTTTGAACATACTCGAGGCTCTGCGTCGCGGTGAGACCGTGGACGACAAGGCGCTCGTCAAACTGATACATGCCGAGGCGCGCCGTGAGGGTGCCGACAAACGCGATTTGGCCAAGCGCCGTCTGCTGCCGTTCTACCAGCGGTTTAAACGTGAGGAGCCGGTTCGGTGGGCTGCGTGGAATGTCGATTCCGATCTGGAGCGTCAACTGCTGCAGGTCCTGCGTATGAAGCCGCGCCGAACGGCCTCGGGCGTGGCGACCATTACCGTCATTACCAAGCCCTGGCCATGCTCGGGCGATTGCCTGTTTTGCCCCAACGATCTGCGCATGCCCAAAAGCTATCTGCATGCCGAGCCGGCATGCGCCCGTGCGGAGCAAAACTGCTTTGACCCGTATTTGCAGGTGAGCGCTCGCCTGACCGCACTTTCGCAGATGGGGCATGCGACCGACAAGATCGAGCTTATCGTGCTCGGTGGCACCTGGAGCGACTATCCGCAAGGGTATCAGACGTGGTTTATGTCGGAGCTTTTCCGTGCGCTCAATGACGATGCCGTCGCCGGTGTGGCGGCAAACCCCATGTTGGCGCGTCCGGGCATCAGCCGTGCCGAGGCAGGGCGCCTGCTCGATGACGCTCCCGCCGATGCCCTGCCGCCGGTGGTAACAGAGCGCCGCGAGCGCTATCGGGCTGCCGGCATTGCGACAGACGAGGCCAAGCTCGCTGCCGGCGTTGCCGACGAGCAGGAGCGTGTGGATGCTGCCGTGGGCGGCTATAACCGCGCGGTGCGTCGTCTGTACGGCCCCGGTACGCCGTGGGGCGAGGTCACCGAGTGGCAGACGGCAACGATGGAGGAGCTCGAGCGCCAGCAGCGCATCAACGAGACGGCGAAGCATCGCGTGGTGGGGCTCGTTATCGAGACGCGCCCCGATGCTGTAACGCCGCAGGCCCTCATGCTCATCCGCTGCCTGGGCTGCACTAAGATACAGATGGGCATCCAAAGCCTTGACCAGCATCTACTCGATGTCAACGAGCGTCGCATTTCGGTGGCGCAGATTGAGCGGGCGTTTTCGCTTGCGCGCCTGTTTGGCTTTAAGATCCATGCGCATTTTATGCTCAACTTGCTGGGCGCCACACCCGAGGGGGACAAGCGCGACTACGAGCGCTTTATGACCGAGGGGGCCTTTATGCCCGACGAGGTCAAAGTCTACCCGTGTGCGCTCATCGAGGGCTCGCGTCTGGTGGGCTGCTACGAGCGCGACGAGTGGCGCCCCTATACCGAGGAAGAGCTGCTCGATGTACTGGCCGATGACATCGTGGTGACGCCGGCGTTCTGCCGCATCAGTCGCATGATTCGCGACTTTAGCTCCGACGACATCATGGTGGGCAACAAGAAGCCCAACCTACGTCAGCTCGTCGAGAACCGCTTGTCGGCTCGTGGAGAAGGCGCGACGGTGCGTGAGATTCGCTATCGCGAGATCAGCACGGCGGGTGCCGACTTGGATGAGCTGATCCTTGACGAGGAGGTGGCGTACGAGACGCCGGTGACGCGCGAACGCTTTTTGCAGTGGGTGACGCCCGAAGGCAAGATCGCCGGCTTTTTGCGCCTGTCGCTGCCCGACCGTTCGTTTGTTGCCGCGCACGCGGACGAGCTGCCGACGGGGCCGGAGGAGGCGATGATTCGCGAGGTGCACGTTTATGGTATGGCGGCACGTGTGGGCGATCAGGGCCAGGCGGCTCAGCATCACGGCCTGGGGCGTCTGCTCGTGGAGCGTGCGTGCCAGATTGCTCGGGATGCGGGGTATACGCACATCAACGTGATCAGCGCGATCGGTACGCGCGAGTACTATCGCCATCTTGGATTTTATGACCATGGCCTTTATCTGCAAAAGGAGCTCTAGATGAACAAGCCGAGTGTTTCTGCCGGCGTCGTTGCCGGCGTTGCTCTGGGAGCCGCGGCGCTTGGTGCGGCCGCTGTCGCTGTTCGTGCTGCCTGTCTGCAGGTCGCGAGGACCCGCAACGGGTTGGCACGTGTGAAGCGTGTGCACGACGAGAGCGGTGACGAGGTCCGCGTGCTCGTACAGGGCGGCGTCTACCAAAGCGCGAGCTATGTTGGCGATCGTTGGGCGGAGCCAGTCTTTGCGTACTATCGTGCATTTGACGATGTGTTTGAGGCTGAGGACGCAATGCGTGATGCTTACGGGCATGGTATCGACCGCATGCTTATGCTGGGCGGCGGCGGGTTTGCCTATCCCAAGTTTGCGCTGATGTCGCACGAGGGCCTGCGCATGGACGTCATCGAGTATGACGGAGAGATAACGCGCTTGGCGCGCCGTTGGTTCTATCTGGATGAACTGGAGCACGCGGTGGGCGATCGCCTGCGGGTGATTACCGCCGAGGCTCGCTCGTATCTGGGTGTGACGAGCGTGGGCCATCGTCGCTACGACGTCGTTGTGAGCGACTGCTTTGGCGGTGCCGAGCCCGTGCGCGAGCTGGCGACCGTTGAGGCGCTGCGCCTGGTGCGGGGCAGCCTGAACCCCGGGGGTATCTACGTGGCCAATATCGTGAGCGCAAACGAGGGGAGCGATGTGACGTTCCTTCGCGACTGCGCTGCCACGGCACTCGAGGTATTCGTCCACGCCTGGGTGGTCCCATGTGGCGATGCGAAGTTCAGCGGCGAGGAAAACTACCTGCTCATCGCCAGCGACGGCGACTACGCCTTTGCCGAAGCCGTGCCCTTCGACACCGACTTCCTCGGCACCGTCCTTCACGACAAGTAAGTCTCCCCGTCCCAAAAAAGACTGGTCTTAGGCGTGGTCGCGCCAGCCGTGAACGCGCTGCTTCATGCCCTCTATGTCGAGCACGCCTTCGGCAAAGCCCTTGCGCA
>URRN01000172.1 GCA_900550185.1 uncultured Collinsella sp.
ATAGCTTGTCTTGAAGCTCCTCTGCGGGTGCCGTGGTGTCTAAAATCATGAAACGATCCTTATCGTTGAGTACTCGATCGAAAACTATAATCCTACCGAGCTGCTTGTCATAAGACCTCTATCTATGTAACGAAAGTGCAATATGCCATATACGTTATATACAAGTTTGTAAAGTGCGGTAGAGTGGCGATGGCGTAAGACGATGAAGGGACCGACATGATCAAGGCTGTCATTTTTGATATGGACGGAACGCTCGTGGATACCGAGCGTTTGGGTATTAAGGCGTGGAAGGCGGGCGCCAAGGAGCTGGGACTTGCAATCGACGATATGCTGATTCACCAGTTTATCGGCCGAACGCTGGTTGATGTTATGGGCATTCTGGAGACTCACTACGGAAGTCGCGAGACGGCCGATGCGCTGTATATTCGCCACAAGGAGATTCGCGACAAGATGGTCGAGACCGACCTTGAGCTTAAGGCCGGCGCTGCCGAGTGTTTGGGCGAGCTGCTGTCAGCCGGCTATCACGTGGGGCTCGCGACGTCGTCGCGCCTCGTTACGGCCGAGCGCAACCTTAAGATGGTCGGTCTCTTTGACAAGTTTGAGACCGTGACCTGCGGTGAGGACGTCGTGCACGGCAAGCCCGATCCCGAGATGTATCTGCTTGCCTGCGAGCGCGCGGGCTTTGCTCCCGAGGAATGTGCCGTGGTCGAGGATTCGCGCAACGGCTGCGCCTCGGGCATCACGGCCGGATGCCATGTCTTCGCCGTCCCCGATATCGTGCCGCTGCCGCAGGACGTGGTGGATGGCTGCGAGGCCGTGCTCGATACGCTGTTCGATCTGGCGGCGGCGGTCAAGGCCGTGCGCTAGACAATTGCGGTGTTGAAACGAGCAATTGCCCACGTTTGCGCTTAAGCAAAAGGGGTCCGGCAATGGTCGGGCCCCTTTTGCTTAAGCGGCGACTTAGCATACTTGCGGGCGTGCTATAGATACGCACCGAGGTTGATGGCCGTGGCGTCGGTCTGGCTGCTTGCCTGGGTGCTGGCGCGTTCCAGCAGGAACGGCCGCACGAGTTCTTGGCGGTTGATGTCCTCGATGGCCGTGACCGCGGTGACGGTGCGCGCGGCAGAGCTGACGTGGATATGCTTGGTCTTTGTCGGGACCTTGTTCTCGATTTGCTCCATGAGCAATTGAACGCCCTTGCGGCCAATCTCGTAGCCCGGGGGCGCTACCGTAGTGAGCGGGACCGATCCGCTCCAAGCGAGCGGGTTGCCGTCGCATCCGGCCACGCGAACCTGCTCGGGGACGGAGATGCCTTTGTCGACCAATGCCGAGATAACACCCGAGGCCAACACGTCGGTCAGGCCGACGACAAAATCGGGACGTTCGTCGGCAGGGCGCCCGGCAATCTGAGCACCAATACTGTAGCCGTCGGCTGCGGTATTCCACTCTCCGGCGTCAATGACTTCAATTTTGATATCGGGATGCAGGGCGAGAGCCTTGTGAATGCCAAGTACGCGCAGGGTGAGCTGCATGAATGCCGCTCTGCCCACAACGGTGATATGGCGTGCGCCGCGGGCGATGGCGAGCTCGGCGATAATGCGCCCCTGCGCCTCGTTGTCGGCCGCTACGTAGTAGCCGGGCGCGGAGCAATGGATGTCCAGGTGGACAATCGGCACGGGCATCTTGGTCATAGCGGGGTGCCAGTCGGGGGATGCCATGGGCTGAACCATGACGCCGGACATCTGGGTGCCCATAAAGTAGCGCAGGTAATGATCCTCGAGGATATCGTCGTTATCGGCATTGGCGATGAGCAGGTCGTAGCCGTGCTTGCGGGCCTCGTTGTGGGCGCCGCTGGCAATTTGGAGCGAGAAGCCGTGGTCGAGGCGGGGGAGGACCAGGCCAAAAGACTTGGTGGTGCCGCCGGCAAGCTGACGGGCGCTTTGGTTGGGCAGGTAGCCCAGACGGTTGATGGTCTCGTTGATGAGTTTGAGGGTCGCGGGGCGCAGCTTTTCGGGATGGTTGAGCGCGTTGGAAACCGTGCCCAACGAAACCCCGGCCTCGCGCGCGACGTCGCTGATTTTAACCTTTGCCATAGCGGCCCCTTTGATGCGTTTCAAGTACAAGCCTGATTGTAGCATCGCCCGCCCCCGGGGTGTCAAAACCTGCCAATTAGGGACAGGTTTATTTTGGCAGGTTTTATCTGGGGAAACGCCGCCGCCCAAACCACCACAATGGGGACAGGCACCTTTGTGGTGGTTTGAGCATGTGTGCATCGGGTGGTATCTAAGTTGAGATACCACTTCTGGTATATCAGCTTGCGGTTGCGTGAGTACAATACTCGAACGTTATACGTCTCAGCGCCCCCTGTGCGTGGACGTCTTGCAGTCACGCGAACGAAGGGATTTATCCTATGTGCGGAATCGTCGGCTACACCGGCTCTGATATTGCAAAGAACATCCTGGTCACGGGCCTCAAGCGTATGGAGTATCGCGGCTATGACTCCTCGGGCGTCGCGCTCGAGGTGGGCGAGGGCGCCGCGGCGCACCTCGACGTCATCCGCCGCGTGGGCAAGGTCGCGGGCCTGGAGAGCGAGCTTTCCAACATCGACAGCGACGCTACCTGCGGTATCGGCCACACCCGTTGGGCCACCCACGGCAAGCCCTCCGTCGTTAACGCTCACCCCCACACCAGCTGCGACGGTCGTATCGCCATCGTCCACAACGGCATCATCGAGAACTTCGCCGAGCTGCGCGAAGAGCTGGAGGGTCGCGGCCACCACTTTAAGAGCGAGACCGATACCGAGGTCTTCGCGCATCTGATCGAAGAGGCTTATGCCGAGACGCACGACCTGATGGCCTCCGTGCGCGAGGCGTGCACCCACGTGGTCGGTGCCTATGGTCTGGCCGCCGTGTGCGCTGACGAGCCCGGCGTGATCGCCGTGGCCCGCAAGGATTCCCCGATCGTGGTCGGTGTGGGCGAAACCGGCTCCTATGTTGCTTCCGATGTCATCGCGCTCATCGACGCCACCCGCGATGTCGTGGTGCTCGAGGACGGTCAGTTTGCCAAGCTCACGCCCGCAGGCGTCGAGTACACCGACGAGGCCGGCAATGTTATCGAGCCCAAGGTCACCCACATCGACTGGGACCTGGACATGGCAGAAAAGGGCGGTTATCCCGACTTTATGCTCAAGGAAATCCACGAGCAGCCGCGCGTCGTGCGCGACACGCTGGTTGGTCGTATGACGCCGGCCGGCGAGCTCGACATTGACGAGCTGGGCCTTTCGCTCGAGGAACTCAACGATATCGACCGCGTCTACGTGATCGCTTGCGGCACCAGCTATCACGCTGGCCTCATTGCCAAGAATCTCATTGAGGGCTGGGCTCGCATCCCCACCGAGGTGGAGGCGGCCAGCGAGTTCCGCTATCGCAACCCCATCATCACGCCGACGACGCTCGTCGTGGCCGTGTCCCAGTCGGGCGAGACGGCCGACACTCTCGCCGCCATCCGCGATGCGCGCATCAAGGGCGCCAAGGTCTTCGGCATCACCAACGTGGTGGGCAGCCCCGTCGCGCGTGAGAGCGACGGCGTCATCTACACCAAGGCCAACAAGGAGATCGCGGTCGCCTCGACCAAGAGCTTCATCGGCCAGGTTGTGAGCCTGACGCTTTTGGCCCTGCTGCTGGCACAGGTCAAGTACCGCCTGACCACTAAGCAGACGCGCATGATGTTCCGCGAGCTTTCCGACACCGCCGAGCAGATCCAGTGGATTTTGGACACGCAGACCGATGCCGTGCACGAGGCCGCCCTGCTGTGCAAGGACGCACAGTCGGCACTGTTCGTCGGCCGCGGTATGGGCGCTGCTATTTCCTACGAGGGTGCGCTCAAGCTCAAGGAGGTCAGCTATCTGCATGCCGAGGCCTACGCTGCCGGCGAGATGAAGCACGGCCCCATCGCTCTGATCGATCCGGGTTTCCCCGTTATCGCCGTGGCCACCAAGAGCGCCACCTATGACAAGACGGTGTCGAACCTTATGG
>URRN01000173.1 GCA_900550185.1 uncultured Collinsella sp.
TGGTTAAACGGCACGTCGGTGCGCACGCCCATCTCACCGGCAACTTGCTTCATCAGGTCCCACATGAGCGTGCCCCAAGGAAGCACCGCGCCTTCGTTGATGGTCTTGGACTCATCGGGCACCAGACTCGCCTCGTCCACCTCGCGCATGACACCGGTGCCGCCGCAGGTAGGGCACGCACCACCACTATTGAAAGCCAAATCCTCGGCGCCCGGCGCGTAGAACTCGCGACCACATGCGGAGCACGTGAGCGACAGGCCAGCGGCAACGTTAAGGCTCGGCTCCACGCGCGCCCCGCAGTGCGGGCACACGTGATGGGCGCAACGGCTAAAGAGCAGACGCAGGCTATTGTTGAGCTCGGTCATGGTGCCAAAGGTCGAGCGCACACCTGGCACGCTGGGGCGTTGATGCAACGCGAGCGCCGCCGGCACATGCAGCACCTCGTCTACCTGGGCATGCTCAGCCTGCGTCAGGCGACGACGAGTATAGGTGCTGAGCGCCTCCAGGTAACGACGCGAGCCCTCGGCATAGAGGACGCCCAACGCCAGCGAACTCTTGCCCGAGCCCGACACGCCGGCAATACCCACGAGCTTTCCCAGCGGGATATCGATATCGATGTCCTTAAGGTTATGGACGCGCGCGCCACGCACCTCGATAGCACTTGGTTGTTGCGACACCATCATCACTCCCCTTCTGCCCGCCCGCGCCAGTCTTCGCGGGTCAAATACGTAAAGTACTCGGTACGCACATCGTCCATGAGCTCGCAGGGCACGTCGCGCTCAACGTGATGTGGCGCGAACCCACATTTTTGCTGGACGCGTAACGACTTGTTAT
Source organism: uncultured Collinsella sp. (assembly GCA_900550185.1). GTDB lineage: Bacteria > Actinomycetota > Coriobacteriia > Coriobacteriales > Coriobacteriaceae > Collinsella. The sequence goes on from URRN01000173.1 coordinate 835, forward strand.
TGCCCTCATAGTATCCGCACCAAAGCGCCTTGCAGCCAAGTGTTTCGAACGCATAGCGCTGCATGGCTCGCACCGCCTCGGGAGCAAAACCTCGACCCCAGAACGGCTTGGCGACCCAATACCCCACCTCAAGCTCGAGTCCAACTCTTTGACTGTTCGGCCCGCAGCGAGGCGGCATAAGCCCGATGCTGCCTATGGGCTCGTCTGTCGCTGCCAGGCAAACGGCAAAGGTGTGGGGCGCCGCAAAGACCGTCCGAATGATCTCTCTGCTTTCTTCAATGCTTCGATGGGGCGGCCAGCCCGCAGCCGGTCCCACGTCCGGGTCGCTCGCATATGTAAACAAGCTCGCCGCATCCGCCTCGCGCCACGGACGAAGCGTCAAACGCTCAGTATGAATCGCCATTATTTAGCCTCTCAAATATCGATGCGACAAAGGGGCAATCCCTTCGTCGCATAGCCCATAGTCAACTCTGTCAAGAGCGAAAGGGCCAGAAAGCCTACCATTTCCACCCCGTCCCCTAATGGCAGAAGAAGGCGGCATCGGCAGGACGATAGGGGCGGAAGGTGGCGGGATTGACCTTTACGTGGGCTGCCTCGGGGACGTCATACCACTTAACGGTGTAGCCAGCGCCGTGAGAGCAAAAGACCGAATCGGGCGTGTTGGGCAGATCGGCCTCTGGCTCATAGGCGGCCGCCTCGATGACGCGCTCGGCATCATGGCAAGCCGCATAGCCGGCGAACTCCAGGTACAGGTGCCCGCGACCGCTTGTGTAGGCGACCACCTCCAGCGCGTAATCCTGCACCTCGGATGCCGGTACGCGACCCACAAGCTTCGCCCGGTCGCCCGCCATCGTCGGCGGCTCGCACTCGGCACCCATGCGCGTGGCGTCTGACAACGCCCTGCCCACGCACTCCCCCGGCACCTCGAGCTCAAAGCGATACCACGGTTCCACCAGTACCGCCGCGCCGGCCTCACGCGCCTGCATGAGCCCCTGGCGAATCGCGCGGTACGTGGCCTGACGAAAGTCGCCGCCCTCGGTGTGCTTGGCATGCGCGCGGCCACCCGTGAGCGTAATGCGCACATCGGTGATGGGCGAGCCGGTCAGCACGCCCAGGTGATCGCGCTCCATGGCGTTGGTGAGCGCCAAACGCTGCCAGTTAAGATCGAGCTCATCGGTCGAGGTCACGGTGCCAAACTGCACGCCCGAGCCCGCTGGCAACGGCTCCAGGCTCAGATGCACCTCGGCATAGTGGCGCAATGGCTCAAAGTGGCCCACGCCCTCGACCGGCTGCGAAATGGTCTCCTTATAGAGAATGCCGCCAGACTCAAACTCAACTGAAAGGCCAAAGCGATCGGCCAACACCCGCTTCACGACCTCGAGTTGCACGGCGCCCATCAACTGCAAATGAATCTGCTCGAGATGCGTATTCCAGCTTACGCCGAGCATGGGATCTTCATCCGCCAGCTCAGTCAACGCTTTGAACACCGCATGGACGTCGTGTTCGCCCGGAAGCACTGTATAGGTAAGGACTGGCGCAATGACGGGCACATCGCCCGCAGGCTCCGCGCCCAGGGTGTCCCCTGGGCGGACGTGCGCAAGGCCCGTCACGGCACAAATACCGCCAGCAGCAACTTCTTGGGCCAGCTCATACTTTTCGCCGTTATAGATGCGTACCTGATCGACCTTCTGCTCCCATGCCTCGGCACCGGAACGTCCGCCAATCATCTGTTTGGCGTGCAGCGTGCCGCCGGTCACTTTAACCCATGCCAAGCGCTCGCCGCGATCCCCGCGGCTGACACGATAGACGCGCGCGGCAAACTCCGGGAGCCATGTCTGTTCACGCATCAGCGCACATATGCCATCCAGCAGCTCGTCCACGCCTTGGTCCTTGAGCGCCGAGCCGGCAAAACAGGGAAAGAGCTTGCGCTCGGCAACCATGCGTGACAGCGTTGCGACAGAAAGCTCACCCGCCTCAAGAAACTCCTCGAGCGCCGCCTCGTCCAACGCAGCAGCGTCCTCCTGAACGGCGCCGCCCGTCAGCAGCTCGTTGGCATCCAGGCAGCCCTCGGAAAGACGTTGCCTAAGTTGTGCCAGCAAAACATCGCGGCCGGGATTCTCCAAATCGATCTTGTTGATGAAGATGAACGTCGGGATGTCATAGCGTGCAAGCAGGCGCCACAGGGTTTCGGTGTGCCCCTGCACGCCATCATTGGCGCCCACCACCAGAATCGCGTAGTCCAGGGCACGCAGCGTGCGCTCCGCCTCGGCAGAAAAATCGACATGGCCGGGAGCGTCCACGAGCATAACGTGAGTTTCGCCGTGGTCAAGCACAGCCTGCGACGAGAAGATCGTAATGCCGCGCTCGCGCTCGATCGCGTTAGTGTCCAGATGCGAATCGCCATCGTCCACGCGGCCGCGCTTGCGGATGCGACCCGCGTTGAACAGCATGGCCTCGGCCAACGTGGTCTTGCCGGCATCGACATGCGCCAAGATTCCAACGACCGCTTGCTTCGACATGGCTCTCCTCTTATTACGAGCCCATCGCACGCGGCAACGGGCGTTCACGCTCCACACTGGATGATACAATTTACGAGCCGGCGGGCGAAGCGGGCCCTATCCCCCGACCGAGCTCATCGCTCCGCGTTGCCGCGCGGCGATTTTCGTAGGTTCGCGCCTTACGAAAGCCGGCTTTAAATCAGCGCAGCGAACGAAAATGGCCCCGGGTGGTGCCATTTTCGTTCGCGCGAATTATTGATACGCGCCCTCGCTCTTACACCTCGCGCAGCCAGTCAAACGCAACACGCGGTGTACCATCCGACACATACACGATGCCGGCGCGCTCAAATCCGGCCTTGAGGCTCGCACCCTGCATGGGCAGGTTGTCTTGATGCGTGTCGATACGCAGGTGATCGGCACGCTCTTTGGCAAAGGCAAACATCGCTGCTGCGACGCCATGCGTGGTGCCATCCGACGCCACGCGATGCAGCACGGCGTACGGAGTGTCGCTGCGCCATTGCCCGTCCTCAATTGCGTCATAGCACTCGTCCGGGCCCGGTAAAAAGGCAAACGTCGCCACCACGCGACCGTCGACTTCGCACACATAGCTGCCACCGGCGGCAATATCGGCAGCCAGTTGCTCGGCCGAAGGCGTGCCCTCGGGCCACTGCGTGGCGTTGCCATGTGCGCGCATAAAGGCGC
>URRN01000174.1 GCA_900550185.1 uncultured Collinsella sp.
CGTTTCATGATTTTAGACACCACGGCACCCGCAGAGGAGCTTCAAGACAAGCTATCGGCGCTCGAACAGCTGCTTTTGGCATACGGACGCGTGGCTATCGGGTTTTCCGGCGGCGTTGACAGCAGCTTTTTGGCCGCCGTATGCGCCCGCATCATGCCTACCAATACCCTCCTCGTCCATCTCACCACGCCGCTCATCGGCACGCCCGAGCAGGCTTCGTTTGAGCAGTCCGTTGATGGGCAGGCCAATGAGGGGCCGCATTTTAAGCTCCCCGTGCTCAATCTTTCGGTGGATCAGTTGCAGCTCCCCCAAGTAGCCTGCAACGATGCCAATCGCTGCTACCACTGCAAGCACGCCGGCTTTACCGCCATCGTCAACCACGCCAAGTCGCTCGGCTTTCCCACCGTCATCGATGGCAGCAATGCAAGCGATCGCGGTGACTACCGCCCCGGCATGCGTGCGGCAGAAGAGCTCGGCGTACGCTCACCCCTTATGGAGGTCGGCTTTACCAAGGACGAAGAGCGCGAGCTGCTGCGCGCATGGGGCTATCCCGTTTGGAACCTACCGGCGGGAGCATGTCTTGCCACCCGCGTCCCCACGGGAGAGGAGCTTACGCGCGAGAAAGTCGATTTAATCCGCGCCTGCGAGGATTACCTGCACGATCTTGATCTGGCACAGGTACGCGCACGCCTGGTCGGCGGCTGCATGCATATCGAGGCCGCACCCGCAGATGTTGCCAAGATTGCCACCCTCGGCGGTGCCGCCGTCGACGACAAGGGCAAGACCCCGCTGCCCGCCATTATCGAGTCCGCGCTGCGCGAGCTGGGCTGCGGCCATATCTCCCCCGAGGTCACCCCCTACATCCACGGCAACATGAACCTTTAGGTTACGCCGTTTTACAAACGGCGTAACTGCTCGGCGCTGCGCAGGCCCCGGGCACGGCAATCTGACGTTCAACTTCACGAGCGCGACCAAAAGGTCAGCGCCCGCTTGTTTCACGTCACCTTACCGCACCCGGAGCCTGCTCGCTCGCATATGCTCAACCTGGACTGCGTTAACTGACCTACCAAAAAGGGACAGGTTTATTTTGGCAGGTTTTACCTGGGGAAATATCGCAAGACAATCGCCCCTCTAGCACCCCTCTAGCTTCGAGAGACGCTAGAGGGGCGACCCGGCTGCATCTACTTCTTCCGATATCGGCGATTGCGGCTCGTCGATGAACCCATTACCTCGATGAGTCCTTTATCTGCCATTTTTGGCAGATGGTAGCTGACGGACGAATTTTGGCATTCCGTCTCTCTAAAACAATAGATTTATCTCTCTAACTTTAGAGAGATAAACGCCTTGTTTTAGAGAGACATTTAGAGAGATGTATCGAATTCGCTGCTAGATTGCCTAATGCTATCTCTCTAACCAACCTTCTCTTTAGAGAGACATTTTGAGAGACGAGTGCGACCTCTCTAATCATGGGCTCCACTCTTTAAGGTGCACACTTCCTAACCGTGCCCTAAGTTGCGGTGAAATAGTCCCCGATTAACCTGCCAAAAAGGGACAGGTTTATTTTGGCAGGTTTTATCTGGGGAAACGCAAATAGGGCCGTGACACCCATACGGCGTCGCGGCCCTTTTCCTTGGAGAAGGATCAATTGATTGAACGGGATGACCGTTCTAGTCTTCGAGTCCGCTATTGATGAGCTCCGCAATCTCAACGGGATCGGTGCTCGCGCGCACCTTGTCACGGAAGCCGGCGTCCATCAGCATCACGGCAGCCTTGGAGAGCAAGCGCAGGTGCGTGGTTCCTGCCTCGCCGGCAGGCACGTACAGCGCGAGCGCAACATCGACGGGCACACCATCGAAGCTCGGCCATTCAACGGGCTCGACCAGCTTAAGCACGGCAACGCCCGGCGTGTGGATAGCATCGCTTTTGGCATGTGGAACGGCAAAACCGGCGACAAGGCCAGTCTCGGCCTCGTTCTCGCGAGCCATGAAGGCAGTCTCTACGGCAGATGCGTCGTCAGCAAAGCCGAGCTCGACGGCCTGATCGGACAAATAATGCAGGGCATCCTCGCGCGAGGCGGCGGTATACCCTATCGTCACTTGGTTGGCAGATACAAATCCCATGAAAACCTTCCTTACAACACGGACCTGACCGCAGCTTCGATGCCGCCGGCGTCCAAACCGTACTTGTGCAGCAAATCGACCGCAGGGCCGGACTCGCCATACACATCGCGCACGCCGACGCGACGCATCGGCACCGGATACTGCTCCGCTAGCACCGAGGCAACGGCCTCGCCAAGACCGCCGATAATCGAATGCTCCTCGGCAGTGACCACGCGACCAGTCTTCTTGGCGCTGGCAACCACCAGGCGCTCATCAAGCGGCTTGATCGTATGCATATTGATGACCTCGGCTTCGATGCCATCGGCAGCGAGCGCCTCGGCAGCCTCAAGCGCCTCGGCGACCATAAGGCCACAAGCGATGATGGTCACATCGGACCCCTCGCGCACGACCACGCCGCGACCAATCTTGAACTCATAGTCCTCGTGATCGTTAATGACCGGTGTTGCCAGGCGGCCGAAGCGCATGTAAACCGGGCCCTCAAACTCATAGGCGGCGCGCACACAGGCACGAGCCTCGACGTCGTCGGCGGGAACGACCACCGTCATACCCGGAATCGTGCGCATGAGTGCGATATCCTCGCAGCACTGGTGCGTGGCGCCGTCCTCGCCCACCGAAATACCGGCATGGGTAGCGCCAATCTTGACGTTGAGGTGCGGGTAGCCAATGGAATTGCGGACCTGCTCGTAGGCGCGACCGGCGGCAAACATCGCAAAGGTGCTCGCAAAAGCAACGCGGCCCGTGGTCGCGATGCCGGCGGCAAGACCCATCAGGTTGCTCTCGGCAATGCCGGCGTCGTAGAAGCGCTCAGGGTGCGCAGCCTTAAACTTACCGGTCTGCGTGGCGGCGGCCAGGTCGGCATCGAGAACCACAAAGTCATCGCGCTCATTGCCCAGCTCGACAAGTGCCTCGCCATAGCTAACGCGCGTGGCGACTTTCTTGACGTCTGCCATTAGAGCTCCTCCCCTGCTGCTGCGAGCTCGGCCATGGCCTGCTCAAACTGTTCATCGTTGGGTGCCTTGCCGTGCCAGCCCACCTGGTTTTCCATAAAGGAGACGCCCTTGCCCTTCACCGTCTCGGCGATAATGGCCACGGGCGAGTCGCTCACTTTGCGGGCCTCGGCAAAGGCGGCGGCAATCTGCGCCATGTCGTTACCGTCGGCGAGCTCGATCACATGCCACTTAAAGGCGCGGAACTTGTCAGCGAGCGGCATGGCCGAGTTGACTTCATCGATCGTGCCGTCAATCTGCAAGCCGTTGTGGTCGACAACGGCAACAAGATTGTCGAGCGCATGGTTGCCGGCGAACATGGCCGCCTCCCACACCTGGCCTTCCTCGCACTCACCGTCGCCCAGCAACGTGTAGACACGGTAGCCGTCGCCCCAGTGCTTAGCGGCAAGCGCCATTCCAACTGCAGCAGAGATGCCCTGACCGAGCGATCCGGTGGACATATCGATGCCCGGGGTGTCGTTCATGTTGGGATGGCCCTGCAGTCGGCTGCCAATATGGCGGAGCGTCTCGAGCTCTTCGACGGGAAAATAGCCGCGATTTGCCAACACCGAATACAGGCCCGGCGCCGCGTGACCCTTGGAGAGCACAAAGCGATCGCGATCGGCCTTGTGAGGGTCGGCAGGATCGATATTCATTTCCTCAAAGTACAGATACGTCATGATGTCGGCAGCACCGAGCGATCCACCCGGATGTCCCGACTTGGTCGCGTGAACCGCAGTCACGACACCCTTCCTGACCTCATTGGCGACCTTCGCCAGCTCCTGGTTGGTCATACGAATTCCTCTCTTGAGAACAACCCCGGCACCGGATGACGCGATGCCGGGGCAATCCACTCGTTAAGCCTGAGCGACGACCTTCTGCCAGTCAGCCTC
>URRN01000175.1 GCA_900550185.1 uncultured Collinsella sp.
CGCGAATGGGCGTGCGCCCGATTCCCGTCTCCTTTTCCAGACCAATCGCCGAAAGGCGCGTGCCGGGCTTGAGCTCGGCATAGATGATCTTGGAGCGCAATGCGTTGTATGCCTGGTCTTGCAGGCTCTGATAATGCTGGTGTTGTTCCATAAAGCCCTCGGATGAAGCCCACGGTTTGTCGAATTTCACCATGCAATACTATCGCATCCCCCGCCCCCTCATAAGTTGCGGTGGAATAGTTCCTGCTCAAGGCCTTCAGCAGCAAAAACAGGAACTATTCCACCGCAACTTCCAACAGTCTTTTTGGGACGGGGCTTTTTGGCCACCCCGGGCCGCAGGTCGGCCCCTTGCCACAAAAGTGGCCCATCTACTACGTTAACACGGATAGCCTCGGCCATACCGAAAACCGTGAAAACAAAACCGCAGGTAGACAGCTTGTCGATTTTCGAAAAAGCCGGCTATGGTTGACCCCTGCGGCTTAAGCGTAGTAGATGGGCCCTTTTCGTGGCGCAGCACTACTGCACCCCAAATTGGTACCTCGAGCCTGTTATAAGTTGCTGTGAAATACGGACGGTTGATAATCAGGGCGCGCTATACGGCTTGCTATTTCTCACTATACTTTGCTGTACGTCGCTATACTTTGCTATATCTTGCTATAACTTGACAATAATCGGCCCGTTACCATCCGGGATATAACGGACCCCAAGCCAACGCTGGCTTGGGGTCCGTCTTGTACCATGGCTCTTTTGGACTAAGAGCGCTCATATTTCGTGGCCCGCCCGGTTCCCTGCCTTACGATTGCATTCCGTTCAAGCAGAGATTCGAGTGCCGCCAACGTCCGCATGCGGCTCAGCCCCGTCTGTTTTTCAATCTCGCTTCGCGACATAATTCGCCCGCCCGACAAGGCCTTGAGAACCCGGACCTCTTCCTCGGACCCTTCAAAGGCATCGGTAACGGGCAATGTGACGGCCACCATGCCGCCGCGAACATCAAAAATTGGTTGATTGATCGAATCGCGATAGGCGCGTCTAATGCGCGCGATTCCCGTACCAAATTTCTCGATGTAATCCAGCTTTAAGAAGGCCTCTGCAACGATGGGGTTTCTGAGCACGGATATCTGCCCATACAGGTATTGTTCCGTCGTCAAACCGGCGGGCAGCGATCCGGGGGAGGTCACAACGACACGATCATCGTACAGGGCAATTTGAACGTTCGCTCGAACGTCCCACGTCCGATGCACCAAAGCGTTTGCAACAGCTTCGCGGAATGCCTCAAGAGGAATTCGATCGGTTTGGACGCGCTCCATCCCTTCGATACGCTCATAACGGTAGTAGCGTGCAAACATAGCCACCGCCCTGTCCACCTGCTCAATTGCGGATACATTTGTCGCCGTCTCGCGATCCAAGATCACATCCTCGGTATCGCCAAAACGGACGCAGTCGATGCCCGGAAAATCATTCTTATCCGCCAAAATCGCCGCGGCATTGGTATAGCCATCCTTGCCGAGCAAGCGGAGCGTACGCATGATATCCGGCGTTAACTCGGAAATGCCGAGGTGTTCAACACACTTATGCTCGAGCGTATGAAAGCCCAAGTCCTGGCGAGCCGACGTGAGCGCGTCGAACGTTACGTTGCTGCCTTCGAGCGTCAGCCTGCCATACTCAAACCGGTCGACCTCCACCGTTGCCGAATCGTTTCGTCTGTAGGCCTTTCCCTTGCTTCGATAGGGTTTGTCCTGTCCCTCATAAACCGTAAGGATTACGGTCCCGTGTTTCTCATCGGGCTCGAGCGTGTAACGGGGAGCGGGGTCCAAGCTGTCATTAATCATGTTCTCGATGCGGAGACACTCTGCGACCGGATCCGCAAGACCGACAGCCACGCCCTCGTCATCAACGCCAAACTCAATCTTGCCCGTCCCGTAGTTTGCATAGGCACTCACCGTTTTAAGAAACGTCGGCGTAACGCATTCCTTGTATTCGACTGTAGGGCTCTCTCTAACAACCATATGCACAACCCCCTCGTTTCGTACCATTCATAACCGTATTATAAGACGAAAACCGTTTGCGTACTGATTTATAGAAGACGCAAACGGTTTTCGTCTTGATTTGCGTACGGAATTAAGGCGCATAATTTCGCTTTCGTATGGCTCAATACCGAACGCAGACTGTTTTCGTCTGTCAATACGTCTGCAATCCAAACGAAAAGAGCCCCGAGCTCGTATGAACTCGGGGCTCTTTGTGCCGCACATCTATGAGAGGAGAAATTCGATGCGTACGTGCGCTACTCCATATAGCCACCCTGAATGGCGGAAACTGCATGCTCGGTAAAGAACTTGAGCGTGCCGGAGGTGTAACGATTAGCCTTGGGCTTCCAAGCGGCTCGGCGCTCGGCCAGGACGGCGTCGACCTCGGCCGGCTCCATCTCCTTGCCGGCGATGCCCACGATGGACAGCGAGCGCTCGGGGATGTTGATTCGGATAAGGTCGCCCTCCTCAATCAGGGCAATCGGGCCGCCCACGGCAGCCTCGGGCGAAACGTGACCGATAGCCGGGCCCTTGGAGGCGCCGGAGAAGCGGCCGTCAGTGATCAGGGCAATGCTCGCGCCCAGCTCGGGGTCGCTGGCGATAGCCTCGGTGGTGTAGAACATCTCGGGCATGCCAGAGCCCTTGGGGCCCTCGTAGCGAATGATGACGGCGTCGCCGGGCTTGACCTCGTGCGTCAGGACGGCGTGGATAGCGTCCTCCTCGCAATCGAACGGACGTGCCTTAAGCGTGGCCTGGAACATCTCGCGCGGAACAACCGTGTGCTTGACGACGGCGCCCTCGGGGGCAAGGTTGCCGTGGAGAATGGCGATGGAGCCATCGGTACCAAAAGCCTGGTCAAACGGGCGAATGATGTCCTCGCGCTTGAGGTTCCACTTCTCCAAGTAGCGGCCGCACTTCTCGTAGTAGCCGTTGTTTTTAAGGTCCTCGAGGTTTTCGCCGAGGGTCTTGCCGGTGACGGTCATGACGTCGAGGTGGAGCATCGACTTGATCTCCTCCATGATGCGCGGCACGCCACCCGCATAGTAGAAGAACTGCGCCGGCCACTCACCTGCGGGACGAACGTTGAGCAGGTAGTGGGCACCACGGTGCAGACGGTCGAAGTCGTCGGCGGACATCTCGATGCCAAACTCGCGGGCGATCGCAGGGATATGCAGCAGCGAGTTGGTGGAGCCGGAAATGGCGCCGTGGACCATGATGAGGTTCTCGAAGGACTCCTTGGTCACGATGTCGCGCGGGCACAGGTTGTGTTCGGAGAGCCACACGGACTGACGGCCGGCCTCGCGCGCAAACTCACGCAGATCGGAGCTGGTTGCGGGCAGCAGGGCCGTGCCGGGGAGCATAAGGCCCAGGGCCTCGGCGGTAACCTGCATGGTCGACGCGGTGCCCATAAAGGAGCAGGCGCCGCAGCTGGGGCATGCGTTGTGCTTGGCAAACTCAAGTTCCTCGCGAGAGATCTCGCCGCGCTCGTAGCGGGCAGAAATCGCACCGAGCTGCTCCAGGGTCAACAGGTCGGGGCCTGCATCCATGACACCGCCGGTAACGACGATGGAGGGGATGTTGATGCGGCCCATGGCCATAAGGTTCGCAGGCAGGCCCTTATCGCAGCTGGCGACAAAGACGCCGGCGTCGAACGGGGTGGCCTTGGCATGGATCTCGATCATGTTGGCGATCATGTCGCGGCTGGGCAGCGAGTAGTTAATGCCGTCGTGGCCCTGGGCCTCGCCGTCGCAGATATCGGTGCAGAAGTAACGGGCACCGTGACCGCCAGCCTCGGCAACGCCGGCACGGACCTCCTCGACCAGCTCGAACAGGCCGGCAGAACCCGGGTGCGAATCGCCAAAGGTCGACTCGATGATGACCTGCGGCTTGTCCAGGTCCTCGATCGTCCAGCCGGAGCCCAGACGCAGCGGGTCCATCT
>URRN01000176.1 GCA_900550185.1 uncultured Collinsella sp.
ATTGACGCTAACACTCGAGGACGCGAGGGACGACCTCTCGCGCTCGAAGCAGCGGCTCTCCAAGTTCCTGCTCAGGCACGGGCTCGCCTTCGACGAGAGGACGCCCACCGGACGCAGGAAGGGGAACTGGACCCGGGCCCACTGGTCCTGGATCGAGTCGATAAGGTTCGCGGAGGGGGCCGACAACGAGGTGCTCGCCTACTACGTCGACGCGGTCAGGCGGGCGGCGGAGGAGAAGGCGCGGCTCGAGGGGCTCGTCGAGGGCGAGGCCCGCAAGCCCAGGTGGAGGAGGAGGGTCGACTCCCTCCGCTGCCTCAAGGGCGTCGACACCGCGACCGCCGCCGACCTCGTGTTCGAGGCCGGCGAGTTCTCCAGGTTCAGGAACGCCCGCTCGTTCGCCGCATGGGTCGGCCTGACGCCCTCCGAGCACTCCAGCGGGGAAAGCGACCGCAGGGGCGCGATCACCAAGGCCGGCAACAAGCACCTGAGGAAGGCGCTGGTCGAGGCCGCGTGGCACTACCTGACGTGCTCCGCGCGGCCGAAGGACCTCGCCAGGGGCCAGGCCCCGGACCCGGGCGCCCGCAGGCATGCCGCCAAGGGCGTGCGGAGGCTGGTCGAGAGGCGGGAGGCGCTGCTCGCGCGCGGGGTCCACAACAACAAGGCGAACGTGGCCACGGCGCGCGAGCTCGCCTGCTGGGTGTGGGCGGTCGGCCTCATGGCCGAGGAGGCGTAGGGGGGCGGTCCCCCCGCACATAAGCCGATCACCCCGGAAGCGGTTGGATCCGAAGCCGTTGAGGCGAACCTCAGGTCCCTTTTCTGCGAGCGCCCAGGGCGCCACACGCGTGCACAGACTGTCGGTTCGACGAAGAAGCCTCAGCCGTAGCAACGGATTGCCCAGCGAGAGATCGCCACGGGCGGATATTAAACTGCAAAGACGAGCGTCGGGAAGACACGCCGAGGTCGCCGCGGACGGGTTGATATAGGGAGAGGGCCTGACCCCATATCGTTGGGGCCGGGCCCGATTTTGCCTCTTGACAATGTCCTGCTCATATTAAAAGGAACGTCCCTAGCTGCCGGGCATGGGATACCATGGTGGCACCCTAGCGAAAGGACGATGTATGGCACATGTCGATGACCAGCGCGTGGCGCGCGTGCTCGATGCGCTCGAGGCTCAGCACCCCGGTGCGCAGCTGCTCGTGAATGACCCGTGGTCGATCTATTACCTAACCGGCTTTTATGCCGATATGTTCGAGCGTTTTTGCGGCGTGCTGCTCGCGCGCGGTGCCGAGCCGGTGATCCTAGTCAACGCCCTGCACCAGCTGCCAGAGTATGACAATGCCCGCGTCGCCTACCACACCGATACCGATATCGTGACCGATGCCATCGCTCGCGAGATCGATCCGACCAAGCCGCTCGGCATCGACACCGTCATGCGTTCCGGCTTTTTGATGCCGCTTATGGAGCGCCACGCCGCAAGCGAGTTTTTCCTGGGTGACTTTGCCGTCACCGCCGCACGCACCTACAAGGATGCCGCCGAGCAGGAGCTCATGCGCGCGTCCTCGGCCGCTAACGATGCCGTGATGGCCGATGTTATCAAGCTCGTCCACGAGGGCGTGACGGAGCGCGAAATTGCCGACCAGATGCTCAGTCTGTATCGCAAGCACGGCTGCGAGGGCTTTAGCTTTCCGCCCATCGTGAGCTTTGGCGCCAACGCCGGCGACCCGCATCACGAGCCCGACGATACCGAGCTTAAACGCGGCGACGTGGTGCTGTTCGACATTGGCGGACGCCATCGCAACTACTGCTCGGACATGACGCGCACGTTCTTTTGGGGCGAGCCGGACGAGGAGACGGCGCGCATCTACGATATCGTGCGCCGCGCCAACGAGGCCGCCGAGGCGCTCATCGCACCGGGCGTGCGCATGTGCGACCTGGACCGTGCCTCGCGCGACGTGATTGAGGACGCGGGCTACGGCGAATACTTTACGCATCGCCTGGGTCACTCGATCGGCCTGCAGGATCACGAGCCTGGCGATGTCTCGCTCGTCAACGAGCAGGTTGTCGAGCCGGGCATGACCTTCTCCATCGAACCGGGCATCTACCTCCCCAGCCGCACCGGTGTCCGCATCGAGGACCTGGCCCTGGTGACCGAGAACGGCGTCGAGATTCTCAACGCCTACCCCCACGATCCGGTCCGCCTAGACTAGGCACGCCACCAAAGCTCCCCTAGAAGTTGCGGTGGAATACGGACTGTTTAAGGCTTCTAGCCCATAAAACAGTCCCTATTTCACCGCAACTGATGAGGGGATGGGTTAGCGCAGCAAGCCTGCCACTTCGCCGGCTAGGGTAATGGTGCCGGCTGCTACGAAGGACTCGCCCGCGGCATCGAAGGCAGCGAGGGCCTCGGGCACGCTCGGATATACGCCCGCGAGCTTATCGGCGTCCACAAGTGCGGCAAGCTCCTCTGCTGGCAGGGCGCGATTGGAATCGGTCTGCGTCACGACCACGCGCGGGAAGGCCGGAATCAGCACGTCAACGATGCCCGCCACGTCCTTGTCGGCCAGCGCAGCGCACAGCAGCGTGGGGCGATTCTCCACGCACGGATCGATCTCGTCCAACGCGCTCACAAAGTTCTCGCAGCTCTGGGGGTTATGACAGGCATCGATCAGCTTGAGCGGATCGGTTCCCAGTACATCAAAGCGGCCCGGCGTGGGGCAGCCCATAAGCGACGCATCGAGTTTGTCATGATCGAGCTCGCGACCCAGATAGCCCTCGCACAGCATAATCGCGCACGCAGCATTCTGCGGCTGATACGCCGGCTTGACCATGCTCGACGTATAGATGGCATGCGGCGTAGTACAGCTAAACTCCACAGTATCGCCCACGTGCTCCGGCACCTTGGTCGTGGCATGGTTCACCACCAGCGGCACAATGCCGCACGCGCGACAACGTGCATCCATCACGCGCTGAACACTCGCCTCGTGCGTGCCCTCGCCCAAAACAACCAATCGCCCAGGCTTAATAACCGCAGCCTTCTCCCCCGCAATGGCCTCGAGCGTATCGCCCAAAATACGTGTGTGATCGAGCCCAATACCCGTAATGGCGACGGCCACGGGATCAGTCGCACTCGTAGCATCCCAGCGTCCGCCCATGCCAACCTCGAGCACGGCGACATCCACCGCGGCCTCGGCAAACACGACAAGCGCGGCAGCCGTCAAAAGGTCAAACGGCGTGATGGTATAGGCGCGCTCCCCCGCCGCCACACGGTGTGCATTCACGCGACGCCCCGCTTCGACAGCCGCCGAAACGCCACGGGCAAAGGCATCGTCGCTCACAACTCGCCCGTCAACCTCCATGCGCTCGGGATAGCGCACCAGCTGCGGCGACGTATACAGTGCGGTCTTGAGCCCCTCACCACGAAGAATGGCAGCCGAAAAACGCGTAGTCGAAGTCTTGCCATTGGTACCGGCAACCTGAATGCAATCAAAATACTCATCCGGACGCCCCAGCTCATCGAGCATATCGATAACCGTCTCGAGCAGCGGACCAGCATCCCCAGAAATCCGCCCCGTATCAGCAGCTAGCCCAACAGCCTCATCAAACGAAAGCAAATCAAACTCAAAAGGAACGGTATACAAGCCGGAACGCTTAGGCATTTTTAGAACCGCCATTCATAGAAAAATAAAACAGTATAGGTTGAGGATAGTCAGCGAAAACGCCTCTGATGAGCCAAGGTGCCGTGAAACAAGGGCGCATAGGGCTTATGCCCATGCGCCCGAAGTTGAACGGCAGATTGGCCATCAGAGGCGTTTGCAGCGTCGAGTCAGCCGCCGTTCGTTAGAACGGCGGAATAGGTGTCCGCAGTAGCGAGCAAAGCGTCGGGACGCGCCCCCGAGTAACCTTACGAG
>URRN01000177.1 GCA_900550185.1 uncultured Collinsella sp.
CCTCGCGGCAGCACTCGCGCATCAGCTCCAAAAACTCCCACCGGTCTTCATCGCCCTCGAAGATGAGCTGCTTGCCCGTACCGCGAGCACAGACATGGTAAAAGCCGGTAACCGTTCTCCAAACGCGCTGCATGGCGCTCCCTTCGCCGGGATCTGCTTGCCATCCAATACAGCACGATTGAAGCGTGCCATCAAAACATCCACGCAAAACAATACACTCGCGCGGCCAAAGGCAGTAAATAGGCGGCGAACGGCACCGTTGCAACAGGTCAGCCCCTGCAACGCTTACAATAGCTGACCAAAAGCTTGCCCAAGACGGACCCCCTCTACAGAAGTTCGCGACCACAGAACATAGGGTTAAACCGTTTCAATTAAAACTTCCGGACTTCTCGCTACGAAAACTGAGCCGTTCACCGAATATTCCGTGCATTTCGCGGTATTATAGGTGTTGCATGTCATGTCCCTTTCGAAGGGTCGCCCGGCAATCGCCAGCCACGACCCCCAGACGGGACGCCAACACGATAGAGAGGAGAGGCATGCAGTACTCACAGGAAGTGGAGAACATGTGCCCCGTTGCCAAGGGTGCATACCACGGCCCCGCACCCATCCCCGAGGAGGGCAAGTGGGTCCAGGCTAAGGAGATTTCCGACATCTCCGGTCTTACGCACGGTGTGGGTTGGTGCGCACCTCAGCAGGGCGCTTGCAAGCTCACGCTGAACGTCAAGGACGGCATCATCGAGGAGGCCCTCGTTGAGACCATCGGCTGCTCGGGCATGACCCACTCTGCCGCCATGGCTTCCGAGATCCTTCCCGGTAAGACCATCCTCGAGGCCCTCAACACCGACCTCGTCTGCGACGCCATCAACGTTGCTATGCGCGAGATCTTCCTGCAGATCGTTTACGGCCGCAGCCAGACCGCGTTCTCCGAGGGCGGCCTGCCCGTGGGCGCCTCCCTCGACGACCTCGGCAAGGGCCTTCGCTCTCAGGTCGGCACCATGTTCGGCACCAAGGCCAAGGGCGCTCGTTACCTTGAGCTCGCTCAGGGCTACGTCACCCGCATGGCTCTCAACGACAAGAACGAGATCATCGCATTCGAGTTCCTGAACCTCGGCAAGTTCACCGACGCCGTCAAGGCCGGCAAGACCCCCGAGGAGGCCATCGCTGGCGCTATGGGCCACTATGGTCAGTGGGAGAACGCTGCCAAGTACATCGACCCGCGCACCGACGAGGAGACTCACTCCGTCGCCAGCGTGTTCCCGGTTCACGAGTAGAAAGGGAGGGAAATAACTATGACTGTTACGTTCGAAGGTTACGAGCGCCGCGCTGACAAGATCAACAAGTGCCTCGCCGACAACGGCATCGCCTCCCTCGAGGAAGCTCTGCAGATCTGCACCGACAAGGGCTTCAACCCGCGTGAGATCGTCAACAACACCCAGTCCATCGCCTTCCAGAACGCCGAGTGGGCCTACACCCTCGGTTGCGCTCTCGCTGTCAAGCGTGGCGCCAAGTCCGCTTCTGAGGCTGCCGCCATCATCGGCGAGGGCATCCAGGCCTTCACCGTTCCCGGCTCCGTCGCCGAGGACCGCAAGGTTGGTCTGGGCCACGGCAACCTGGGCGCTATGCTGCTCTCCGACGACACCGAGTGCTTCGCCTTCCTGGCCGGCCACGAGTCCTTCGCTGCCGCTGAGGGCGCTATCGGCCTGGCTCTGAACGCCAACAAGGCTCGCAAGAAGCCGCTGCGCGTTATCCTCAACGGTCTGGGCAAGGACGCCGCTCAGATCATCGCCCGCATCAACGGCTTCACCTACGTGAAGACCCAGTTCGACTACTACACGGGCGAGCTCAAGGTCGTCGAGACCATCCCCTACTCCGATGGTCCCCGCGCTGCCGTTAACTGCTACGGCTCCGACGACGTCCGCGAGGGCGTTGCCATCATGTGGCACGAGAACGTCGACATCTCGATCACCGGCAACTCCACCAACCCCACGCGCTTCCAGCACCCCGTCGCTGGCACCTACAAGAAGGAGCGCCTCGAGGCTGGCAAGAAGTACTTCTCCGTCGCTTCTGGTGGCGGCACTGGCCGTACCCTGCACCCGGACAACATGGGCGCCGGCCCCGCCTCTTACGGCATGACCGACACCATGGGCCGTATGCACTCCGACGCCCAGTTCGCTGGTTCTTCCTCCGTGCCTGCGCACGTCGACATGATGGGTCTCATCGGCATGGGCAACAACCCCATGGTCGGTGCCACCGTCGCTTGCGCTGTCGCCGTCGAGGAGGCCCTCAAGGCCTAATCGCGCCCGCGCGATGCTCATATAGTTGAGCTTTAGAGCCGCTACCTTTTAAGGTGGCGGCTCTTTTTGTTTGCACTGTCGCAGGGTAGCTAATGCCGATATATCAGTTGGGGCGATATACGAGATGTGATGAGATGGAGCATCAGAACGCCCATGACGCCTACCTGCCATATGCGCCCTTTACCGATTTGCCGAGTCTTTGCGGCCCCATTGCCGATCACCCGTGCGACAATGCGCCGGACGAGAAAGGAATCCGATGGAATCGACTGATGTACTGGTAATTGGATCTGGCATTGCGGGCCTTTGTGCCGCCATCGAAGCGGCACGCACGGGCGCAACCGTCGCTGTGGCAAGCGCCGGCAAGACTATGAGTGGATCGAGCTTCTTCCCCGGAACCTGGGGCCTGGGGCTTATCGGACCCGTTAACCAAGACGACGAACAAGACCTCATCGACACCATCCAGACCGTCGGTGGCGGCGTCGCCGACCCCGAACTCGTCCAAGCGTTCGTCCACGGCATTCCCCAAGCGATTGACTGGCTCGAGCAAGACCTGGGCGTTGAGCTCCAGCGTCCGCAAAGCGCTGAGAGCGCTCAGCAAAAGCAGTTTATCCCCTGCTTTGACCACAAGACGCGCATGTGGCGCGGCCTCACCCGCAAGCCCCTTGAGGACGCTCTGACGACCCGGATCGAGTCGCTCGGCATTCGCCTGCTCCCCCGCCATGAGCTTATCGACCTTGTTGAGGACACGAACGGCAGAATAACCGGAACCATGCTCTACGACCTCACCGAAAATCGAATCGTGCCCTTTGCTGCCAAGGCCACGATCATCGCAACCGGTGGCACAGGCGGCCTGTTCGAGCGCAGCCTTACGTCGGCTGATGTGCTCAGCTCCTCGCAGGCCATCGCGCTGGCGCACGGTGCGTCCCTTACTAATATAGAGTTCATGCAGATGATGCCCGGCTTCATCGAGCCCAAGCGCAACTTGGTCTTCAACGAGAAAACCTGGCGCTACGTACATGTTGACCAGCCGGTAGATATTGCCGACAACAAGCTGGACGACCTGCTCGAGCAGCGCTCTGGATATGGTCCCTTCACGTCACGTTTGGCCTCCCGCGCTATCGATCTCGTCATCGATCAGGCAGGTGTCGAAGGCCTGGCACTCCACTACGACTTCCCCCGCGAGGATGTCCCAGAGTTTGTGCAGACCTTTGCCACCTGGCTGCAAGACGAGCACGGCATCGCCCCGACTGACGAGATGCGTGTGGCGATGTATGCCCACGCCGCCAACGGCGGCATCAGGATCGACAAGGCCGCGTACACGGGCGTTGAGGGCCTCTACGCCTGCGGCGAGGCGACAGGCGGCATGCACGGCGCCGACCGCATCGGAGGCTTATCGAGCGCCAACGGCATCGTATTCGGGCGCATCGCGGGCGCATCGGCAGCCCAAGCAGCGCTGGACGCTCCCGAGGCGGCCGCTCCGATGGATATTGCCCACCCCCAGTATGGCATTGCCACAACAGATGCCGAACGCCTGACACACAGCCTTAAGCACACGATGAGCACCTATTGCATGATCAACAGGACCGAAACAGGCCTATCCGAGGC
>URRN01000178.1 GCA_900550185.1 uncultured Collinsella sp.
CAACTCCGAGGCCGCCCGCGGCAACCTGCACCTGGGCATCGACGTGGGCTCCACCACCGTCAAGCTTGCCGTGCTCAACGATGACAACCAGATCGTCTACGCCAAGTACCAGCGCCACCACACCGACGTCCGCGCTTGCGCCCGCGACTTGTTCGAGGGTGCCGCGACTGTGCTGCCGACGGCCCAGATGACCTGTGCCATCACCGGCTCGGGCGGTCTGCTGCTGTCCCAGTGGCTCGACCTGGAGTTTGTCCAGGAAGTCATCGCCAGCAAGCGCGCCGTCGAGACCCTCATCCCGGCCACCGATGTCGCCATCGAGCTGGGCGGTGAGGACGCCAAGATCATCTACTTTGACAACGGCATCGAGCAGCGCATGAACGGCACCTGCGCCGGCGGCACGGGCGCGTTCATCGATCAGATGGCCACTCTGCTGCACACCGACGCGAGCGGCCTCAACGAGCTCGCGGCCAACGCCACCACCATCTATCCCATCGCCAGCCGTTGCGGCGTCTTTGCCAAGACCGACGTGCAGCCGCTCCTCAACGAGGGCGCCCGCCCCGAGGACGTCGCCGCTTCCATCTTCCAGGCCGTCGTGACCCAGACCATCTCGGGCCTGGCGTGCGGCCGTCCCATTCGCGGTAACGTCGCCTTCCTGGGCGGCCCGCTGCAGTATCTCTCCGAGTTGCGCCACCGCTTCTACCTCACGCTCAACCTGGACGAGGAGCACCGCATTGTGCCCCAAAACGCCCACCTGTTTGTGGCGAGCGGCGCTGCCATGGCGCACGAGTCCAACAAGCTCAGCACGTTCCCGCAGCTTATCGAGGCCATCGACAGCCTGGGTGACACGCAGGGTGCCGAGGTCGAGCGCCTGGATCCGCTCTTTGCCACCGACGAGGACTTTGCCGAGTTCAAGAACCGCCACGACCAGGAAGTCGTCCCCAAGGGTAAGCTCGACGGCTACACCGGCCGCGTGTTCATCGGCATCGACGCCGGCTCCACCACCATGAAGGCCGCGCTCGTGGGCGAGGACGGCCAGCTGTTGCACACCTGGTACGGCAACAACAACGGCGACATCCTGGGCACGGCCAAGGTCATCATGGCCGATTTCTACAACCACATTCCCGCCGGTTGCACCATCGGCCACGTGACTACCACGGGCTACGGCGAGGCGCTGCTCATCGAGGCCCTCAAGGCCGACTCCGGCGAGATCGAGACCGTCGCGCATCTGCGCGGCGCCAAGGCGTTCCTGCCCGGCGTCGAGTTCATTCTGGACATTGGCGGCCAGGACATGAAGTGCCTGCGCGTCAAGGACGGCGTGATCGAGCACATCATGCTCAACGAGGCCTGCTCGTCGGGTTGCGGTAGCTTTATCGAGAGCTTCGCCGTCTCTATGAATATGGGCGTGCGCGCGTTCGCAAACGCTGCCATCCATGCCAAGGCCCCGGTCGACCTAGGCAGCCGCTGCACGGTCTTTATGAACTCGCGCGTCAAGCAGGCGCAAAAGGAAGGCGCCACGGTGGGCGACATTGCGGCCGGCCTGTCCTATTCCGTCATCAAGAACGCCCTGTTCAAGGTCATTAAGCTGCGCGACCCCAAGGAGATCGGCAGCCAGGTGATCGTTCAGGGTGGCACCTTTATGTCCGATGCCACGCTGCGCGCATTTGAGCAGCTCACCGGCGTGCACGCCGTGCGTCCCGACATCGCCGGCTGCATGGGTGCTTACGGTGCGGCCCTGCTCGCCCGCGACCGCGCCGGCGCCGACGGCACCTCGACCATCCTCTCGGCCGAGGACATCGCACACCTCACCGTGACGCAAAAACACGTCCGCTGCGGCCGTTGCTCCAACAACTGCCAGCTCACCGTCAACGATTTTGGCGGCGGCAGGCGTTTCATTACCGGTAACCGCTGCGAGAAGGGTGCCGGCCACAAAAAGCAAAAAACCGAGGCTCCTAACCTCTTTAAAAAGAAAAACGAGCTGCTCTTTAACCGCGAGGTGCTGAGCCCCGACGAGGCCCCGCGCGGCACCGTGGGTATCCCGCGCGCACTCAACATGTACGAGAACTACCCCTTCTGGCATGCGTTCTTTACGCGCCTGGGCTTTAGCGTGCAGCTGTCCGACCAGTCGAGCAAGAAGACCTACCAGGCGGGCATCGAGTCCATGCCGTCCGAGAGCGTGTGCTATCCGGCAAAGATGAGCCACGGCCATGTGATGAACCTTATCGACCGCGATGTCGACTTCATCTGGATGCCGTGCGTGCGCTGGGAGCGCAAGGAGGATCCGACGGCTGGCAACTGCTATAACTGCCCCATCGTCATGAGCTACCCCACGGCGTTGGCACTCAACATCGACGAGATCCGCGAGCAGAACATCGAGTTCCTGTATCCGTTTGTGCCGTATCACGACAAGACCGAGCTCAAGCGCCGCCTGTACCAGGTGCTCGCCGTCGACCGTGTGGCCGATGCTGAGGCCGGTCGCGGTCGCGTGCGCGGTCCTAAAATCACGCGCTCCGAGGTCGATGCCGCCGTCAACGCTGCCTTTGAGGCCGATGCGCGTTTCCACGAGGACATCCAGACTATGGGCGAGGAGGCTCTTAAGTGGGTCGAGGACCACGGCGGCCATGGCATCGTACTCGCCGGCCGTCCTTACCATAACGACCCCGAGATCAACCACGCCCTGCCCGAGCTTATTTCGAGCTTTGGCTTTGCGGTCTTTACCGAGGATTCGCTCGCGCACCTGGTAAAGCCTGAGCGTCCGATTCGCGTCGTCGACCAGTGGATGTACCACAGCCGCCTGTACGCCGTCGCCCGTTTTGTGACGATGCGCAACGATCTGGACCTGATCCAGCTCAACTCCTTCGGCTGCGGCCTGGATGCCCTGACCACCGATCAGGTACAGGAAATCCTAGAGGCCAGCGGCAAGATCTACACCGTGCTCAAGATCGACGAGGTGTCCAACCTGGGTGCCGCGCGCATTCGCATCCGCTCGCTCATGGCCGCGCTTAAGGACCAGGAGGCCGAGCGCCTGGCCGAGGCCACGGCCGCGGGCGAGGCCTACGAGCAGGGCGATGCCGCGCCGGTGGCGCCCTCCACGGATGCCCCCGCATTCGCGAGCCGCAAGTACACGTTCGAGGCGCAGCGCGAGAGTGCTTCGACCGCGTGGCCCAAGGTCCCCTTTACCGAGCAGATGCGCGAGGAGGGCTACACCATCCTGTGCCCGCAGATGGCGCCGATCCACTTTGACCTGGTCAAAGAGGTATTCCGTGGTGCCGGCTACAACTTGGAGCTGCTGCCCTCGACCGACCACGACGCCGTCGAGGCCGGCCTGCGCTATGTGAACAATGACATTTGCTATCCGTCGATCCTGGTAACGGGCCAGATCATGGAGGCCATCGAGAGCGGTCGGTACGACCTGTCCAAGACGGCCGTGGTTATCAGCCAGACCGGCGGCGGCTGCCGTGCCACCAACTACATCGCACTTATCCGCAAGGCCCTGCGCGAGAGTGGCCACCCCGAGATCCCGGTGATCTCGCTTTCTGCTGTGGCGCTCGGCGAGGACAACCCCGGCTTTAAGATTACGCCGGCGCTGCTCAAGCAGGCGGTCTACGCGGTGCTCTTTGGCGACGTGATGATGCAGATGCTCTATCGTTGCCGTCCGTACGAGGCCACTCCCGGCGCTGCCAACGCACTCTACGAGGAGTACATGGCGCGCGCTCGCAAGCTGGCGCCCAAGTTCAACAGGCATAACTACACCAAGCTGTGCCGCGAAGCCATCCGCGCGTTCGACACCATGCCGCTTGTGGGCGAGGGCGCCAAGCCGCGCGTGGGCGTGGTCGGCGAGATCTTGGTCAAGTTCCATCCCACGGCCA
>URRN01000179.1 GCA_900550185.1 uncultured Collinsella sp.
GCGTCTTTGCCACGCGCAGTCCGTTTCGCCCTAATCCCATCGGTCTCACCTGCGTCAAGCTTGATCGTGTCGAGCTCACCGACGATGGTCCCATCATCCATGTGTTGGGGGCCGACCTGCGCGACGGCACGCCCATCTACGACATTAAGCCCTACATTCCGTTTGCGGATTGCCACCCGGATGCGACCGGCGGCTGGATTGAGGATGCGCCGTGGCAAGAGCTCGACGTCGAGTTTCCGCAAGCGCTGCAGGATATGGTCCCGCCTACAAAGCTTCCTGGCTTGGTTGAGGTTCTTCGCCAGGATCCGCGCCGCGCGGGCAGCAAGCACGAGCCAAACCGTGTTTATCACTTGGCCTTCGCCGGGCTCGACATATCTTTTACGGTCGATGAAACCCGGCTAACCGTAGTCGCCGTCAACGACGCGCAAGACTAATCAGCCATTCGTCCGCACCCGTCAAATTAAGAGCCAAACCCCATGCCAAAACCGCCCATGCTGGTGGACAATAACGCCTACCAAAACAATCCGCTTTGCATGGGAGCCCAGGATGAAATACGACTTTACTTCGCTTATCGACCGCCACGGCATGGACTCCATCGCCGTTGATTCTTGGGGTGAGATCCCCGGCATGGCTCCAAACGCACCCGACGAGGGCTTCGATCGCATTCCCATGTGGGTGGCGGACATGAACTTCGCCACGGTGCCCACGGTCCAGGAACACATCATTCAGCGTGCCCAGCACCCCATGTTTGGCTACTTTAATCCGCGTGCCGAGTACTCTGACCGCATCATCGAATGGCAGAGCCGCCGCAATGGCGTCGAGGGTCTGCGCCCTGAACATATCGGTTACGAAAACGGCGTGCTGGGCGGTGTTGTGTCGACGCTGCGCGCGTATGTCCAGCCGGGCGATGCGGTGCTGGTCCACAGCCCCACCTACATCGGCTTTACCAAGTCTATCGAAGCCGCGGGCTATCGCATTGTCCACAGCCCGCTTAAGCTCGACGACCAAGGCGTGTGGCGTATGGACTATGAGGACATGGAGCGCAAGCTCGCCCAAAACCACATCCATGCCGCGGTGTTCTGCTCGCCGCACAATCCCTGCGGCCGCGTATGGGAGCGTGACGAGATCGAGCGCGCCATGGACATCTATCGCCAGCACGATTGCGTGGTGATCTCGGACGAGATTTGGTCCGATATCATCCTGCCGGGGCATAAGCACATCCCGACGCAGTCGGTGAGCGAGGATGCTCGCATGCGCACGGTTGCCCTCTATGCGCCGAGCAAGACGTTCAACCTGGCGGGCCTGGTCGGCAGCTACCACATTGTCTACAACGAGACGCTGCGTGACCGCGTGTGCGCCGTGTCCAACAAGACTCACTACAACGAGATAAACGTCCTCTCCATGCATGCGCTTATCGGTGCCTACCAGCCGCAAGGCTACGAGTGGGTGGACGAGCTCAACCAGGTGCTTGCCGACAATATCGAGTACTTCTGCGATTACGTGGACGAGCATTTTGAGGGTGTGTCCTATTCACGTCCGCAGGGCACGTACATGGTGTTTCTGGACTGCACCGAGTGGTGCCGAGAGCATGGCCGCGATATTCAGTGGTTGCTCGACGAGGGGGCACGCGTGGGCGTGGGGTATCAGGACGGCCGCCCGTTCCACGGACCCTGCCACATTCGCGTGAATCTGGCGCTGCCGCTTTCGCGCGTAAGGGAGGCGTGCGACCGCCTGGACCGCTACGTTTTTAATACACGGTAAGTGAGCACTGCATGCGGGGCCTTCTGCCAAGTCGGCTGGAAGGCCCCGCATGGTAAAACGCCTGCAACCATTGGGCACTCGTGTGGTTTTGTTTGCTATTATTTTTTACCATTTCAGTCTGTAAACAGGATCGTCTGGAGCTCGATGAAAAGACCCCGTCGCTCGGTTGCCATATCGTTGTTTGTTGCGCTTGCGGTAGCGTGCGCCTTTGTCGTAGCGATAGCTGGCTGTTCTGGGCGTAATGACGAAGCCTCGACGTCTGCATTAGAAGGCCTGGACGCCTCGCAAGCCAAAGACGACAACCTTAAGACGCTCAATGTTGGCAGCGACCTCTATCCACCGTTTGTGTATACCGATGAGTACGGCGATATCGTTGGCCTGGATGTCGAGATATTGAGCGAGGCTTTGGCCCGCATTGGTTACAAGCCAAAGTACCAGCTGATCGATTGGGAAAAGAAGCAAGAGCTGCTGGCGAGCGGCGAGCTCGATTGCGTCATGGGCAGCTTTAGCATGACGGGTCGCGAAAACGAGTATCGTTGGGCCGGCCCGTACCTTGCGAGCCGCCAGGTGGTCGCGGTCGATCCCCAGAGCGATATCTACACGCTTGCCGATCTTGAGGATAAGGTCGTGGCGGTCCAGTCCACCACCAAGCCCGAGGACATTTTGCTCAATCATACAAATGAAAACGTTCCGCAGATCAAAGAGCTCTACTGCTTTTCGGACCGCTCATACCTGAACCCGGCGCTCGTCGAAGGTCTGGTCGACGCCATCGCCGCGCATGAGTCCTCGCTGCTCACCTACGAAAAAGACTATGGTGTGACGTATCGCATTTTGGATGAGCCGCTGCTAGAGGTTGGTTTGGGCACCGCTTTCGATATCAACGATACGCGCGGCATCGACGTTAAACTCACCCGTGCCTACCAAGAAATGCTTGCCGATGGCACCATGGAACGTCTGGTGTCAAAGTACTTTGATGACCCTTCGCCATTTTTGAATATGGAGGGCCTGTCATGATCGATGCACCCGACCACGCCGTAGAGGAGCGGGGCAATCGTTCGACAGGGGCATGGCTCCTTGTCGCTCTGCTGGGGATAGCGCTCTCGGTTGTTGCCGGCATGATGAGCTACGGTTACACGACGGCCCAAGCCGAGCAGCGTTTTGCCGACGTTGTCGATTACGTGGCGACGCAGAGCCTTTCATACGATGCGTTCAATAGCGCCTATACGACCAAAAACCTGATTCGCGTTATGGACATCGCAGGAGAGACAGCGCGCGATATGGAGCGCGACGGTTCGGTGGATAACGCCATGCTGGAGCAATATGCCGACCAGTTCAACGTGAGCGCACTGATCGTGACGGACGCATCGGGCAATTTGGTGTCCGAGTCCTCGACGGATGGCGTGGGCTACGAGTCGCTCGCTGCGTATCTCAAGGAAGCACCCGTGCTGGAGGTGGCAGCCCATCCGCTTAAGTCCTATACCGCCCGCATCACGCTTGCGGATGATTCGGTCGCAGACATTGGCTGCGTGACTCGGCAGGATGGCGAGGGCATCGTTGTCGCGGTAAGGCATCAGAGCGCGAAAGCGGTTGCAAGCAATACACTCAAACTGCAGAGCTTGCTTGATGGCTATGAAACCATCGATAGCGGCAATATCGTGATCGAAAGCGACGGCAAGGTCGTTGCGACCAATGCCGTTGAACCCACCGTATTGGGCGTGTTCGATCTGCCTGCGACGGATGTCTTTATTGTCGACGGTATTAAGGATCGATGCCTGGCTGGTAAGGTCAGATTGGTTAACGCCGACGGCGAGTGGTATTTGGGCACATTTGGAAAAGCGCACAAATTCTATGTGTACACCTATGCCTCGGCGCAGCGCTACTTTGAGGTCGCCGCGGCTGTTGCCGCCGGCGTGCTGGTGCTCTACGGCGGTGTTATAGCCGTTGTTGTGACGGTGCGCCGCCGCGCTGATCGTCGACGTTTGACGGACTTGCTGCAGCGGGAGCGCGACTATGGCGACAAGCTGGCAAAGGCGGCGCGTGAGGCCTCGTCTGCCAACTCGGCAAAGACGGAGTTTCTGCGT
>URRN01000180.1 GCA_900550185.1 uncultured Collinsella sp.
TGCCCATTTGCATGGAAGAGGTCATGGACGAATACGCCGACCTGCCCGGCATGGCAGACCTGCGCGAGCATATGCTCGGCCCCGTCCGCGAAAACTGCCAGCGCACCCTCGACCTCATCAGGGCGGATATGGGCTAGACGCCAATCATTTTCCTATTTCTTCAAAGAAGAGAGGGGGCACCCGTCGCAAAAGCTCGGATGCCCCTCTCGTAATGTCATTTACAATCAGCTAGCACGTGGCTCGGACTGCTGCTCGTGCGACCTTTACGCAGCGAGGCGCTTGAGGACGTCGATAAGCAGCTCGTAGAAGCGCTCGGCAGAAGCAAGTTCCATGCTCTCGTCCGGGGTGTGGACATCGGAGAGCGTCGGACCCACGGCGATGGCGTCCAGGCCGTGCAGGGCCTCGGCAAACAGGCCACACTCAAGGCCGGCATGAATGGACTCGATGCGCAGCTCGGAGCCAAAAAGCTCTCGATAGCTCTCGACAAAGACGTCGCGGACCGGCGAATGCTCGGCATAGCTCCAGCCGGGATACTCGAACTCGAACTTGGCGTCGAAGCCCAAGACATCGGCCAGCGTCTGCAGGCGGTCCTTGAACTCGTTCTGCAGCGAGGTGATCGAGGAGCGCGGGGACAGCATGATCTTGACTTGGTCGTCAGAGGTGGCAACCACGCCGATGTTGGAGGAAACCTCGACGGAGCCGTCGGTGGCGACGTTGCGGCGAATCACGCCATTAGGGGCAAGACGCAGGGCGCGGATGAGGGCAAGCGCGGACTTCTGATCCATGGCCTCGACCTCGGCGTCGTCGGCAATCTCGACGGTGCAGGTAAAACCGGGGTCGAAGACCTCGAGCTCGGCAGTGACGTCGGCGATGATGTCCTTTGCGATCTGGGCCGCGGCCTCGGCGGCAGCGTAGTCGGCGTAAACCAGCTCGGCCTTGCACTCACGGTTGATGGCGTTATCCTTAGTGCCGCCGTTAAAGCTAACGATGGCGGGCTCGCCGGCGACCATCAGGCGGTCGATGATGCGGGCCATGATGAGGTTGCCGTTGCCGCGCTCCAGGTTGATATCGTTGCCGGAATGACCACCCAGTAGGCCGGAGATGTCGAGCGTGAGGGTGCTGCCGGTCTTGTGCTCGCGCACGATGGGGCAGGTGTAGGTAACAACGACGCCGCCGGCGCAGCTGACGGTGGCAACGCCCTCTTCCTCGGAGTCAAGGTTAATCATGGTGCGGGCGCTAATCTGGGACTTGTCGAGCGTCTCGGCGCCGACCAGGCCAGTCTCCTCATCGGTGGTGAATACGCACTCGAGGGCGGGGTGAGCAATCGAATCGTCGTTGAGCACAGTAAGCATCAGAGCGACAGCAATACCGTTGTCGGCGCCCAGGGTGGTGCCGTTAGCGGTGAGGACGCCGTCCTTCACGACCAGGTCGATACCGTCGGTCGTAAAGTCGTGCTCAACAGAGCCCAACTTGTCGCACACCATATCGATGTGGCCCTGCAGCATCACAGTCGGGGCATTCTCGGCGCCGGCAGAAGCGGGCTTGCGAATGATGACGTTGTAGACCTCGTCCTGGTACACATCGAGACCGCGCTCCTTGGCAAACGCGACCAGGAAATCGCTGATGCCCTTCTCGTTGCCAGACCCACGGGGGATCGCGCTGACCTCCTCAAAGAAATGGAACAGCTGGGCGGGCTCGTAGCCGGTGATCTTGTAGTCCATGGTGCCTCCTTGGCGCAACTGGTTAGACAGTAAGACATGCGACTTGTATATTCCCAGACTTTGCGTGCATAAACCAGTCGAAAACGCCGAGCGCCCTCGCATCATCGGCTAACGGCGAGGAAACGCCACTTTATCAAGATAAAGCAGGTTAGACGGGCCGTGCCGAAGGGACGTTGGACCCTTCAACCAACTTCAACGCCTGTTGAACATTAATGCATACACCATTGGTATGTTTGATGAGATTTTTGTCCTCTGTCACGACGTAATCGGCATCAATGCGATTGGCGACGCCCAGCATCAGGTCGTCCTCAAAGTCGTTGTGATGATACTTGAACACAAAGGAGTCGAAGACCTCGTCTGCACCGACCGAGGCAATAATCGACTTTTGCCGAATCAGGCGAACGCACGCCCACGCTGTCTCGTCGGCACCGGCGATGGCTTCGGGAGTGAGAGCCCCCTCACGGCGGGCGTCGGCCTTCATCGTCCTTCCCAGAATGTAATAGACGTCTTTGACAGACAGGGAGGACGAGAAGAGGACGATATCCTCCGCTTCCGCCGCGCGAGAAAGGAGCTCGACTATCGGCCTGGTCGCATTCGTGCGAGCGAGAAAGTAATCTAGCCAGACGTTCGTGTCGATCAACAGCTTGAGCACACGTTTCGTTCCGACGCCGCTCATAATTCGATCCAATCGCTGAATCTCTCGCTCATCATTTGATCGTATAACTCGTCGTAATCAAAGGCTTCATCGGGGCTCGGCCTCTGAATCGAGAACCGCTCATAAAAATTCGAAATTAACGCAGCCCCTTCCGAGACGCGGGACGAACTCGCCTTCGATCGTATGTCGTCAGGCAGGACTTCGTCATCATTCTTTTTTGCGACGGGCATATGACCGTTCTCGGTCAAGTACTGCCACAGCTCCCTCACAGCTTGTGACGGCGTCATGCCGATATGCGCCAGCACGGCGTCCCCAGCCTCTTTGAGTTGGCGATCCATGCGCACATTCATCTGGACCGGCCGTGAGTCGAGTACCGATATTGGCATGCTAGCTCCTTCTGCTATACATATTTATATTTCGAGTATAGCACCATTTACTCATAAAAAAGGGGCGCCCCGACAGGAGTGCCCCTTCGCAAAGCTATGTTACGCCCTACAGCGCGCCGGAACCGGCTTGCATCATGCCGCCGGGGCCCGAGGTCACGCCGCCGCTCACGGGCGCGGCGCTGCCAGTGTGCGGTGCCGCCGGGGTGGTATCGCCACCGAGCGTACCTGCCGGACGCGGTGCCGGAATCTCGCCCGTGCCGTGGCTAAAGACAAACTTGCCATCGGCCACGTCGCACAGGACGGTATCGCCCTCGCCCCACTCGCCGGCCAGCAGCTCCTCGGACAGCGGGTCCTCGATGAGCTTTTGAATAGCACGGCGCAGCGGACGCGCACCGTTGGTGAGGTCGGTGCCCTCGGCCACGATCTTGTCATAGGCCGCATCGGTGAGCTTGATGTTCATGCCGTTGGCAATCAGACGCTGGCGCAGGTCGTCCACCAGCAGGTGCGCGATCTTGGTGAGATTCTCGCCCGAGAGCTTCTGGAACACCACGATGTCGTCGATGCGGTTGAGCAGCTCGGGGCGGAACAGGCGCTTGAGCTCGCCCATCGCGCGACCACGGATCTCACTCGACGTGAGACCCTGCTCGCCGGTGGTGCCAAAGCCCACGCTCGCATCCTGCGCAATCTCGCGGGCGCCCACATTGGACGTCATGATGATCACGGTGTTGCGGAAGTCGACCGTCTTGCCCTGGCTATCGGTCAGGCGGCCCTCCTCCAGCACCTGCAGCAAGATGTTGAAGATATCGGGGTGCGCCTTCTCGATCTCGTCGAACAGCACGACCGAGTACGGGTGGCGACGAACGGCCTTGGTGAGCTGGCCGCCCTCGTCGTGACCGACGTAGCCCGGAGGGCTACCGATGAGCTTGGAGACCTCGAACTCGCTACCGAACTCGGACATGTCGAAGCTGATGAGCGCGTCTTTGCTGCCAAAGAGATACTCGGCGAGCGTCTTGGCGAGCTCGGTCTTGCCCGTGC
>URRN01000181.1 GCA_900550185.1 uncultured Collinsella sp.
TTCTCGGTTAAGGCCAAGGAGCTCAAGAAGACGGTTTCGGGCATTCTGGACTCGCTTGATGGCATCTCGGGCGACCTGGATAGCGCCGTAGGCGGCCTGACCGACGCATCCGGTTCGCTGGCAAAGGGCCTCTCCAAGGCTGCAAAGCTGGTCAACAAGGCTTCTGATCAGCTGGGCGAGGCGTCGGACAAGATCAGCGCGTTTAAGGACGAGCTCGATGGCGCCCTGATGTCGGACGACCTTGCCACGATCAAGACGATGATTGGCAACGATCCCGAGGGTTTGGCCGTGTCGCTTTCCGGTCCCGTCGCGCTCGATCGCAAACCGGTCTATCCGATCCGCAACTACGGCTCGGCCATGGCGCCGTTCTACACGATTCTGTCGCTCTGGGTCGGCTCGATCGTGCTGGCGGCCATGATGAAGGTGTCGGTTGACGATGAGCTTATCAACGAGCTCATCCCCGTGCGCCTGCACGAGATCTACCTGGGCCGTTACCTGTTCTTTGGCGGTCTGGCGCTGCTGCAGGCAACGCTCGTGTGCGCGGGCGACATCCTGTTCTTTGGCATCCAGTGCGACGATCCGTTGCAATTTGTGCTGGCAGGTTGGATCGCGAGTCTCGTGTTCTCCAATATCGTCTATACGCTTACGGTTTCGTTTGGCGATATCGGCAAGGCGCTTGCCGTCGTGTTGCTGGTCATGCAGGTCGGCGGTTCGGGCGGCACGTTCCCCATCGAGATGACCGGTCCCGTGTTCCAGGCGATATATCCGTTCCTGCCGTTTACCCACGGCATCAACGCCATGCATGCCGCCATGGCCGGTGCCTACCATATGGAGTACTGGATTGAGCTGGGCATTCTGGCGAGCTATCTGATTCCGTCGCTGGCGCTGGGTGTGGTCTTCCGCCGTCCGGTCATCAAAGCCAACGACTGGATTATCGAAAAGCTGGAGAGTACTAAATTAATCTAGCGCAACAATGTAAACGCTGATGCTGCGGCAATGTCAGCGAGCGAGCCGCATTTGCGCCAAGGTGACGTGAAATGAAAGGGCGCTGACCTTCTGGTCGCGCCCTTGAAATTGAACGTCAGATTGGTGTGAATGCGGCTCGCGCAGCGTCGGCCGGTCCGCCGTTCGGTAGAACGGCGGAACAAAACGCTTTAGTGGGCTGGATTGCGATGCAACGCTGGTTGTTGCTACAGTAGCGGGGCGTGCCGGGGGTCCGGTGCGCCCCGTTTTTATTTGACCATGAGGCGGCACGCAGCCATACGCGTGCGGACACCACGCCCAGTTTGAGTGTGAGGATGTTCCATGGCCCAATACGCTGCCAACGAAATCGAAAACTTGCCCGATAGCCCTGTTGCTCGCGAGGACCTGGGTGCGGGCGGCATCTCCCGTGGCGCCGGTGCTCGCTCGCCGCTGTTCTGGAAAGTTCTACTGCTTTCGGTGGCGATTATCTGGGGCTACTCCTTTACGACTATGAAGGACGCGCTCGACACCATCCCGGTGTTCGAACTGCTCTATGTTCGCTTTCTTCCCGCAGCGCTGGTCATGTTTGCCGTCTTCCACAAGCGCATCATTGCACATTTCAACGCTCGCAACCTGATCGTTGGCCTGAGTATGGGCGTGCTCATGTGGGCGGCCTATGCGTTGCAGACGGTCGGTCTGGCACATACTACGGCGGGCAAGAATGCTTTTTTGACGGGCACGTATTGCATCCTTGTGCCGTTCGCGAGCTATTTTCTGAGCGGCGAAAAACTCACCCGCTATAACCTGGGCGCGGCGCTGCTGTGCTTGGCGGGCATTGGCCTGGTGGCGCTCGATAGCGTTGAATTCAACATCGGTGACGTCATTACGCTGGCGGGTGCGGCCTTTTTCGCCATCCAGATGGCGGTGACTGCCAAGTACGGTCGCAAAATGGACATCAACGTCATCACGTTTTGGATGTTTGTGGGTAACGGCGTGCTGAGCCTGGCAACGTCGCTGCTATTCGAGACCCAAGCGCCTCTGTCCGTGTGGACGCCGAGCTTTATCAGCGCGATGGCGTTTCTCTCGGTGGGCTGCACATGCGCGGCTCTGCTCATCCAAAACGTCGGCCTGGCGCATGTCCCGGCCTCGACGGGCTCATTGCTCCTTTCGATGGAGTCCCCTTCGGGCGTGTTGTTTTCGGTGCTGCTGATGGGGGAGGCGCTCACCTCGCGTCTGCTCGCCGGCTTCGTGCTTATCTTCCTGTCGATTATCTTGAGCGAGACTCACTTCGATTTTTTGCGCAAAAAGCCGCGCCCGCAATTGTAAACAACTTGTTGCGCCGCCCTCCTGGGGCGGCGTTTTTTATGTAACGCCCTTACAGTTATGCCTTGCACTTTAGACTATCAAAGTGTTTACTGCACAAATAATACTGGAGGGCGTCTATGGCACCAGCTCTGTCCGATTTTCAACCGCAACCAGCGCCCAAGGCCACCCCGGCAGCGCAAGCCGCTATCGGTGACGGTCTTGTTGCCGAGGCTCAAGCTTTTGCAGACAAGCTTGCTGCGTGGCGCCACGACCTGCACCAGACGCCCGAGTTGGGTAATCGCCTTCCGCAAACCTCTGCGTATATCCAGGCACGTCTGACCGAGATGAGCATCCCGTTTGCCACGCTCGTCGACGGCTCCTGTGTTGTGGGCCTCATCGGTGCCGGTGCGGCCGTGGCGGCCCAGGGCAACGGTACGTGCACGGACGATCAGGCCGGTACGGTCGTTATGCTGCGTGGCGACATGGATGCCCTGCCCGTTACCGAGGAATCCGGCGAGCCCTTTGCATCCACCAACGGCTGCATGCACGCATGCGGACACGATATGCACGCGACGGCGCTGCTTGGTGCGGCTCGTATGCTCAAAGCACGCGAGGCAGAGCTTGTTGATGCCAACGCCACGGTTAAGTTGCTGTTCCAGCCGGGCGAGGAAACCTTTGAGGGAGCACGCGCTGCCATCGCCGATGGCCTTCTGCAGAACCCGCGTCCCCAGGCGGCTTTTGCCATGCATGTTAACAGCCAATCGCCGCTCGGCCTGGTGCTCTATGGGAGCCCGGCGCTTTCGGGCGTATACGGTTTCCGCATTACACTGCAGGGCAAGGGCGGCCATGGCTCGAGCCCCGAGATCTGCATCGACCCCATCACGGCTGGCGTCCATGTGCATCTGGCGCTTCAGGAGCTCATCTCCCGCGAGGTGCCGGCGGCCAAGGAGATCGCACTCACCGTGGGTAAGTTTGCCGGCGGACAGGCGGCAAACGTCATTCCCGACACCTGCGTGCTCGAAGGAACGTTGCGCGGCTTTGACGTCGAGCTCATGGCGCATCTTAAGACCCGCATCGCCGAGGTCGTCAATGGCGTAGCGGCAACGTATCGCACGCCGGCGACCATCGAGACGCTCTCGGATGTTCCGCCGCTCGTACTCGATGGCGATATGACCCAGGCATCGCTGGGCTATGTGGGTGCGACATTGCCCAAGGCAGCTTTCCTGCCGTTGTTCCACGCCATGGCGAGCGAGGACTTTGCGCTTATCTCGAGCGAGATCCCGAGCGCGTACTTTACCGTGGGCGCCGCTGTAACCGATACGGATGAGCATTTTGCCCAGCACCATCCCAAGGCGCGCTTTAACGACGTCGAGCTGCCGCTCGGTGCCGCGGCCTATACCGCCGTCGCTTTGGGCTATATCGCCGACCACCAGTAGCACCCAACCTTGCCTTTCAAGCCTGCGGGCATGGCCGTAAGGCCTATGCCCTTGTCTTTCAAGGCAATCTTGGGCACTACCGGCGCCCGGCG
>URRN01000182.1 GCA_900550185.1 uncultured Collinsella sp.
ACCGCAGCGTCAATCTGCCCCGGCACAAAGGCGGTGCACATCAACGGCATGGGAATGCGCGGGTAGCCATCGCAGTCCATCTTCCATCTCCCAACAGCTGGCAACACTAGCAGCAATTGTACTCTTGTTGCTCGGGACTGGAATTTGTGGGTATCGCCTACGATTGTGCCGAACGTATAAAGGAAGAGTCTATTGGCGATGCTCCCAAGGTGGCTACCGAAGTCTAGCTGACCTTGGGATATAGAAAAACTGCCGCCCCTGCAAAAAGCTCTGTCGCAGCGATGGGAAACGCATCTCGTTCTGCATATAATGAGGTCATATGACGGTGCGTCTGCATACGCGCGGCGCATTTCCATCGAATCGAGAAGGAGCTCTGCATGGATCCCAACAAGCGTCCCGACGACATGGTGCGTATCACCACTCCCGAACTTGCCCAGGTGTTCATCGATGAGCAGGTCGCTGCAATCCGCGAGCAGATCGGCGACAAGAAGGTCCTGCTGGCTCTTTCCGGCGGCGTCGACAGTTCGGTTGTCGCGGCCCTGCTCATCAAGGCCATCGGCAAGCAGCTCATTTGCGTGCATGTGAACCACGGCCTGATGCGCAAGGGTGAGAGCGAACAGGTCATCGACGTCTTCAAGAACCAGATGGACGCTAACCTGGTCTATGTGGACGCGACCGATCGCTTCCTGGATAAGCTCGTGGACGTCGAGGAGCCCGAGGCCAAGCGCAAGATCATCGGTGCCGAGTTTATCCGCGTGTTCGAGGAGGAGGCCCGCAAGGTTGACGATGAGGTCAGCTTCCTCGCCCAGGGCACCATCTATCCCGACATCCTGGAGTCCCAAGACGGCGTGAAGGCTCACCACAACGTGGGCGGTCTGCCCGAGGATCTGCAGTTTGAGCTCTGCGAGCCCGTCAAACTGTTGTACAAGGACGAGGTCCGCGTCGTGGGTCGCGAGCTCGGCCTGCCCGAGAACATGGTTGAGCGCCAGCCGTTCCCCGGTCCCGGCCTGGGCGTCCGCTGCCTTGGTGCCATCACCCGCGACCGTCTTGAGGCGCTGCGCGAAGCCGACGCCATCGTGCGCGAGGAGATCGACAAGGCCGGTCTGACCATCTGGCAGTATTTTGCCGTCGTGCCCGACTTCCGCGCAACCGGCGTGCGTGAGGGTAAACGCGCCTACGACTGGCCCTGCATCATCCGCTGCATCAACACCGTTGACGTCATGACCGCCGAGGTACCCGAGCTCGACTGGGCGCTGCTCAAGCGCATTACCGCTCGCGTCACCGCCGAGGTTCCCGGCATCTGCCGCGTATGCTACGACCTCACGCCCAAGCCCGTCGGTACGGTGGAGTGGGAGTAAGCTAACTCAGCTGGTGGGCGACGAGAACTAGCAGATGTGACAAAGGGGCAGTCCCTTTGTCACATCACAGATGTTATGTGCGGGACGGTGCGCCACACGGCGTGCCGTCCCGTTCGTTATTTTGATGAGCCGAGCGCGCGAGCGGGAAGCGTCACGAGCATAGTCGTTCCGCTCTCTGAGCTCTCTTCGACTTCGATGCTGCCGCCGTGGAGTGCGGTGATCTCCCAGACCAGCGCAAGCCCCAGCCCCACGCCGCCATATGCCCTGCTGCGCGATTTGTCGACGCGGAAGAAGGGTTGAAAGATGCTCGTCTGGTATTGCTCGGGAATGCCCGGCCCCTGGTCGCGCACCCGTAGCAGCACGCGGTCGCCCTCGACGCGGGCGCTGATTCGCACGGTCGAGTTGGGCGTGCTGTAGCGAATGGCGTTTTCGGCCAAGTTGAACAGCAGCCGATAGATCAGCGTGTCGCTGCCGGTCGTTTGCGCGTCGCCCTCGCTTGCGAGCGCGATGCCCTTTTGCTCGGCAAGGGGCGCCAGGTCGGTGAGCACTTCTTCGATCATCGGCGCCAGGTCAATCGCATCGTTGCAGGGGACGCTGCGCAGCTCGCTCATCTCGAGCAGGGTCTTTGTCATGTGCGTCATTCGCTCGGTCTGCTCTTGCAGCAGCCCGAGCAGACGCGCTGTATCTGCATCGGCGTCGGGGTGCTCGGCGCAAAACAGCTCAACCTGGGCCTGCATAAGCGCGAGGGGCGTGCGCAGCTCGTGCGCTGCATTGCCCGTAAACTGTCTTTGCGCGGAAAATCCCTCGTCAAGGCGGGCAATCATGTCGTTAAACGACGCGCTGCAACGCCTAAGCTCAGAGGGCACATCCTCGCTGATCTTTGTGTCGGCGAGGTTATCGGGCCGCACGCTCTCGACTTGTGCCGCAAAGGAGCGCAACGGCTGCAACGCATGCCCGCTCACAAAGTAGGCCAGGACGCCACCGAGCAGCGTCACCGCTGCGGTTATGTACCAGCTCGTCGCGCCAAACGATTCTTGGGCGTCGCTCACGACGATGGTCAGCTCATCGTCGAGCTCCTTGCTCGTCGGGTCGAACGAGCTGGGTGAGGCCGCCTCCACCTTGCTATGCTCCGACATTTCAGTACCGATTGAGTCCATGTAGCGCATGCCGGAGTAGCCAACCAGGCAATTCATAAGTACGCAGGTCAAACATATCAGCAAAGCTGTCATCAACGTGATGCGCCACTGCAGGGACAGTCGCTTCATTCGTCGTCCTCCATAACGTAGCCCTCGCCGATTCGGTTGCGGATGGGGTCGTGCCCCAACGCGCCGCGTAGCTTTTTGCGCAGCGACGAGATATGCACGCGGGTCGCGTTGCTAAAGCTGTTGACACTGCTATCCCATACGTGGTCGATGAGCTCCTCCTGGCTTACCGGTCGCCCCTGGTTGAGCATCAGATATTCCAAGATGCCGGTCTCCTTGCGCGTGAGGGATAGAGGCTCGTCGCCCACAGAGGCGACGCGCGCTTTGGTGTCAAAGCTCAGCGATCCGCAGGTCAGGACAACATCGCTTTGCGTAAAGCGTCTGAGCGTGAGGCTGCGGATACGTGCCGCCAGCTCGTCAAGATGGAACGGCTTGGTGAGGTAGTCGTTGGCGCCTGCATCGAGCCCCGCTACCTTGTCGGAGACCTCGCCACGTGCCGAGAGCACAAGCACCTTGGTCTCACAATCGGTAATTCTGAGTTGCCTGAGCACGGTCATGCCGTCGACATGGGGGAGATTGAGGTCGAGCACGACAAGATCAAAGGTCTCGACATCGAGCAGATCGAGGGCCTGCTGCCCGTCGTAGCAGCAGTCGACGCTATAGGCCAAGTTGCGCAGGCTGCGTGCGATCGCATCGCACAGCGCCCGCTCGTCCTCGACGACCAAGATGCGCATAACGTTCTCCTTGCATAGTCATTCACGCTTAACACGGATTTTATAGTCGGTATGGTCCAATGGGTCGCGAAACGAAAGGAGTGGTCAGATTGTTCAAAGCGATTAAGCCTGTGGCGCAGGTGGCTTTGCTGATCGTTGGGGTAGCCATGGTTGGCTTTGGAATTATGCGCGGCGAGGCGGATGCCGTGCTGGCCAAGGCAATCAGGCTGTGCTTGGAGTGTATCGGAATTGGATAAAAGAAAAAACACCGTATCGCATCTTTTGGCGCGATTTCGTGGATTGATTCAGGCGGCGGCGACGCTCGCGACCAACATTCATCTGCCCAACTTTGCCAAGGGAGGTATCTACCAGGGGGCGGGTAAGGCCGTCTGCGTGCCGGGACTCAACTGCTACTCGTGTCCGGCTGCCTCGGGCGCGTGTCCAATCGGGTCGTTTCAGTCGGTGGTGGGCTCGT
>URRN01000183.1 GCA_900550185.1 uncultured Collinsella sp.
CGAGGCAGCCCAGGCACTCGGTCTCTCCAAAGCTAAAATCACCTTTAAAATCGTGCTGCCGCAGGCGATTCGCTTTATCATTCCGTCGTTGATTTCGCAGCTTGTAGTCGTCGTCAAAGACACCACCGTCGCCTACGTGGTGAGCTACCCCGACCTCATGCAAAACGCCCGCGTACTCATTACCAACTACGACGCCCTCGTGTCGGTCTATCTGGTGATCGCGGTCATCTACATCCTCATCAACGTTGCAATCAACAAGGCCGCCGTCTACGTCTCGCACAAGACCGGCGCGACCATCATTCGCTAACGATTTACCATTTCGAGTCATAAGGAGCCGAGCACCATGGCACAGAGCACTTCTTCCACCGGCAATCAGCCGCTGATTGAGCTCAAGCACGTCGATAAGCACTATGGCGATCTGCACGTCCTCAACGACATTAATCTCTCGGTCGATCGCGGCGAGGTTGTCGTCGTGATCGGCCCCTCGGGCTCGGGCAAATCGACCATGTGCCGCACCATCAACCGCTTGGAGACCATCGACTCGGGCGAGATTCTCATCGAGGGCGAGCCCCTGCCGCAGGAAGGCAAGGATCTTGCCCGCATGCGTGCCGAGCTGGGCATGGTGTTTCAGCAGTTCAACCTGTTCGCGCATATGACCGTGTTGCAGAACGTCATGCTGGGACCGGTCGATGTGCTGGGCGTCTCCAAGGACGAGGCCCGCGAGCGCGCCATGGATCTGTTGAGCCGCGTGGGCGTTGCCGAGCAGGCCGACAAGGTGCCCGCACAGCTCTCGGGCGGCCAACAGCAGCGCGTAGCCATCGCCCGCTCGCTTGCCATGCAGCCCAAGGCCATGCTCTTTGACGAGCCCACAAGCGCCCTTGACCCCGAGATGATTAACGAGGTGCTCGAGGTCATGGTCCGCCTGGCCCAGCAGGGCATGACGATGATCGTGATTACGCACGAGATGAACTTTGCCCGCCGCGTGGCCGACCGCGTCGTGTTTATGGCCGACGGCCAGATCGTAGAGACCGGCACGCCCGACGAGTTCTTCGACCATCCCCAGACCAAGCGCGCCCAAGACTTCCTCAACTCCATCAAGGGCCACTAACCCAATTGCCACGCGGGACACATTCATCTGCAGCGTTTGCCCCGCGCCGCCCTGCGCCATGTCCACCCGGATTCGAAAGCAACACCTATGATCGGAACCCGTACTTCCTCGTCCTATACCCCGCACGTCGACGTCGCCCCCGCCGACCGTCCGCTCATCCTCGTCGCGCCGCGTTGGGAAGATGCAAAGCCGTTTTTAAGCGAGACGCTCTCCCCCAACGAGGAAATCGCAAGCGTCTTTGTCGATGCCATCCTTGCCGCCGGCGGCCTGCCGCTGCAGATGTCCATCACCGAGGACATTGAGGTCATCCGTCATTACGTCGATATCGCCGACGGCATCGCCATTCCCGGCGGCCCCGATGTCAATCCCAAATGTTGGGGCGATGATCGACCCTACGACCCCACCCTCTGTTGCGAGATCCGCGATAGCTTTGAGTTTAAGCTGGTCGGCGAGGTGCTCCGCGCCAAAAAGCCGCTCTTTACCACCTGCCGCGGCACGCAGTTGCTCAATGTCGCCACTGGCGGCACCCTGTGCATGGACGTGCCGAGCCTGGGCGCTCGCGAGGGCCGCACGCAGTGGCGCCATACCCACGTGCTCAACGACCCCGTGCATCCCGTCGAGGTCGTGCCGGGTTCGCTGTTGGAGCGCGCGGTTGGCGGGCACAGGCTGATCCAGACCAACTCCGCACACCACTGCTGCGTCGATCGTCTGGGTAAAAGCACGCGCTTGGTCGCCAAGGCAACCGACGGCGTTCCCGAGTGCATCGAGGTCGAAGGCCAGCCATTCTGCTTGGGCGTGCAATGGCATCCCGAGTACACGTGGAAGACGCTCGAGACCGACTTTAACCTGTGGAAGTCGTTTGTCGAGGCGGCGGCAAAGGTTAAGCAGGCCCGCTAGTTTACGAACCACACAGGCTAAAGCCTCACATACTAGGGGGGCGGACACCAACTACGGTGCCCGCCCCCCTGTATTTGATATGCTCGGTATGTTCATCCCTCACAAACAATCAAAGAAATCTCGACCGCAATCGGTCGACGGTAAAGCAGATGGCAAAAACGCTTGCTACGTTTATGAGGCAGTCAATTAAAATCGAGGTGCATTGACCATCCCCCAACGGGGTCACGCCGCAAATCCACATGAGCATCGAGGACGGAAACGGAAGCATGGAATTGGCTCCGACCTGTATGTAGAGCGTTACGACATTGACAAGCAACAGCATGCCAATAGGACCGAAGCCGGACCCAAAATAGGAAACAACGATCACGCAAGAGACCACATATGCAAGGCAGACGGCACTCGCCAGAAGAAGTCGATAGCAAAACATATTCAGGTTGAAACACTGTTGAGCATCCAAAACGATTACACAGTTAAGACAGTACAAAACGACACTTGACAGGATAAACGCGCCCAATAGGGCGAAAGAAGACAGCACCGTTCGCGCAACGATAGCGCACGCCCGCTTCCCTCCCCGAGCCTCCGACAGCCCCCACGGTTCCTCGACAAAGCCCGAACTGACAAAGCGCGGCACAATACAAGCCGCGATGAACGGAAAGAACAATGCATGAGCCAACGGGGCTACGTTGAACAGCAGACCGCGAAAAACCTCTGCATTACCAAATAGAAGGACATCCTCCGCCGATAGCAGAAGCGTCGGGTCTGGGAAAAAGCCCAAGAAACTGTTCTCACGGAGACTACAGAACCACATCGGGAAAGAATTAAGCTGCAATACCACCATGCACGCATAAATTACCGGGATTAAGGCGTACGTCCATTTACTCACGTGCTTCAATTCTGAATGGAGGAATCTTTTAATCTGACGAGCCATTGAGCACACCCCCAGCACGAAAGCTCACGAGCGCGTAAATCAATACCGATAAACAGCTGGCTGCCACGCCATAGCCCAGAAGCGCCAGTTGCCCCATATCGCTATACCCAAGGGCACATCCGACTCCAAGGTACGGCCCAGGAAGGAAGAAGATCCATCGCAAGGATGGTATAGGTGCCTGAAGGAAGGCTCCGTAGAGCGTCAAGCTCATGACAAATCCGATTATTATTGCAGCCCCGCTCAATACAGCGCTGCCTGTAATCCGATAGATGGTCACCGTCTCCAGCGCAATCGATATCACCAATACGGTGTTGACTATCATTGCAGGCAAAAATGCAGCCAGCATGCCATGCGCGTAGCTATGCCCTCCACGTATTATGGCTATTGCAAACAGAAGAAAGCAAAGCGCACTATATGCTGCGCCAATTATTAAAGCAGACGAAAGCGCATGTGCTAGAACCCCATAAAAGCGGGTAAGACCTCTTGCTGAAGAAATTCGGCATCCCTCTTCATAGCCGCGCTCCTGTAAAAGCGCCAAACAAACGATGAGCGGAACGAACAGGGATGTACCGGCAAAAGCGCTGCGCGTAAGGGACTCATCAGGCGCAGAAGGATCGATTGCATTCCAGATGAAACCAATATCCTCCCCACAAACGCCATAGCCAGAGGCTAGCAACGTTGTTCCGTTTTTTAGAAAGACACCGAAGAGAAGGCCGAACGCCAGCATAAGCGCAAGACCAAACTTCGCCGGAAACATCCTGTGCAAACGCATCATATCTG
>URRN01000184.1 GCA_900550185.1 uncultured Collinsella sp.
TAAGCGACGCAATCGCCGACAACGTACGCGACACCGGCATCCGCGGCGACATCTTCGGCAGCGACCACTGCCCCGTCACCCTCACGCTAGAACTCTAGCCCCAAGTAATTCCTGGGGGGACAGA
Organism: uncultured Collinsella sp.; assembly: GCA_900550185.1. GTDB lineage: Bacteria > Actinomycetota > Coriobacteriia > Coriobacteriales > Coriobacteriaceae > Collinsella. The sequence goes on from URRN01000184.1 coordinate 125, forward strand.
GGAAAACAGATTATGTGGCCCCTCTCCCCCTATAAGGTGCGGTGGAATAGTTCCTGTTTGGGCAGCAAATAGCCAAAAACGAGAACCATTCCACCGCAAGTTCGTGAGGGAACGCGAAATGCCTTACAGCCCGTATTTCACGACGACACGGTTAATGCGACGGCACCAAGGCTTGTACAAGGCAGCCAAGAACACGCAGGTCGCGAGGCCGTGTGTGATATCGAACGGCACTGCCGTGGCAAGACGTGCCATGGCACCCGCCCACGTGAGCGGTTGAACAAAACCGATAATGTCGTAGGCGTTGATCACAACGCCGTACAGCAAACCCGAAGCAAAGCCGTAGGTCAGCAGCGCCGGCATACGCACGGTGCCATCGGCGCGATCAAAAGCGCCGGCATGCGCCAGCGCACCGCCAACGTATCCCACGAGCCCCCAGGCATACATCTGCCACGGCGTCCACATGCCCTGCCCAAAAAAGAAATTGCTGGTCAGCGCCGCCAACGCACCGACCATAAAGCCGTTACGACGACCGAGTGTCGCCCCGGCGATAATGGCGATGGCACTCACGGGTTTAAAGTCGGGAATGGGGCCAAACAAGATGCGCCCCGCCGCGGCCAATGCTGCCAGAACCAGCGTGGGCATAATCTGGCGCAAACCCGGACGAGATGCCTCGTAACCCGCAAAGAACAGCGCGAGCACCAGCGCCACCACAACCAGCATGGCCAATGCTGCCTGCTCAACACCCGACAGCAACGCCGCAGCCATCACCGCCGGCACCGCCAACAACAGCGGGATCTCCAGTTTTGCAAGCAAGCGCGAGAAACGACAGTCCGTCATCCCATCACGCCCTATAGAACACGTTGTCGGCAAAGAAGTCGGCCGGGGACTCCATGCAGGCAATCTCGCCGTCAAACATCATGGCGACGTCGTCGGCTACCTGCTCGGCAAAGTCCAAATCGTGCGTAGCCATGATGACGGTGCCGCCAGCCTTCGCATGGTCACGCAGGGCGCGGGCGATGATGCGGCGGCTCTCCAGGTCCAAGCCCTTCGTGGGCTCGTCAAGCAGCAGCAGCTCGGGGCCAATCAGCAGCAGCTTTGCCAGCGCGAGCAGCTGGCGCTGTCCGCCCGAGAGGTCGTAGGGGTGACGCGTCTCCAGGCCGTCCAATCCCAGTTGCGCCGCACGCTCCCGCGCCAAGTTCTCGTCATATCCGCAGGTCGAGGCCCATTCCATCAGCTCATCGCGAACCGTCTCGGCAACCAGCAATGCTTTGGGATTCTGAGGCAACAGCGCCGCCGAGGCCGCTCCGCGCACCATGCGGCCGCGCTGCAGCTTGGCGGTCTTGGCCAGCACCGAAAGCATCGTCGACTTGCCGCAGCCGTTTCCGCCCACGACTGCATGCACCGCACCGGCCGAAAACGCCACGTCGAGCCCGCGCAGCACCCAACCGCCCGCGCGATCGTAGCGAAACCAGCTCCCTGCCAGGGTGGTAGCCGACCCGCCGTGCATTTTTTGGAGTATTCTGCTCCCATCCGTGCGCGGGAAGGCTTCCGAGCCGTTCTCGAGCGACGTTTGCGCCACAAATTCGGACGATTTGTCCAATTCTGAACTTTTTTTCGCGCTCGATACGTCCCCGGGCGGCTCCAGAGAGCCCAAATTGTCCTCACGCCTGCTGAATACTCCGTTTTTTGCACATCGGACGGCACCCCACCCCAACATGTCGTCGGAAAACAGCGATTCTCGGCGTCCCAAAGAAGCCATATCCGCCACCTCGCGCACGCGACCGTCCTCAATCCGGTACGCACACGTCGCGTATTCGAGCATTGGGCGCGGCTGATGCGTCGCCACAACAACCGTGCAGCCCAGCTCGCGATTCACACGAAACAGCGCGTGCAGGAAATTCTTCTCGGCAACGGGATCGAGCTGAGACGTGGGCTCGTCGAGCAGCAGCACGCGCGGGCGCAGCGCCAGAACGGCCGCCAACGACAGCAACTGTTTGCGACCACCCGAAAGCGTGTCAGTATCGCGGTGAAGCCAATCTTCCAGTCCAAAGAAATAGCTGGTCTCAGCTACGCGACGGCGCATCTCATCACGTGCTAGCCCCAAGTTTTCCAGGCCAAACGCCATCTCGTGCCACACGGTTTCGCACACGATCTGGTTCTCGGGATCCTGGAACACATAGCCCACGCGCTCCGCCGATGCCCGCACATCCATGTCGGCGACGTTCTCGCCCAGCACGAGCAGTTCGCCAGTGCGCTCGCCCGCCGGAGCGATCTCGGGCTTGAGTAGCGACAGCAACGTCGACTTACCCGATCCGGTACCGCCGACAAGCAGCGCAAATGCACCTTGGGGAACAGACCAGTCGAGTCCCTCGAGCACCGCAGCATCCGCATCGGGGTAGGCAAAGCTCAGGCTCCGCACCTCAATCGCCGGCATATCCGGGCCGTATGCCGCGCCCGACACCGGTCCCCTATCCAACCGAGCCATCAGCCGAACCTCTTCTCATCGATCGCATGCAACACGCAGGGCAGCATCATCCAGGCAGCGTACACGACATAGCCCAGCCACGGCGCCGGCACCGATAGTTGCGGGTAAAACGAATACTGCGTTGTCGCGGTCCATGCCACCGCCACCGCAGCGGCACCAAACACCGCAAGCCCAACCAGCGCGGCAACATCGCCGCGACCCAGCCGATACCGCGCGTACGTCGTGCGACGTGTCGCGGCGCCCCATCCACGGGAGCGCATGGCGTCCGCGCGCTCCAGCGAATCTTCCATGCCCCAGCCCATCAACACGCTCGATGCCCGTAGGCGCGAACGCACGGGATCGGCCGGCGCGCGACCCGGCACATCAATCGCATCCTGCACCGCCAGTACCGTACGACCGCGGCGTAAAAACTGCGGGATAAGCCGCATGCACATCGAGATCATGAGCGCGAGCACCGGCGCGGCGTTGCCCAAAAGCGCAAGTACCTTGTCGTATTCGAGCATCGACGCCGCGGCCTCAAACCACAGCACGCTCGCCACGAACAGCCCGCCCATGCACAGGCCGTAAACCATGCTCTCTAGATACACCGCACGCATGCCAATACGAAACAGCTCCGTCGAGCCCGATGCACTAAACAGCGGATTGAGCACCGCAATGATCAAAATCACCGGCAGCTGCCAGCGAAGCGCGCCCAACGTGCGCGCAACACCGCGCGTCGCAAGCCCGTACGCCAACCCGCCCGCAAGCGATAGCGCAATCAGCACCGGTTGCATCGAGAACATGGTGAGCCCCAACGTCAGCACCATGTAGAGCGCCGGCACCGCCGGATGCGACATCGAAAATGCCGCGACGGGTTCGTTGCCCGATTCCTCTCGCATGGTGTCCACGGGCATCCCCATCCCCTCGCTCAAACGTCAACGCCGCAGCGCCGCCACCATACACAACCAGCGCAAACGCCGTACCGCCGGCCCAAGCCTCAGCTGCCGCGCATCAATCGTTACGCGCTCATCATATGCCTGCGGTATCATATTGCGCCGTGTATCGTTTCCAAACACACGTCTCTATAACGTAACAGGAGATCACATGGAC
>URRN01000185.1 GCA_900550185.1 uncultured Collinsella sp.
TTGGGCATTGACGAAGAGGCGGAGCTGGAAATAGGTCCAAGAGACGACAGGCCGAACGTTGTATTGGTGGGAGGAAGCGCCTTCATGCTAAACGATGTGACGAATCGTTCGGTTACACATGACATTGATGTGTTTGAGGCAGATAGGTGCCTCCGCGAGATCATAGCTCGATACCCCGAGGTGAATGGTATGGCGGTGGCATATTGTAATCAGATGCCGTTCAATTACGAAGATCGTTTGATTCCCTTGGATATTGGGGCGCGCTTTATCAGGTACTTTACGCCATCCTTGGAGGACCTGGCGGTAATGAAGCTCTATGCCTGTCGTCCGAACGACATCATCGATCTTCATAGCCAGGCATTCGTCGACCGACTTGATTGGGGACTGCTCGAACGGCTTATATTCGACGAGGGCGAGGCGCTGGCGTCGTCGCCTTCGGAGCGGAGTTATCAAGAGATGGTCTGCGCATACAGCCAATACAAAAAGGAGGTGCTCGGTTGAATCTGACCTTTGAGGGATTCTTAAAAGGCTATTGCCGAGAGCTATCCGGACAGCAGTCGCTCAGTTTTAGAAAACTGGTTAAGCAAGCGACGACGGTTGCGCCGCGCGTGGCGGAGCCCCTGTTTTTGCTCGCTTTGGCACAGGGTAAAGCCGAATACGTTCTGGGCTTATCCGAGGGTTCGTGGATGGAAGAGGGTTACCGAGGCGTTTTGTCCTTGTACGCCCAAACGGGTAGCCTGGCATCTCTATGCGCCGAGGACAAACTTCCTAATCGTTATGCCAACGTTTGGCGTGCGTATAGAGCGGTGAAGGAAAAGCCAGTGGCGGACAGAAGAATCAACGCCCTGATGCGAAAAAGAACGTTGGGAGCGCTAGAGGAATCGGGTGTAACGCGCTACGGTCTCTGCCGCGATTTGAATCTGAATAAGGGAAACGTGTACGCATATTTAGCCGGTGATGACTCAAGGGTGAGCAGGGAGACGGCGCGCCGCATTATGGAATATGCGGAGGAGAGGGGCGCCCAAGAAGGGGCCGGGCGCCCGGTGCGTATGGCGGGGTAAGATTAATCGCGGTTTTGATTGGTGCTCGATTGGGTTTGTTGGGCGGAGTTTATGTCTGCTATTGATATTGTGCTTGTTGTGATCGCCTTGGTGGCGGTGGGGGTTGCTGTGGCTTGCGCCCTCCAGCTCAAGAGCCTGCGTGCCGAGTTGCGGGAGCGTGGCGACAGTAGCGCGGAAACGCTGGCAGCACTCGAGCAGGCCAACAACGCGCTCGATGCCCTGAACGTCGCGCTGGCCGAAACTCGCCGCACGGCCAATGCCATCGCGCAGCAGCAGACGACAGATGCGGCCGTGGAGCAGCAACGTTACCTGACCATCGCACGTGAGTTTTCGCAAGCTGGTGACCGGATGGATGACCTGCGCCGCGAGACGGCCCAACAGCTCGGTGCCAACCGCGAGGGTATCGAGCATCGCCTGGACAAGGTGCGCGAAACGGTCGATGCTCAGCTGGGCGCCATCCGCAAAGACAACAACGTGCAGCTCGATCAAATGCGCGCAACGGTGGACGAGAAGCTCTCCCGCACGCTCAACGATCGCCTGTCGGCATCGTTTAAGCAGGTGAGCGACCAGCTCGAGGCCGTGTACAAGGGCCTGGGCGATATGCAATCTATCGCCACCGGCGTGGGCGACCTTAAGCGCGTGCTGGGCAACGTCAAGGCGCGCGGCATTTTGGGCGAGGTGCAGCTGGGTGCAATCCTGGCGGACATCCTTACGCCCGACCAGTATCTGGAAAACGTCGCCACTAAGCCCGGCGCCTCGGAGCGCGTTGAGTTTGCCGTCAAACTGCCGGTAGACGAGGGCGATCCCGTGCTGCTGCCGATCGACTCCAAATTCCCGGGCGACGCGTACGAGCACTTGCTCAACGCGCAGGAGTCGGGCGATGCGGAGACCGTGGCGGCTGCGCGCAAGACGCTCGACACCATGGTCAAGCGCGAGGCAAAGGACATTTGCGAAAAGTACCTGAGTGTGCCGGCAACGACCAACTTTGGCATCATGTTCGTGCCGTTTGAAGGGCTGTACGCCGAGGTCGTCAGCCGCTCCGGGCTTATCGAGACCCTGGGCCGCGACTATCACGTCAACGTTGCCGGCCCCAGCACCATGGCGGCCATTCTCAACAGCCTGCAGATGAGCTACCAGACGTTTAGGCTGCAAAAACGCACCGACGATGTACTGCGAGTGCTCTCCGCCGTCAAGGCCGAGCTGCCGCGCTATCAAAAGGCGCTGCGCCGCGCCCAGCAGCAGATCGAGACCGCGGGTAAAACGGTCGAGGGCATTATCACCACGCGCACCAACGTTATGGAGCGCAAGCTCAAGGACATCGACGCGCTGGAGGATGCCGAGGAGGCCGACGCGATCTTGGGGCTCACGTCCGCGGGCCTGCTCGCAGACCAAGAAGACGAGGGCTAGCCGCAACGGACGGCGGGGCGTCGGCGCAAGCGCGGGGCGCGGGCGCTTTTCGCATCGTGCTTGCCTGAAGTGCGCTTTAGTGTGCAACAATGGCGTTTCGCCCTATCAGACGCGAAAGGAAGCCCATGTCTCAGAGAAGCACCAGTCCGCTCAAACGCTCCACCGTGCGCCGCACGTTGCAGCGTTTTTGGGATGTCACGCGCACGCAGCCGCTGATCGTCTTTCTCTCGGTATTCTCGTCGGCGGGCTATATCTTTTTGCTTACGTTTGCCAACACCTACGTGATGGCGCTTATCGTCGACCGCGTCCAGGCCGGCCCCGTGGCAGGCGACCAGGTGTTTGAGGTCTTTGGCCCTTACATTCTGGCGCTCGTGCTCGTTAACCTGGTAGGCCAGATCCTCTCCAAGCTGCAGGACTACACTGTCTACAAGCTCGAGATTGCGGGCAACTACCACCTGGCACGCCTGTGCTTTGACACGCTCTCCAATCAATCCATGACATTCCACACCAGCCGATTTGGCGGATCGCTTGTGAGCCAGACGAGTCGTTTTATGAGCGGCTACACGGGGCTGGTGGACGTGACGGTGTATTCGCTCATCCCCACTATCACCTCGGTCATCTGCACGGTAGCGGCGCTCGCCCCGGTGGTGCCCACATTTACCGTGATCCTGGTGGGCATCATGGTCGTCTACATCGCGTTTGTCTGGCTTATGTACAAACGCATCATGCCGCTTTCGGCCGCGACGTCCGCCGCACAGAACAAGCTGTCGGGCGTGCTGTCCGACGCGGTCACGAACATCCTGGCCGTCAAGACCTGCGGGCGCGAGGACTTTGAGCGCGACCTGTTCGATGCTGCCGACCGCGCCGCGCGCGACGCCGAGACGGTTTCGATGCACGCCATGATGCAGCGCAACTTTACGACCTCGGGCCTTATCGTTATCACCATGGCCGTGGTGAGTGTGTTCGTGGCGGGCGGCAACGCGTGGTTTGGCATTTCGGCCGGCGCGCTCGTCATGATCTTTACCTATACGTACAACCTCACCATGCGTCTGAACTACGTGAGTTCCATGATGCAGCGCATCAACCGCGCGCTGGGCGACGCGGCCGAGATGACACGCGTGCTGGACGAGCCGCGTCTGGTGGCAGACGACGAGAACGCTCCCGAGCTTAAGGTGCGCGAGGGCGCGATCGATTTTGAGCACTTGAGCTTTGCATACC
>URRN01000186.1 GCA_900550185.1 uncultured Collinsella sp.
TGGCCGCCCTCCATGCGGCAAGCCCCGTGCCCATCGTGGTGGGCGGCGGCGTCAAAACGGCCGACCTACCGCAGCTCAAGGCCACTGGCGTCGACGGCTTCTTTGTGGTGAGTGCCGTCTGCAGTGCCGACGACCCTCACGCCGCGGCAAAGGAGCTCGTCGACACCTGGCAGCAGGCATAGACATAAGCCGAGCAACTGCTCTACAGCCCCATATCTTCAATAGCGGAAAGCGCATCCCAGTTTGGACGTCCATTCTGGGATGCGCTTTCCGCATAGAGGGCCGACGGGAAACTGTGTCCCAGTCTGAACGCAAATTCTGGGATGCGCTTTCCGCCGTGGCCCCTACCCTGCCAGATACGCTTCCAGCATGGGCAACGTCGCCTCTGCATCGCGGCGACCGATCTGGTAGATGCGCTCAAGTTCATCGGGCTCACGGCACAGCGATGGCACCTTCACCGATTCACTCGGCCGCACCACAAAGATCTCGCCAGCGGCCTCACGACGCGCCAGGTCGTCAAGCGTGGCGTTATACACCTCATGCCGACGCTCAAGCGCCGCGACAAACTTTGGATAGCGACGGAACGTGCATCGCAGCATAGGCATCAGGCTATTGGCCTCTTTTACAAAACCCGCTGGCTGCGTCAGCACCACCATATTGCGGTCGTAACCCTGTGCAAACAGCCAGGCGCTGGGGATGGAATCAGCCACGCCGCCGTCCAGATACTTACGACCCTCAATGGCAACAGGCCTGGTCGCCACGGGAATCGCCGACGACGCCCGGATCCACTCGATATCCCTCTCGTCGCCATAGGGCAGGTCGTGGTAGACGGCCTTGCCCGTCTCGATGTCGGTACACACGCACGTAAATCGCATGGGGCAGGCGCGATACGCCTCTAAGTCAATGGGATCGCGCTCGATAGGCACCTCGTGATAGGCAAAATCGGCATTGAACATATCGCCGGTTCGCAACCAGCTTGTCACGCTTGCATAGCGCTTGTCGGCACAATAGGCCTTGTTGTAGCGAATGGCGCGCCCGATCTGCCGCGATTTAAAGTTGTAGCCAAACGCCGCGCCCGCCGAGACACCCACCATATGGTCGCAGGTCAAACCGTGCTCCATCCAAACGTCGAGCACGCCCGCCGTATACATACCGCGGTAGCCGCCTCCCTCGAGCGCAAGCCCCACCGTGCGCGTCGTATCCGGCTGTGCCATGCGACCATCTCCGTTCCTGCGTTTTAAAACGGGACAAGTATACCCGTCGACATATGTCGTCTCAGTCGCATTTTTATCGGACATCGCATCGCCGCGCTACCGTTTGTCGAATAATAGCCGCCCACAGCATGTGCACCCATATATAATTCTGCACTGTTGTTTATACTACTCAGCAGTTATCAACAGCGAACATTAGCCGGTAAATTAACCCAACAACGCAGCGAGGCGGGGGCCTGGATACACGCAAAGCGCCGAACAACAACGCGTGTGCACAACGAGCTCGCCCGACGCAATTCGCCCGACCTCAGAAAGCCGCTTTCGACATGGATACTGTCAGCAATTACACCGAAACGCTCGAAAAGACCGTTCGCGACCTTCTCGATCGTCAGGATGATCTGATTAGGACCGCCTTTACCGACCAGCTTACCGGACTTGGCAACCGCGGCGGCTTTGCCCGTTCCCTCGAGGAGCTCTGGGAGCAGGACACCCCCGTTACCATGGCGTACATCGATATCGACAATCTCAAGCACTGCAACGACGTCTTTGGCCATGACGAGGGCAACCGCTATATTTTGCAGGTAAGCCTCTATCTCAAGCTGTATATGAAAGTGGACGAAGCGGCGTTTCGCATAGGCGGCGACGAGTTTGCCATCCTATCTACGATTGCGACCGAGGACGACCTCGCCGAACGTCTGGAACACTGCCGAACGGTCCTGCTCAAAAACAACGATTCCGAGATGCCCCGCTCGTTTAGCTATGGAGTGTCGTATGCCGACCCCGCCCTGGGCGAAGCCCCCAATCGCATGACGCTCGATGCCGACCATCGCATGTACGACTACAAGCTACGTCATGCCATGCACCTCGATCGACGCAATATCACGCAAGTCCACGCCGACGACTTCGAAATAAGCGATCGTATTTTTGACGCCTTTTCGATGCTCAACGAGGGCCGTTATTTCTTTATCGAGAACTTGGACAAACATCGCACCCTTTGGTCACAAGGCGCCTTGCGCGATCTTGGCCTTCCCTCGGAGCACATAGACAACTGTCGCGATTACTGGAAAACGCGCGTGCATCCCGATGACCTTGAGGCCTACATCAACGACATCGACCAGGTCTATAACGGCACCAAGCACCGTCGCGTCATGCAGTATCGTGTGCGCAATGCCGTCGGCGACTACGTCCTCTGCCGTGCTCGCGGGTTTCGCATCGACGGCGACGAAAATGTCCCCTCGCTCTATGTCGGCGAGCTCGTCAACCACTCACTTGCCGAAACCGTCGACGCCGCGACAGGCCTCGGAACCCAGCGCATGTTGGTCAATGCCATCGACGCCTGTCGTTGCGACCGTTGCGAGACGGGCCTTATAGCTGTGCGCGTTCGTGGCACGACAAAGCTCAACGAGCTCTACGGAGCCGAGGCTGTCGACAACATGCTCGCCGAATACGCAGGCCGCATGCTGTCGATCACCCGCGGCAGGAGCAGGGTCTACCGTTCACGTAGCGTCCAGTTCGTCGTGCTCAGCAATGACCTGGACCACGAGGCATTCGAGCAACTGACCCGCCACCTTAAAGAGGCCGTTTTCGCTCCTGTGCAAATCGCAGGCGACACCATTGCTCCCGTCTGTCTTGTCGTCCCGACCTTTTACGAACGCCTGGACTCCCAAGCATCGACTGTTTTGGGCGAACTCGATCGTCGCCTTCGCACGGCCGGCGGACTTGTTCCCAACGACAGTCTGCCCATACCCGAGATGGAACGCAAAGGCGCCGTCGCCGAGCACCTCGACATGCTCACAGGCCTCTACCGACCCAGCGAGTTTATGCGGCGCGCCAACGCATTTCTCGAGGCAAGGCGCGACGGCGCTTGGTGTATCGCCACCGTCGACATGGGCCACATGCGCCTATTTAACGAATGGTATGGACAGGCCGAAGGCGACCGTATGCTTGCCGATGTGGGCACGGTGCTCAAGGATATCGAGAACGCCAACATGGGTGTCGCGGGATACTGGGGACAAGACGACTTTTGTCTGCTCATACCCTTTGAGCACGATTTCGTTCACCGTGTCTATGCGCGCGTGCGCGAGGCTGTAGCCAAGCACAACGACGGCGTAGGTTTTTGGCCGTCCATGGGCGTTTACCCCATCGACTCCAATGAGGAGATCACCATCGATGCGCAGGCAAAGGCCATGTTTACCAATCGGCGCGCAAAAAACGACTTTAAGGAGCGCATTGCCATTTTCTGCCCCGCGGAGTACGAGCGCGAAGTCGCGTTCCACCACACGCTGACCGAATTCCAGTACGCGCTCTCAGATGGTCGTATTACCTACCACTTGCAGCCCCAGGTCGATATGGAAACCGGTGAGATTATTGGCGCCGAAGCACTCACCCGCTGGATTGACAAGGACGGCTCTCTCATTTCGCCCGCAACGTTTATCCCCGCACTCGAGGAAAGCGGCTTTGT
>URRN01000187.1 GCA_900550185.1 uncultured Collinsella sp.
CAAAAAGCCGAGGTCTCAACACGAGGCCTCGGCTTTTTTATCGAACAAATACTTAAGATTTGGGACAAACAAACCTGATTAATTTGTCCCGCGTGCGGGCGCTAGGAGCGGGTTTCCATCTTGGCGTGGCACTTGGGGCAGGTGACGCGGATCTTGCCTTTGCCCTTGGGGACGGAGAGCATCTGGCCGCAGTTGGGGCACTTGAGGTATGCCGTAGTTTTGCGGCCCTTCCACATCTTCTTAGCCGTGCGCTTGGCACGCTCAAAGTCTTCCTTGCTGGTGCCGGCTGCGCGTGAGGTGCTGGCCGCTGCAGCGCCGCCGCCCAAGCTGGCGACGAACTTGCCCAAGCCGGGAACATTGGCGGTCGCGGCTACAAAGGCCTCGTTCTCCTTGCGACGTGCATCGATATTTTTGGACAGGCCGCGCAGCACGCCAATCACGATGACGGCGATGGCAATCCAGCTGAGCCACTGGATACGAGCCATCGAACCGATCATGGCGATGATAATGCCTGCGAAGCCCATCACGATGGTGAGTTCGTCAGCGCCATTGCGGCCCTTCATAAAGTCATTCATGCAAATTGCCTTTCATTCGATATGCCGCACGCCTTTATACCCGATTTGGGGCAAGGGGGACAGGCCAATCTGCACCAAGGTGGTGCAAACGTACCTGTCCCCGATACGCCAAGATGATGCAAAGAAGTCTGTCCCCAATGCCCCAATTACTTGGAGAGTTTGTCGACGACGCGTTCGATTTCGGCGAGTTTGGCGGCTTTGAGGTCTTCGTCGCCCGATTCGATTGCCGAAGTCACGCAGCCCTCGATATGCGCCTTGAGCACGTCGGCGTTGATGCGCGCAATGAGCGCCTGCGTTGCCATGAGCTGCGTGGAAATATCGACGCAGTAGCGGTCCTCCTCGACCATCCGCAGGATGCCGTCGATCTGACCGCGTGCCGTCTTGAGCATGCGGGTCACCGATTTATGGTCTGCCATCATGGCGGGTCCTCGTTTCTGGTCGATGGGGTCGAATGCTTCTGGTAGCTGCTACGCGGCGGTCACGGATAGGGCGTGGAACTTCTCGCCGGCGCTCTCGACAGCGGCGGCGAGCTGCTCGGGGGTCACGGTGTCGGCGCACTCCACCTGGACGGTCTGAGTCTCGTGGTCGGCGTCGGCGTCGGTTACGCCCGCAACGTTGAGCAGCGCGGTCTCGACGGTGGCGTCGCAGTGGCCGCACATAAGGCCGGAAGTCTTAATTGTGAAACGCATGGGTATTCCTCTCTGTTGTGTCGGCTTTCCCAGGCACCCGACCTTGACCTTCAAGCCGTCGCTCGCGTACCAAAGTACGCGTCGCTCCTCTTTCAGGTCAATCTCTGGCACCTGGAAAACCCGTTCTAAATGGACGTAATAGTGAGCCTATTTTGCCACTTTAGGCTTAAAGGTTCGCAGGCGCAGCGCATTGCTTACGACGCACACGCTCGACAGGCTCATGGCCGCGGCGCCAAACATCGGCGAGAGCTGCCATCCGGTGAGCGGGAAGAACACGCCCGCCGCCAGCGGAATGCCGATGCCGTTGTAGAACAGTGCCCAGAACAGGTCCTGCTTGATGTTGCGGATCGTGGCGCGTGAAAGCTCGATGGCTCGGGCGACGTCCATGAGGTCGCTGCGCATGAGTACCACGTCGGCGCCCTCCTTGGCGATGTCGGCGCCGGTGCCGATAGCAAGGCCCACGTCGGCGCGCGCCAGGGCGGGGGAGTCGTTGATGCCGTCGCCCACCATGGCGACCTTACTGCCCGCATTCTGCAGCTCGCGCACGTGGCGCTCCTTGTCGGCGGGAAGCACGTCGGCGATGACCTGCTTGCTGGTCAGTCCCACGCGGCGGGCGATGGCCTCGGCCGTCACGCGGTTGTCGCCGGTGAGCATGCGCACGTCGACGCCAAGCGAGCGCAGTGCGGCGATGGCTCCGGCGCTCGTCTCCTTGACCTCGTCAGCCACGGCAATGGTGCCGGCAGGCTCGCCGTTCTTGGCAAAGAACAGCGGCGTCTTGCCCTCGGCGGCAAATTGTTCGGCAAGACCCGCGGGCACGGTAACGCCCAGCTCGTCCATCAGGCGCACGTTGCCGGCTGCAATGGCGTTTTGCCCCTCGCGCGCCGTAACGCCTCGTCCGGGCACGGCGGCAAAGTCCTCGACCATGCGCGCGACGATCCCGCGTGTCTCGCACTCGGCCATAATCGCCTCGGCCAGCGGGTGCTCACTCTGGCGCTCTAGTGCGGCAGCAAGCTTCAGCAACGCTTTTTCGCTCATGGCGGGTGAGCCGTCAGTGCGCGTGGCTACTACGATATCGGTCACGGCAGGCTTGCCGCGGGTGACCGTGCCCGTCTTATCGAGCACCACAGTGCCCACGCTGCGCAGGTTCTCCAGCGCCTCGGCGCTCTTGAACAGAATGCCCATCTCGGCGCCCTTGCCGGTGCCAACCATAATGGCGACGGGCGTGGCCAGGCCCAGCGCGCACGGGCAGCTGATCACCAGCACGGCGACGGCGGAGGTAAGCGCTTCGTTGATGCTTCCGGTCAGTGCCATCCACACCACGAAGGTCGCGGCCGAGATCACGAACACCACGGGCACAAACACGCCGGCGACCTTGTCGGCCAGTCGAGCAATGGGTGCCTTGGTGGCATTGGCGTCCTCGACGAGCTGGATAATCTTGGCGAGCGACGTGTCGGCACCCACCCGCGTGGCGCGGAAGGTAAACGAACCGGTGCGGTTGACGGTGGCGGCGTTAACGGTAGCACCGGCGGTCTTTTCCACGGGGATAGACTCGCCGGTGAGCGCACTCTCGTCCACGGCCGAGCTGCCCTCGAGCACCACGCCATCGACGGGGATGGACTCTCCGGGGCGCACGCGCAGGACCTGGCCTGGAAGGATACTGTCGACGTCGACGGTGGCTTCGGCGCCGTCGTCGGTCACGACGGTCGCGGTCTTGGGTGCCAAGTCGATGAGCGCCTCGATAGCGCCGCCGGTTTTGGATTTGCTGCGTGTCTCGAGGTATTTGCCCACGGTGACGAGCGACAGGATCGTGCCCGCACTCTCAAAATACAGGTTGTCCATGCCCGTCATCATGGCCTCGTGGATTTGCCCGGCGGCCAGCTGGTCGGCCATGATAAACATGGCATAGAGCGACCAGGCGATCGACGCGGTGGCGCCGACGGCGATGAGAGCGTCCATGGTCGGCGCGCCGTGCGCGAGCGATTTAAACCCGTTGATAAAGTATGCGTCGTTGACGTAGACGATGGGGATGAGCAGGACGAGCTCGGTGAGCGCGAGCGTCATGCTGTGGGTATGGTCGGTGAAAATGCCGGGTAGCGGCCAGCCAAGCATGTGCCCCATGCCTATGTAGAACAGTGGGATGAGGAATACGATCGAGACGATGAGGCGGGTGCGCATGGCGGAGGCGGCGGCCTCCAACTTTTTGGTCGGCGACTCCATATGGGCGGCGCCGGACCTGGCTTGCGCACTTCCGCTTTGGACAGCGTCGGTGCCCGTGCTGATGGGCGAGGCCGAGTAGCCCGCGCGGTCGACAGCGGTGCAGATGTCGTCGGGGGAGACCTGCGCAGGGTCGTAGTCCACCAGCATAGAGCCGGCGAGCAGATTGACCGCGACGCT
>URRN01000188.1 GCA_900550185.1 uncultured Collinsella sp.
CGCTCCTCCTTGGTCATCGACATGATGATGGCCTCGTTCTTGTCGAAGATGCCCTCGTCCAGATTGCCACCCATCTGGTTGAGCGCGCGCTGGCCACCGGGAAGCATGCCCAGGATGCCCTTCATGCCGCCCATCTTCTTGACGGCCTTCATCTGGTCGAGCATGTCGTTCATGGTAAAGCCCTCGCGCAGCATGCGCTCGGCGGCCTCGAGCTGCTCTGCGTCGGCCGCCTCCTGGGCCTTCTCGATGATGCCGACAACATCGCCCATGCCCAAGATTCGCTTGGCCATGCGATCGGGATAGAACGGCTCCAGCGAATCGGGTTTCTCGCCCATGCTCACGAACTTGATGGGCTTGCCGGTCACCTGACGCACCGAAAGCGCGCCACCACCACGGGCGTCGCCGTCGAGCTTGGAGATGATCACGCCGTCAAAGTCGGTACGCTCGGCAAAGGTCGAGACGACGTTGACGATATCCTGGCCGGTCATGGCATCGACGACCATCAGCACCTGATCGGGCTTGACGGCCTTCTTGATGTCCACGGCCTCCTGCATCATCTGCTCGTCGATCTGCAAACGACCGGCGGTATCGACGATGACCACGTCACGCAGGTGGTCGACGGCCTCCTGGATGGCGCCCTTGGCGATGTCGACCGGGTGCGCGCCGTCGCCGCGGAAGACCGGCACGCCGATCTCGCCACCAAGCGTGGCCAGCTGGTCGGCAGCGGCAGGACGGTAGACGTCGCACGCAGCGAGCAGCGGCGAGCGGCCCTGCTTCTTGAGCAGGTAGGCCAGCTTTACGGCCGCCGTGGTCTTACCGGAGCCCTGCAGGCCCACGAGCATGATGACATTGGGAATGCGGTTGCTAAAGACGAGCTTGCTCTCGGTTGAGCCAAGCATCTCGGTGAGCTCGTCGAGCACGATCTTGACGACGTTTTGCGCCGGCGACAGCGACTCCATGACCTCGGCGGTCATGCAGCGCTCCTTGGTCTTGGCGACGAACTCCTTGACGACCTTAAAGTTAACGTCGGCCTCGAGCAGCGCCATGCGAATATCGCGCATGGCCGAAGTAATATCGGCCTCGGTCAGCTTACCCTTGCCGCGCAGGCGGTCAAATGTGTCGTTGAGGCGATCGCTCAGGGAATCAAACACTAGTCACTCCTTAGTTGGACTCGCCCACCAGGGCGCGGCAGAAATCTTTGGCGTTAAACTCCTGCAGGTCATCGACCTGCTCGCCCACGCCGATGCGCAGGATCGGGAGCTTGAGCTTCTCGGCCACGGCCATGGCGATACCGCCCTTAGCCGTGCCGTCCAGCTTAGTCATGATAATACCGTCCAGGCCCAGCGCCTCGTTAAACTCGAGCGCCTGGTTCAGACCGTTTTGGCCGGTCGCGGCATCGATCACGAGGACGACCGAGACGGGCATAGGACCGGCGGCCATATTGGCGGCGCGCTTACGGGTCACGTTGACCACCTTGGCGAGCTCGCGCATGAGCTCGGGACTCGTGTGCAGACGACCGGCGGTATCGATGAGCACCAGGTCGCTGCCGCGCTTATCGGCCTCGTCAAGCACGTCATAGCACACGCTCGCCGGATCGGAGCCGCGGTCACGCTTGATAACCGGTACGCCGGCACGCTGACCCCACACATCGAGCTGCTCGATGGCGGCGGCGCGGAAGGTGTCGGCAGAACCGATCACCACGTTCTTGCCGCGGGCGGCCATGGCGCTCGCAATCTTGCCGACCGTGGTGGTCTTGCCGGCGCCGTTGATGCCCACAAACAGCACGCAGCTCGGCGTATCGGAAAACGGATCGCGCTCGATGGGCACAAAGTGCTGCTCGAGCTGCTCGGCCAGGGCACGACGAAGCTGCGGAGCGGTCTTGAGGTTCTTCTTGGCCGCGGCGTCGCGCAGGTCATCGGAGACCTGAATGGCGATCTCGGCACCCATGTCACCCATGACGAGGGTGTCCTCTAGGTCCTCCCAAAAATCCTCGTCGACCTCGCCGCCAAAGTAGAAGACCTCGTTGAGGGCCTCGCGGCTGCGCTCAAGTCCGCGCGAGAGAGCGTCAAAGAATCCCATTATGCATTCACGACCTTTCCGGTTTCGCGATCGAGTTTTTGCGAGACGACGCGACTGACGCCGTCGGCTTGCATCGAGACGCCGTAGAGGACGTCAGCGTCCTCCATAGTACGGCGCTGATGCGAGATAACCAAGAGCTGTGTATCGGAACGCAGCACGTCGAGTGCGCCGATGAGCTTGGACAGGTTGGCGTCGTCGAGTGCCGCCTCGACCTCGTCCAGCACATAGAACGGCACCGTGCGCGTACGGTACACGGCAAAGAGCAGGGCGAGCGCCGTCAGGCTCTTCTCGCCACCCGACATGAGCATCATCTTGGTGATGCGCTTGCCGCGCGGCTGCGCCACGACCTCAATGCCGGTCTCGGCCGGATGTTCGGGATCGGTCATCTCAAGGTGAGCCTGACCACCTGGGAAGAGCATGGCGAAGATCTCGCGGAAATTCGCATCGACCTTCTCAAACGTCACCAGGAACGCCTTGCGCATCTTGCGATCAATGGCCACCGTGATCTTGGTGAGCGCCTTGCGCGCGCTCTCCAAATCGGCCAGCTGCTCCTCGATGTAGTCGGCGCGGCGTTTGAGCTGCTCGTACTCCTCCATGGCAACTTGGTTAACGGGACCAAGGTTGTTGATCTGGCGCACAAGCTGGTTGAGTTCGCGCTCGGCGGCATCGCGGTCCGTGGGCGCCGGAAGCATGAGCGCTTCCTCGAGCACCGTCGTGCCATCGGCGGTAATGGCCTTGATGGCAGCCTCGACCTGCACCTCGAGCTTGCCACGCGCGACCTTGAACTCGTTTTGCGTGGCAGAGGCGGTATCGACTCGCTCCTTAGCGCGGGCAACCTCTGCCTTGGCATCCTCGATGGTCTTCTTGAGCGAAGCGGAGTCCGCCTCCTCCAGAGAGGCCTGGTCACGCAGACGCGCTGCCCAATCCGACGCGCGCTCTAGCAGGGCCGAATAGCGCTCGTGCATGGGATCGACGCGCAGGCGCAGCAGCTCGAGTGAGCGCGAAGCCTGGCGTGTTCCGCGGATACGACGGTCGATGCCCTCAAGACGATGCTCAAGGTCGGGCACGCGGCCCTTCAGCGAACGCAGGCGCTCGCTCGTCTGGGCCAGGCGCACCTTGGCATCGGCGAGCTTACCGGCGGCCTCGGAATCGTCACGGCGAACGCGATCGAGCTCATCGTTGGCCTCGGCAATCTGGAGACCCAGGTCGCTTGCCTGTGCACGCGCCTCGTCACGCGAACGGGTGAGTTCGTCAACGCGCGGGCGCGCAGCGCGAACGGCCTCGGCGGCCTGCTCGCGGCGCTTGGAGATGCGCACGCGCTCGACCTCGGCGTTGTTGGCGCTTTGCTCCAGGCGGCCAATCTCGGAGAGCAGCGAGCGGCGCTCGCCCTCAAGACGGGCGATCTCACCGGCGGCATCGCCCTCGGCGGCACGGGCCTCCTCGACGGCAGCGTTGGCCTCAACGACTTGGTCCGAAGCATGCTCAAAGATGGCAGCCAGATCGGGTTCCAGGCCCTCGAGCTCACGGATGCGGCGCTTGCGCTCCAAGGCACCCGAAGCCTCGCCGGCATC
>URRN01000189.1 GCA_900550185.1 uncultured Collinsella sp.
GCCTCGAACGGGCCGTGGAAGTACTCGCCGGAGTGGATGTAGCAGCAGTGCTGCCACTGCATCTCCATGAGCGAACAGATGGCCATGGCGTAGGTCTGGCTAAAGTTGGGGCCGGAGCCCAGGATATAGAAGAACTTGTGCTGCTGGCAGAGCTCGGCAAAGCGATCGCCCAGCTCGGCATTGACCTTCTCGCGGGCAGCGGGCAACAGCGCATCCATCTGCTTAAGGCCGGCGTACATATCGGCGAGCGCCTCGTAACCCTCCTGCTGGTCGAGCAGCTCGGCAGCCATCAGGACGCCGATGCCTTGCGGAACCTCGGCCTGCGGCACGCCTTCGCCCCACGGATAGACCCAGGTGGTCCACTTGCCGTTATCAATCTTGGAGCCCTCGCAGTCGGTCATGGCCACGACCTCGGCGCCGGCTGCCAGCGCCATCTCGCAACCGTCGACGACCTCCTGCGTATTGCCGCTGTGGCTGCAGGCGACGACGAGCGACTTCGGCCCTAGGCTCTTGGGGGCCATCAGGCAAAACTCGCGCGCTGTGTAGACCGTCGAGGTAAACGTGGTGGCCTCGCGCTTGAGCAGTTCGTTAGCCGGCATGAGGTCGATCATCGAACCGCCGCAGGCGATCCAAAAGACGTTCTCGATCTTGCCTTTGCGCTCGATGATTTCCTGAATCAGATCATGTGCGTTCATCCTGATGTTCCTCCTTGTGGGGCGGCTTTGAACGACGACAGCCCGTACCTGCTGTCGTTCTATGTTGTTCTATTTATAGCACGTGTAACAACGCCCGTGAAGTCATCCCGGCAAATTTGTTCTATGTTGTTCTATCTGTGGACGTTAGATGTCGAACACGTAGCGCGAGCCCACGATCTTTTGACGCCCGAGCAGCAGGGGGCGCCCGTCCGCATCGGTAAAATACGCCTCCATATAGAAGAGCGGCTCGCCGACCGGCACCTCCAGCAGCGGGGCCGCCTGGGCATCCGCCAGCGCAATCTCCACGGTGCAGGGGTCGGACTTGAGCGGCGCGCGACCCGAATGCTCGGCAACGAGCGAGAAGATCGAGTTGTCGGCGAGGTCCTTATCGGCAAGCGTCTGCAGGTAGGGATGGTCGGCGAGCACAAAGGCGTTGTTCTCGAGCATGACGGGCACGCCGTCTGCCGTGCGCACGCGCTCGACCACAATGAGCTCGCAGCCGGGTTCCACGCCAAAAAATGCCGCGTCCTCGTGCGTCGCCGCAACCACCGTGCGCGACACCAGGCGCGCTCCGGCCACCATGTCGTTGGCGGCGCAACCCTCGGAAAAGCTCTGGACGTCGCCTTTCTGAACAATCTTGCGCTTGAGCTTGGGAGCGCACACAAACGTGCCCCTCCCCTGCTGGCGGTTGAGATACCCCGCGCGCGACAGCTCCTCGATGGCACGGCGCACGGTGATACGCCCCACGCCGTAGGACTTCGCGAGCTCCATCTCGGCAGGGATGCGCGAGCCGGCAGGGTACACGCCGCGCGCGATCTCGCCCTTTAGGTCGTCCATGACCTGCTGGTACAGCGGCACGGCGGACGAGCCAGCGCGGCCGGTTTTATCGTCGGTTGCCATCGTTACGCTCCATCCCGTGCATGCTCGGACTCAAATTCTTCAATCGCCGCCATAAACTGCTCGCCAAAGGCGTCGGCCTTTTTCTCGCCGATGCCGTTGACCTGGATAAGCTCGTCGCACGTCTGCGGGCGCAGGCGGCACAGGCCGCGCAGGGCCTTGTCGGAGAAGACCATGTACGGCGCCATCTCCAGCTCGGCCGCGATCTCCTTGCGCAGGGCGCGCAGGCACTCGAACAGCTCGGCATCGTCGCCCACGCGCGGGCGCTGATCCAGCTCGGCCTCCTCGCGCAGCAGATCCACCGCACGGCGGGCGCGGGCCGAGGCCTTGCGCTTGGACGCGCGACGCTTAACGGTAAAGGCGAACGCCTCATCCTCGACCTCGCCGGCACGCGGGCCCAGCCCAACGACCGGGTACTGCCCCTGCGAGGTGGCCAGATAACCGCGACCGCACAGCTGGCCGATGATGTCCTTGATGCGCCCGACCGATTCGCTCGACAGCTCACCGTAGCCGCGGTCCTCGTCCAGATGCATCTGGCGAATGCGCTCGGTGTTGCCACCGTGGAGCACGTCGGCGATCAGCGACTTGCCAAAGCGCAGGGGACGCGTGGCCACATAGCGCACGGCAGCGCGGGCCATATCGGTGACGTCCTCGACCTCGAACTGCGTGAGGCAGTTGCTGCAGTTGCCGCAGCCCTCGGCCTCGTCCGTGGCGGTGGCGCCCGCACCGGCCGCGGCAGCATGCTCGGCCGCGGCCTCGTCGCCAAAGTAGCGCAGCATGTATTCGCGCAGGCAGCCGGTGGTATTGCAGTAGCCCTCCATCTGGCTGAGCAGGCGATATCGATTCTGGAGCGCCCACGCGCGCTGCTCGTCGTCGAGCGCCTCGTCGGCAGCATCGCCGCGGTCGATCAAAAAGCGGCGCATGCGAAAATCGTTGCCGTTCCACAGCAGGTGGCAGCTGGCCGGATCGCCATCGCGGCCGGCGCGGCCCGCCTCCTGGTAGTAGGCCTCGATGCTCTCGGGCACGTTGTTGTGAATCACGTAGCGCACGTTGGGCTTGTCGATGCCCATGCCAAAGGCGTTGGTGGCAACCATCACCTGGATATCGTCGTCGATAAAGGCGCGCTGGCTTTGGCGGCGGGCGTCATTGCCCATGCCGGCATGGTAGCGGCCAACGCGAATGCCGCTGGGGCCCAGCGCTTCGGCAAGATCGCCTGCCAGCGCATCGACCGTCTTGCGGGTCGAGCAATACACGATGCCGCTCTCGCTCGAATGCGCGATCACGTAGTCGCGCACCCAGGCGGTCTTGGCCTTGTCGCCCATCTCTTCGCAACCAAAGTAGAGGTTCTTGCGATCGAAGCCCGTCACCACCGTCGCCGGGTTTTGCAGGCCGAGCATCTGCTGAATGTCCGTGCGCACGCGCTCGGTCGCCGTAGCGGTAAAGGCCGCCACGATGGGGCGCTGCGGCAGGGAATCGATGAACTCGCGAATCTGCAGATAGGCGGGGCGGAAATCCTGGCCCCATTGGCTCACGCAGTGGGCCTCGTCAATGGCCACGAGCGGCACGCCGATGCCGCCTTCGGCCGCAGCTTCCTGCGCAAAGGCCAGAAAGCGCGGCTCGAGCAGGCGCTCGGGCGCCACGTACATAAGCTGGTAGCGGCCCTCGCGCGCCCGCTTGAGCACGGTATTTTGCTGGGCCGGAGTAAGGCTGGAGTTGAGATAGCTGGGTCGCGCGCCCGCCGCGAGCAGCGCACGGGTCTGGTCCTCCATAAGGGAGAGCAACGGACTCACCACAAAGGTGATGCCGGGCAGCATGAGCGCGGGCACCTGGTAGCAAATGGACTTGCCGGCGCCCGTGGGCATAACACCCAGCGCATCGCGACCGGCAAGGATCGCATCGACCATGCGGTCCTGCCCCGGGCGAAACGAGGTGTAGCCAAAATAGGCGCCGAGCGTGTCGAGCGCCATCTGCTGCATGCTATCGGTCATGGTTTCCTAACGTCCAAGTCATCTGCCGCCGATTATACGCCGCCACGCGGACCGG
>URRN01000190.1 GCA_900550185.1 uncultured Collinsella sp.
AGTGCGAGCAGAACACGCTCAACAAGCTCTGCAACGGCATCACCACCATCAACGACTCTATCAAGGCGCTCGACGCCGTGCATCAGAAGGCCGAGGGCCTCGATGGTCAGGAGCAGGCCAACGTGTACGCGCACGAGGTCGTTCCCGCTATGGATACGCTGCGCGCTGCCGTGGATGCCATGGAGGAGATCGTGGCAGCCGACTACTGGCCGGTCCCGACCTACGACGACATCCTGTTCTACGTGTAGGACGTAACTGACATATCGTCACGGTATTGAGCCGGGGTCCGCATCATGCGGGCCCCGGTTTTTGTTTGCGAAGGACGCTTTGAAGCCCGTTTTGCCGCCGATTTGCCTAGGTATAAAGGGCTATGGGCAAAAAACGTCAAATATGAGTACTGTCACAAGTCCTGTAGCATTATCTTTTTGCAAAATATGCAGTGTTACACAACATATGTCCAAGTACTTAGCTGATAAACGCTTGCAATTCTTCCGCCGTAGGACCCCTGGCGTCTAAATCGCCTTCTGATGGCATGAAATCGCTGTTACTAAAATGGTAACAGTACTCATATTTGCTATTTTTTGCCCGCTGGCTTTGCGATGATGCCGGGGTCCGCACCCTGCCGGGTTCGAATCCCGGCATATCGGTAGCAAAAAGCCCGCTACCGAATTGATAACGGGCTGCTCAGATTCTGTGGTGCCCCCAGCGGGATTCGAACCCGCGATATCCACCTTGAAAGGGTGGCGTCCTTGGCCGCTAGACGATGGGGACAGCGGGAAAGAGTATAGCAGACTTTTTTAGCCGTTCACATATCGTTGGCAAACTGAAAAACCACCACAAAGGTGCCTGTCCCCTTTGTGGTGGTTGGGGCGTTAGGGGAGGAGCTTCATGGCGGCGTCGTGGGCGGCGTGCTCGTAGGTGCCGTCGAGGGGCTTGAGCGGCAGCAGGGCGGCGGCCTGTGCATCGCCACGGCGCTCGAGGGCATGGGCGATCAGCCAGTCGGCGAGCTCGGGGTTCTTGGGCAGTGCCGGTCCGTGCAGGTACGTGCCGATGACGCCCTTGTAGATCAGGCCCTCAAAGCCATCGTCGCCGTTGTTGCCGGTGCCCGCGACGACGGACGTTCCGAGCGGTGTGGCATCGGCGTCCAAAAGCGTGCGGCCGCCATGGTTCTCGAATCCCACAAAGGGCTCAGGTGCCAGATCGGTTTTGACGGCTACGTTGCCGATCAGGCGATCGGATCCACGTACGGTTTCGGCGGCAATGACGCCCAGGCCCTCAATGCGATCGTCGCCCATGTAGTACGAACGGCCGAGCAGCTGATAGCTGCCACAGATGGCAAGCAGCGAGCCGCTATCCTCAACATAGGCCGCGACCTTGTCTTTTTGGGCGAGCAGCTCGTGTGCCACGGCTAGCTGGTCGCGGTCGGAGCCACCACCCATCATGACGATGTCGGCATCGGTCAAATCAAGCGTTTCGCCCATACGGACCTCGTCTACACGCGCGGGAATGCCACGCCAGGCGCAACGGCGTTCGAGCGCGATAACATTGCCGCCGTCGCCGTAGAGGTTAAGGGCATCGGGGTACAGGTAGACGATGCGCAGCGGGCGCGAAAGCTCGACTGGCGCGATGCCGATAGGAAGAGCGCTGCCGTCGGCACGGGCTACGGCGCGGGCAGCAACCGTGGCTGCATCGGTACCCTTCAGCCCGTCGAGCTCCTTGACCAGTGGCGGGAAGGCCGTGTAGTTAGCGACGGCGTAGAAGGTGTCGCCCGCAGCCTCGTCTGCCACGGCGCCAATTGCCTGCGTGACGTCCGAGATAATCGCGGCATCGATGCCGGCGTACTTGAGGCGTACCTGCATGTCGTGCGCACGCGTGCCTCCGGCAAAGGCGACAAGACCCGGCGTGTCGGCGATGCGCTCGAAGTCGACATCATAGATCCACGAGACATCGTGGCCGTCGGCGTCGTTGTCGTTGAGGAAGAAAGCACAGAGTCTGCCACCTGCCGTCTTGATGGACTGGATTTGTCGATCGAAGCCTACGGGATTCTTGGCCAGGTTGGCCTCGACGGTACGGCCGGCGATGTTCCAGCGGCCCATGCGACCACCTGCTGGCACGTAGGCGTCGAGCGTGGGCTGCAGGCGTGCGGTGTCCACGCCCAGCTCGTGGGCGGCGAAGAAGGCTGCGGCTACGTTGTAAACCATATACAGGCCGTTGTAGCGTGTGGCGATGTGTACGGCAGCCGCGTCGGGCGCAGATCCAAAGACCAGGTCAAGGCCATAGCCGTCGCAGCCGAGCTCCACGCCCGTCACGCGACGGACAAGCCCAGGGCGGGCCCAGCCGCACGAGGGGCAATGGTATGCGCCAAGCTGTCCGTACTGCACATAGTCGTACTCCAACGGTGCGTTGCACTGTGAGCAAAAACGTGAGTCGCTAATGCGGTCGGACTCGGTGTTGGTGGCGCCGTCGATGCCAAAGGCAATGCTCGCGTTGGGAACGCGCGCGGCAATCGAGGCGCACAACGGGTCGTCGGCGTTGTATATGAGCGTTGTTGTCGGCGAGAGCTCTAACGCATGGGCGATGACGTCTTGGGTGTGGTCGATCTCGCCGTAGCGGTCTAGCTGGTCGCGGAACAGGTTGAGCAGCACAAAGTACGTCGGCTTGAGCTTGGGCAGAACGCGTACGGTGTAAAGCTCATCGCACTCAAAAACGCCCACGCGCTTGCCGCTGCTGGTGTGCTTAAGGTCGCCGCGGGCCTCGAGCAGAGCACCCACCACACCAGGCTCCATATTGTTGCCGGCACGGTTGCACACCACAGTGGCACCGCTGGCAGCAACGGCGTCGGCGATGAGGTTGGAGGTGGTGGTCTTGCCATTAGTACCGGTGATCACCACGCTGCGGTCGATAAGGCCGGCGAGGTCGCTTAGCAGCTCGGGGTCGATCTTCATGGCGATGCGGCCGGGAAGCACGCCACCCTGGCGTTTGAGGACGGAGCGCAGTCCCCAGCGGGCGATATCGCTCGAGGTGCAGGCGAGAGATGAGCGGAGATTCATGAAGCCGTTCCTAACGTAGATGACATAGTCGGGGCGATCGCGTCGCTAAAAGCCGTAGCGGCGCGCAAACTCCTGGGCAAGCTGCGAAACGTCTTCGCAGGCATTGGCCCAGGGGGCAAAGTCGGGGGTATCCGAGATGATGCCGTCGGCTTCCCAAACGGCCTGGTGCGAAAGGTCCCAAGGGTCGCGCGGCTCGGGTCGACAGGGGAGATACGGCGTCTGGTACATGGGGTTCAGCAAGAAGAACGCACCGCCCTCGCAGCGGTTGGCAAACTCGCGCAGCGCGCGTGTCGCCGGGCGCATCTTGTTCGTTTTGAACAGCAAGATCGTGCGGGCGAGCAGGTACCAGGGGGAGTTCTCGAGGGCATCGGCCCCCATCTGTTCCTCGAGCTGGTGGGCCAGGGCAAAAAAACCATCCTGATCTTCCAGGCGCGCGAGGGCGAGCAGCACGGTGCCAGCGGCTCGGGTGGGATAGCCTTCCGCCTTAAGAACGCGGCGAGAATAGTTGGCGGCAGCACGGTAGCGAGCGCTCGCCATGCACAGCTGCGAGATGGCCTCGAGCGTGTGGAGCCACCCGA
>URRN01000191.1 GCA_900550185.1 uncultured Collinsella sp.
ACCTTTCGGGCGTTGGGAAGGACATCGACTTCAGCGACATCATGGCCAAAGCGCCGGCCCCAGATTTCTCGGGCATCTTTGACGGTCTGGAACTCACGCCCGAGCAGATGCAGCAGGTAGGAACGCTTGCCAACCAGCTGTTTGAGGGCTTTTTGCAGTCTGATCAGTTTAAGGCGCTGTCGCCCGAAGATCTTAAGGACGCGTCAAAGCTTGCTGCCGCATTCTCGGCGTATCTTGAGAATGATGCCGCAGCCCAGCAATGCCTGGCTCAGCTCAAGGCGTTGGGCGGCGATGCCTTGGCCGAGCGTCTGCAGCAGGTGATGGGCGACTATGTGCAAAAGCAGCTGGCTCCGTATTTGCAGCAGTCTATGGATCAGGTGATGAAGGCGGTCAGCGAGCAGATTGCGACGACGGTATCAACCCAGCTCAAGGCGGGTGCGGCAGGGTTCATGGACCAAATGGCGACGCAGATGTCTTCGAGTTTTGCCAACCTGGCGAGCGCCACGCGCGTGGATGCGGGCGCCTTTGCTCGTGCCATCCACTTCAACATGGACGCCGAGGATCTGAGCTCGCTCATGATGAGCTATGCCAAGGCGTCGAAGCTCACCTACGACAACAATCTGACCACGTTGGGCTATGCGGACGAGGCGGACCCCATTTCGGTCAAGATTTTCCCGCGCGACTTTGAGGCCAAGGAGCGCGTGCTCGATTACATCGATGCGTACAACAAGCAGGTCAAAGCTGCTGGCCACGATGAGCAGGCAATCTCGTATACCGACTACATGGGCATCATCATGGGCTCGGTGACCGACATCGTGAATACTATCAGCTTGGTGCTCATCGCATTCGTGAGTATCAGTTTGGTGGTGAGCTCCATCATGATCGGCATCATCACCTACATCAGCGTGCTGGAGCGCAAAAAGGAGATTGGCATCCTGCGCGCGATCGGCGCGTCAAAGCGCAACGTGGCCAACGTATTTAATGCCGAGACCTTTATCGAAGGCCTCATTGCCGGCGTCTTTGCCATTGTCGTCGTGGTGGCCGTGAGCTTTCCGGTTAATGCCTGGGCGCTTGCGGCCAAGCAGGTGCCCAACCTGATGAGCCTGCCCGTTCAAGACGCGCTGATGCTCATTGTAATTTCGGTGCTGCTGACGGTCGTTGCCGGCCTGCTGCCGGCTCGCAGCGCATCCAAGAAAGACCCTGTGGAAGCCCTACGCTCCGAATAATGTGACAAAGGGACAGTCCCTTTGTCACATTGGGTGGCTAGCTCGTTTTGCCCATCAATGTGATACGGATGCTTGGATGGGTGTACTCGTCAAATTCATCCTCGGGATCCGTGTCAAACGAATAGTACGTTTTGATGGGGTTGTCACTCGTCCTGATGGAGATTCTCTCGTAGAGCGAACCGTTCAAAAAAGCCTGCCTAAACTCTTCGGGGAGCTTTTGCGGTGCTAGGAGCTCGGGACTCACGGTCTTGACGTCTACGGTTTGGACGACAGAGGAAAGTTCGTCCAAGTCGAGCTCGATGCGGGCGAGGTTGTCCTCAAGGCTCGCGTCGGGGTCGATCTCTGCCGCGTAGCTCACTTCCGTGAGCGTTCCCTTGTTGTCAAAATCCAGGTACGTATAGGTCTTCTGGGCATCGGAGTCGCCGTCGTGCAGATAGCCGCGGACGTGATAGCCGTAATCTTGATATCGCTCGTAGGGGTCATCGGCGGACACGTACTCGCATGAGGGCTCTAATGCCTTGCGTGCGATGGCGATCTGCTCGGCCGCGGCCGCGGCGTTCTCCTGCATCTCGATGTTTCCCTGCGCCAGCTGCGGGATATAGGCGCCGCACACGATCGCGAGGGGCAGCGCCACAAGCGCGACGACCCACTTCTTTGCACGGGGGACAGGCACGCCACAGGCCTCTGCCATGGCCCTTGCGTTGGCGAAGCTTTCGGCAAGCACGTCTGCCGCGGTGGCGACGGCGCCTACGGCAGCGGCGACTTCTGCCGCGCCGCCCAGGTTGCGTGCGGTCTCGTTGTCGCTGTTCTTGAGCAGGCGTGCGGCGGCCTGCGTGCCAACAACGCCTGCGATTTGTGCCGAGCGGTCTTTCTCGCTCTGCTCGATGGCGAGCCGGTTCTGCATTTCCTTCCACTGCTTGCCGCGCATGCCAAAACGCGGCGCGAGGGCACGGTAGCAGAATATGACGAGCTCGATGGCGGTGAGCACCAAGGCGGTCATCATGCCCGTCTCTTGGAAGCCTTCGTGATGGAAGACGATGTCGTCGATCATTTCGAAAGGAATAATCAATAAGGGCAGCACGAATGCCATGGCAAGCGCCGCGCCGGCAACCTTGGGACAGATGCAGTATCGCTGGATGCGCTTACGTTCTTGTTCGGAAAGTGTTGCCATGGCTGATCCTTGGTGTCGTAACGGTCGTTGCGGCGCATGGGGCGCGGGGCGCATCAGTTTGAGCTAGCGCTGGATAAGAACATAGAGCAAGATGCTCATCGCGATGAGCAAGAAGCCTGCGATGTTAAACATCAGTGTGGCAAAGTTGCCCACGATGGGGCGTTCGACATAGCTTTTGTCTGGGTTGCTGGGGTTGTAGTACACGGTCATTTGGCTACCGAGGGGCCAAAGCTGCTCCGCGAGGGTGCCTAGGCGGGCGATGGGGCCTGTCTGCACGTGCAGCCAGCCCTTGGCGTCTTCGTAGGCGGTGGCTTGCGTGCGGATGGGGAGTCCCGACAAGCTTTTGGTCTTTATGCCACGGAATTGTTTTTTCGCGCGGTATTGCGTGCCGTCGACGGTGTATTCCAAAACGGGATTCATTCTGCCTTCACCCATAAAGCGATGGTCGATGACCGTCCCCATGGTCACGGCGGTACAGGCCTTGGCTTTCTTGCGGGCGGCGGCCTTCATGAGCGCGCTCACTCCGATAAGCAGGATGCCGATGCCCCCAACCAAGATGAGCGCGAGCAGGGATATCTGCGACGTGGTCACGGCGTTCTCCTTTGGCGCGATACCGTCATATGTGACCCAGTATAGAGAATCCCGCCATCGATGAGCTATTGCGGGGGGGGGTCAATTCTGAATGTGACAAATGGACTGTTCCTTTGTCACATCGGGGACTGCGGAATCGAGGTCTAATACTTTTCCCGAGAAGTGAACGAGTGAAAACGGACTCCCGAAGCATCGACACTTTTGGCGTGCAATTTCCTGCGGTTTTGCCAGTCAAATCCTGCGGTTTTGACGCCTAAAAATGTCAATGCTTCGGGGGTCCAAATACAGCCGTTCACTTCTCGGGAAAAGTATTAGACCTCGAAATATGGGCGGCGTTCGCGAACGGCAACTAGCTTGCGTCCGGTAGCCGGCACTTGGGGCAAAGGGACTGCCCTTTTGCCCCTTCACCATTGCATCGTATCTGGTGTGGAAAAAATATCGCCTGCGTTCTCGCGCCTGCGAAGAGTTCCTGAACCGCTTGAATGGGATGTGACAAAGGGACTGTCCCTTTGTCACATTGATTTGAGAGTGGATGTTGATGAATTTATCGCTGGCCCCTATGGAGGGGATTACCGGGCATGTGTTCCGTCGCGTGCATGCGGAGTGCTTTGGCG
>URRN01000192.1 GCA_900550185.1 uncultured Collinsella sp.
GGCTGCAGTCTCGGCATGGGAACTGCGGCCCCCACGATGGCGACGGCGGCGAGGCCTGCTCGACGCGCCCTGCTCCGTCCGCTCATCAGTAGGCTGCTGGCCCTTGGCCTCGGCAGCAACCTCAAGCTGCGGCTCAACAGACTTTTGCTCGCGAGCCGCCGGCTCAACGGCCTTCTCGTCCTGGGTGGTCGAAACCGACTCGCCCTTCTCCTGACGCTTTACGGGATACGCGCGTCCCGCAAAACCGCGGCCGGGACGACACGAACCCGGAGCCTTCTTGGCAGACTCCTCAACATCGTCTGCAACCTCAGAAGACTCTTCGACCTCACGCGCGGCACCCTGCTGTGCAGCCTTAAAGTGAGCACCGCGGCGGCGCTTGGGCTCTTGGGCCTCCACGGGCTTTTGCTCCTTCGTGGGCTTCTGCGACTCGGCAGCAACCTCGGTCTCAACAGCCTCGGCATCCGTCTCGCCCTTTCGAGCAACGGCGCGACGGAAGCGCTCCTGCTGGGCGCGGCGCTGTGCATCGCGCTTGCCGCCCCCGCCAAAACCGCCGCGTCCCGCCTTGGCCGTAAAGGCACGCACAACGTTCTCATCGAGCAACTCATCGGTATCGACATGCTCACGCGGAGCAACTTCTTCCACAGCAGGCACGTCAGCGAAATCCTCGACGACAAAATCTTCGACGGACTCGGCAGGCTGCTCCTGGGCATCGCGGATCTCGGCATTGATGGTATAGAACGCCGGGCGCCCGTTAATGCCGCTACCCTCGATCTTTGTCACGATTTTTGCCGCGATAAGCTCATCGCGCATCGCCTTGGTGTCACATTCCTTATCGACGGAGCGGAAAATCTGCGCCAGCGCACTCGACTTAATCTTGAGCGCCTTGCGGCAGAGCAGGTCGTAGGCAACCAGCTTGGCACGCTCGGCAGAAAGCGACGTCTGGCTGCTCAGACGTTCAGCCAGGGCATCGACATTATTTTGGTTATCGGAATATACCGTCTTGGCCACGGGGCCCCTTTCATATGTACAC
Source organism: uncultured Collinsella sp. (assembly GCA_900550185.1). GTDB lineage: Bacteria > Actinomycetota > Coriobacteriia > Coriobacteriales > Coriobacteriaceae > Collinsella. The sequence goes on from URRN01000192.1 coordinate 1,031, forward strand.
ATATACGTCTATATGGTACAACGCACGCCCTTATCCACGCAAAACATCTGCGAGAACACTCGAGCGTCACCTGCTTTCGCATGAAAAAAGACCGAGCCCGCGAAGTCGCGGACCCGGTCTTTCCGAGTCATATGGATGGAACGATCACTCCATCAAGTCGACTAGGCCTTGACAGCCTCGGCGTCGGCGGGAGCCTCCGCAGCAGCGGCGCGACCGTACTCGGCCTTGCCCATCTCGGACCACTCGGGCTCCTCGTCGGGCATGGAGCCGGCCTCTTTGCCGAAGAACTCCTTGAGGCAGTTGACGGCAACGATGAGGCCCAGGACCATCAGCAGGACAGCGAAGACGAGCTGCAGGCCCTTAGTGGCAGCGACGGAGACGGCAGCCGTGGTGGCGGTAGCCGGGATGGTACCGAAGAAACCGTAGGCCTGGACGGCGGTCATGCAGCCCATGGCGCTCTGGACCAGCGAGGTGAAGGTGCAGCAGAGCAGGAAGGCGACGGGCACGTAGAGCATCCAGCCCTTGCGGCCGGTGCACTTGCAGAACACGGCGAGGGTGATCATGGTCATGCCGCCGAGCAGCTGGTTGGAAGCACCAAAGAGCGGCCAGATGTTGGCATAGCCACCAAAAGCGAGGGCGAGACCGGGAAGCAGGGTAACGACCGTGGCGAACCAGGGGTTGCCGAGGACCTTCATGTAGCCGGCCTTGGACTCGATGGCCAGGGCATCGTTGGTCTGGGCAAAGAACTCGGAGAACGAAGTGCGGGCGATGCGGGCGACGGCGTCGAGCGAGGTCAGGGCCAGAGCGGAGACGTTCATGGTCATGAAGACGGTAGCGAGCGTGCCGTCAACACCGAAGGCCTGCATACCGCGGGAGATGCCGGCGGCGAAGATCTGGAACGGGGTGGAAGCGACGCCGGCGTTGAGGGCGCCGGTACCGGCGGTATTCATGTCGGAGAACATGATGCCGGCGACGATGATGGCAAGGATGCCAACGAAGGACTCGACGATCATGGCGCCGTAACCGACCTTGACGGCGTCCTGCTCCTTCTCGACCTGCTTAGAAGAGGTGCCGGAAGAAACGAGGCTGTGGAAACCGGAGAGAGCACCGCAAGCGACGGAGACGAACAGGACCGGGAACATCATGCCGGAGGCAGTGGAGAAGCCGGTGAAGACCGGAGCGGTGATAGTAGCCTGACCGTTGACGCCCAAGACGACGATGCCGAGGACAGCGCAGACGATCATGACGATCATCATGATGGAAGTGAGGTAGTCACGCGGGGTCTTGAGCATCTGGATGGGCATAGCGCCAGCGAAGACCAGGTAGACCATGACGACGGCGAACCACTGGAACTTATCCAGGTAGACCGGGAACTGCATACCGACGGCGAACATGAGGACCATGAGGACCACGCCGGTGACGAACTCGGCAGCACCGGTAAGGTTGAACTTCTTCTGGGCCCAACCAAAGGCGATAGCGACGAAGGTGAACAGGATGGAGATGGTACCAGCGCAGCCGGCGGCATAGGACTTGGTGAAGTCGATGGCACCGGTAGCAGCACCAGAAGCGTCAACGGCCGGGGTGAACATGAACGTCTTGCAGACCATGTCGGTGAAGGCGGCGATGACGATGATGCAGAACAGCCAGCAGAACAGCAGGAACAGGCGACGGCCGGTCTTGCCGATGTACTTCTCGATGAGCTGAGCGAGCGACTTGCCGTTGTTCTTCATCGAAGCGTACAGAGCACCAAAGTCGTGGACGGCGCCAAAGAAGATGCCGCCGACGAGGACCCAGAGCACGACGGGCAGCCAGCCAAAGGCCATGGCGACGATCGTACCCGTGACAGGGCCAGCACCGCAGATCGAGCTGAACTGGTGCGAGAACGCGGTAAAGGCGGAGACGGGCGAGAAGCTCTTGCCGTCCTTCATGCGCTTGGCCGGCGTGAGGGCCTCTTTGTCAACGCCCCACTTGTTGGCCAGCCAGCGGCCGTAGCCCAGATAGCCGCAGGCGAGCACCGCCGCGGCCACAACCATGAGCAAAACTCCGTTCATTACATTTCCTCCTCTAAAAAGAACTTCCTAGACATAAAAAATGAGGGCCGTCGGTTGCGCTCGACGGCCCTCATCTTCATCAGCCGCCCGTTATCGTACGGGCTAGCTGTATGTGCTAACCCGCATCAGATAATTACTACGCTGATAATGTTTAGCTGATGCGTGAACATGTCTAGGAAATCCTCTTCAATCATGATGCGAACAATCCGTGCGTGTTCACATCCCCCAGTGGATGAAAAGCAGTATGAAACTTTAGTTACCTAAAGTCAACGCAAATATGTAATGAATTTTCAACTTTTTTGAATTTCTCGGTATAAAACGCCACTGACCTCGGACTTTACCGAACGACAGTTTTTGCTTAAGAGATGCCCCTGAGAGCCGCGGGAGCCGGGCGGCGCATTTGAACTTTCCTGCTCTACAGTCCTGCGCAAGACGGAAAGCACATTAAGTGCTTTCCTTTGCGTG
>URRN01000193.1 GCA_900550185.1 uncultured Collinsella sp.
ACCTGGGAGGGCGACGGCTTGCCGCGGGCCATGTCGAGCGCCAGGCCCTTGGCCTTGACCTCGGCGACCTCGGCTTTGAGCGCCTCGATGGCGGCATCGAGTTCGGTGGTTTCCATCTTCTGGTAGATCGTCTGCATGGGGTGCGACCTTTCGCGAAGCGGTACGTTGCAGTTCGTCTAAGTATAGACCGCCATCGTCGCAACGTTATGAAGCCGTGATAGATTAAGTTCATCGCAATCAATTACGAATCGCCGCGCATGCCGGCGTGGGGCGCCCAAGGAGGCACTATGGAGTACGGATCGTTTCAGGCCGAGGAATTCGGCGACTTGCAGCGCCTGGTCGACGGACTGTTTTACGACCGCCACGCCATCGACCGCCTGGATCTGATCGTACAGGCCGAAATCTTGGACCTGGCGCCCGACCTCATGGAGATCGTGAATCTTTTGCCGCCCGGCTACTACGACCGCCAGTCACTTTGCGACCAGCTCAACTCCGCCTTGGCCGCCCACGGCTGGGGCGCCATCTACGGCACCGTGGAATAAGCCTCGAGGCCGGCGATTTGGCCCGTTTCCCGACCTTGGCGAGGCTTGTTTTAGGGCTTGTGGCCAAAAAAGGGCAAATATGAGTACTGTTACCCTTTTAGTAGCAGCGATTCTTGGTCGAAATCGGCAAAACTCGACTTGAAACTCCCCAATCACCGTCAGCTAGCGCCAAATTGGAAGTCGATGGTCACTCATTAACGTACAGTTCTTATAACTTTGTTCATTATTTTCCGCACCTAAAATGAAACGCCGTTTGTGACAGTACTCACAAACGGCGTTTTTTGACCACTGGCGTGTCTGGCAGGCGGCAAGCACCACCCGAATCCGCATTTTGAACGCGCCCGAATCGGTTCTGGAGCCGGTTTTCGCGCTCTTACTCGTCCTTGGGCGCGGGGTGTTTGCAGATCACACTCATGTAGATCATGCCAAGTACGGCCGCGGTGACAGAGCCGGCAAGAATAGCGGCCTTGGCGGCCAGAACCTCAAACTCGGCCGTCGGGAAAGCGAGGCCGCTGATGAGGATCGACATCGTAAAGCCGATGCCGCCCAGAATGCCCACACCGGCGATCATGTGCCAGTTGACATTATGCGGCAACTCGGAAATCTTGAGTTTAACCAGGGCAAACGTCATGCCAAAGATACCGATCGGCTTGCCCAGCAGCATGCCAAAGTACACGCCGAGCGTCACCGGATCGGTGAGCAGCGTGCTCATGTCCACGCCCACTAAGCGAACCTGAGCGTTTACGAACGCAAAGATCGGCAGGATCACAAAGTTGACCGGCGTGGAGATCAGACGCTCCATACGGATAAGCGGCGGGGTCACGCGGTGCATGACGCGCTCGACCTTGGTAGTCGAGACGGTAAAGTCATGCTGGCCCAGGATGTGTGCCTCGTCGTCGTAGCGGTCGTCGAGCAGCGGCAGACACTCGCCCAGCCAATCGGTGAGGCTATCGAGCTTAACGCCGCACTTGGCCGGAATGGTGAAGGCCAGGATGACGCCAGCAAGCGTGGCATGTACGCCGCTCTTGAACATGCAGAACCACAACAGCAGCCCCAGTACCGAATACGGGGCAAGGCGGTAATGCTGCGTCTTGTTGAGCCACACGAGCGCGCAGGTCACCAGCGCGGCGGCGCCCAACCAAAACGGATTGGGGCTCTGACCGTAGAAGATGGCGATGGCGGCGATGGAGATCAGGTCGTCGGCGATAGCGAGCGTCGAGAAGAACACGCGCACGCCGTTGGGAACGCGGTTGCCCAAAAGCGACAGCACGCCCAGCGCAAAGGCAATATCGGTTGCCATGGGGATGGCCCAACCGTTGCGGGCGCCGGCATGGTTAAAGATCAGGTAGATGCAGGCGGGAACGACGACGCCGCCCACCGCCGCCAACATGGGAAGCATGGCCTGACGCGGATTCTTGAGCTCGCCGACCGTCATCTCGTACTTAAGCTCAATGCCCACCAACAAAAAGAAAATCGCCATGAGGAAGTCGTTGACGAAAAGCTCAACGGTGAGACCAGCCGTAAGGTTGCCCAGACCCACATACAGCGGGGTCTCCAAAAAGTGATGGATGGCCTCGTAGGCATCGGTATTGGCGCAGATGACGGCGGCGATGGCGGCGATCACCATGACGGCGGCGGAAATCGTGCCGTTCTCGGCGATGCGCTCCCAGATGTCGTGACGTTCAAAGCGCTTGCGCTCACGAACGTTGAACAGCTGCTCAGTTGCTGCCATGGGCGGCTCCTTTCACGGGAAAGCTCCCGTCTTAAAAAAGCACGGCCCGCCCAGATGGCGGCGCCGCGCTCTAACGTATTACGCTTGCATCTAGCCTACCCTGCGCGACAAGCGCGCAAGCGCGGCCGAAAAGCGGAACCACAGGTTGAACATTATTTGCTCAACGGCACGGGCACGCCTGTCCAAGAGACGACGCGGCGCCGTACACAAAAAACGACCGGAGCGCGGGGCGTCCGCGATCCGGTCGTGGCGTTTAGTGAACTAAACCTAGCAGGCGGCCATGATGGGGGCAGCGACCTGCTTCTTACGGGAGAGGACGCCCGGCATCCAGACGCCGTCGTGCTCGTCGGCAATGCCCAGGCCCTTCTGAGCAGCCTCGGTCTCGCCCTCGAGCAGGACCTGCGAGCCCTCCTCCATGATGTCGGTGATGCACAGGACGATGCCGTCAGCACCCTTCTCGGCGGCGTAAGCGCGCATGGCCTCGCGAATCTCGTCGATCATGCCGAGTGCGCGGGTCTTGTCGACGGTCTCGTACTGGCCGATGAGCAGCTTCTTGCCGGCGGGCTCGAACATCTTGATGTCGTTGCCGACCATCTCGGCTGCAGTGAAGGAGCCGGACGGACGGGTGAGGAAGACCTCCATGCCAAACTTGACCGGGTCGACGCCCACCTGCTCGCCGAGCTTGGCGGCGACGGCGCGGTCGACATCGGTGGTGGTGGGGCTCTTGAGCATGAGCGTATCGGTCATCATGGCCGAGAGCAGCAGCTTAGCCTGGACGTCGGAAAGCTCAACGCCGAGCACACCGGCGAGCTTGGTGACGATGGTGCAGCTGGAGCCCCAGGGCAGGCAGATGTAGTGCAGCGGGCCGGCGGTCTCGAAGTCGCCGATGCGGTGATGATCGACGACGCCAAAGACCGTGGCGTCCTTAAGGCCGGCGACGGACTGGGCGGACTCGTTGTGGTCGGTGAGGACGACGAGCTGACCGGCCTCGACGGACTCGATCACGCGGGGCTCGGCAATGCCGGCGTCGGAGAGCAGCTTGGCGGACTCGGCCGGAAGCTGGCCCAGGGCGCAGGCCTCGTAGGTGTTGCCGGCATACTCAACCTGGTTGAGCAGCTGGGACAGGACGACGGCGCTCATGATGGCGTCGTTATCGGGGTTCTGGTGACCAAAGACAAGAACGTTTGCCATGGATATCCTCCACTTGATATGTGTACTTGGACGTAGCTATGGTAGCACGC
>URRN01000194.1 GCA_900550185.1 uncultured Collinsella sp.
TGGGGCGTCGCGGGCGTCGCCATCGCCACCGCCATCGCCTACACCGTCAGCGCCGCTACGCTCTTTATCCGCCTGCTCAAGACCGACTCCGTCGTCCGCGTCACCCTACGCGACCTGGCTATCGACCCCGTCGCCCTCAAGCGCATCGTCAAGATCGGCCTGCCCGCCGGCATCCAAAGCGCCGTCTTTGCCGTCGCCAACATCATCATCCAGTCTGCCATCAACAGCCTGGGCACCGAAGTCATGGCGGCATCGAGCGCCGCCATGAGCCTGGAGTACGTGTGCTATAACCTGCTCAACAGCTTTAGCCAGGCTTGCACCACCTTTGTGGGACAAAACCACGGTGCCCGCCAGATCGACCGCTGCACCAAAACGCTCAAGGTCTGCCTGGTCGAAGGCGGTATCGTTGCACTCACCACGATCATCGTTATTGTCGGCCTGGGGCGCGAGATCTTGTCGCTGTTCAATAGCGATCCCAACATCGTCTCAATCGGCTATATCCGCGTGTGCTCGATCTTCCCGGCGTACGCCTTTAGCATGTTCTACGAAAATATGTCAGGCTACCTGCGCGGCTTTGGTATCTCGCTCACGCCCGCCCTCATCACCATGATCTGCGTCTGCGGCATCCGCTTCTATTGGGTGTTCTGCGTGTTCCCGCACTTCCGCACCTTTGCAAACATCATGATGGTCTACCCCATCAGCCTGGGCACCACGGCGTTCTTTATGGTCGTGGCGGTATTGCTCTGTCACCCGGCACGCACCTACCGTCTGACGCAAGCCAAGACCGGGACGCGCTAGACACATCCAACAAGGTGACGCATCGGCAACTAGCTCACGATATGCGAGCTCATATAATCGATAAAGCGCCTCGTGGCGATAGGCATGGTGTCCCAGCTGCGCCAAGCCGCCACCACATCACGCGAGGGAGCGTGCACGATGGGGCGCACGCAGATATCGGCCTTCATGCCCTCGACCGTACGACGGTAGAGCATGCTCACGCCCAGGCCCTCCTCCACCATCGCCATGATGGTGTAGTCGTCGGTCACCCCACTCGTCACGTGCGGCGACAGCCCATGCGCCGCAAATGCATCGAGCACCAGGCTCTGTTCGCCCTCATCCAGCAGCACAAACGGCTCGGACGCCAGGTCGGCGAGTGTCACCTTTTCCTTTGCCGTCAGCGGATGCGCGGTCGGCAACAATGCTACCAACTCGTCGTGATAGACCACACGCTTCTCGAGCCCAGCGGTAAATCCGCGCGCCGTAAAACAAAAATCAACCACGCCATCGTGCACCCACTGGGCGTTGCGCGTGTAATCGCCCTGCTTGAGGGTAAAGTGCACGCCCGGGTGCAGGGCCCCAAAGTCGCGGATCACGCGCGGCAACACGGTACGGCTCACGTTGGTAAACGTCGCAATACGAATATCGGTCGAGGAGAGTCCCAGCAACTCCTGGCGCTTGCCCTCGAGCTCGGCCTCGGCAGTTACGATCTGGCGCAGATACGGCAGATACTGTTTACCGTCGCGCGTAAGCGAGACACCCTGTTTGCCGCGCTCGATAAGCGTGGTACCCAGCTCACGCTCGAGCGCCTTGACGGCCTGGCTCACCGCGCTTTGCGTATAGCCCAGCTCATCGGCTGCACCCTTCAGGCTGCCGCGATCGACCACCATACAAACAATCTGATACCGCGATGCCATCGTGCCTCCACGTCGATGTAGCCGTAAAACGTTTTGCCAGCGCTTTTTCTAGTAGCATTAGTATTTCTTAATCATACTGAAGATACATTCGCTTTACTACATCCATATCTGGGAGCAGAATCCTTTTTGCGAAACCGTTCTGTAACAAAAGGAGTCCCATGGATCGCAAAAAAGCAATCGCGCTCTCATTTTCCGTTCCCGTCGCATGGGGCTTTTCGTACCCCCTCATGAAGATCGGCATGGACAGCATGAACGCCACGAGCATTGTTGCGCTGCGCTGCATCATCGCCTTTGTGGCCTGCCTGCTGCTCTTCCACAAGCACGCGGTGCGCATCAACCGTGACCTGATGGTCCGCGCCGCCATCATCGGCGCCATCATGGCAACCGAAATCACCTGCATGTGTCTGGGCTCCAGCCTCACCTCCGCCTCCACCGCCGGCTTTTTGCAGAGCCTGACGGTCGTGATCGTGCCGTTTGCCAACGCGGCCCTGCTGCGTCGCGCCCCCGAGCGCAAGGTGCTCATCGGAACCGCCATCGTCACCTGCGGTATGCTGCTGCTCTCGGGCGCCGACTTTACCAGCCTGAATCCCGGCGCGATGGTCATGCTGCTCTCGGCCTTTATCTATGCCGGCCACATTATCATCGCCAAGCGCTTTGTCGAAGATGTCGACCCGCTGGCCCTGGGTGTTTGGCAGCTGGGCTTCGGTGGCCTGTTCTCGGGCATCGCCGCATGCACCTTTGGCGGTTTCACGCTCCCCAGCACGCCCAACGAGATCGTCGTTGTCGTTGCGCTCGCACTCATCTGCTCTGCCTACGGCTTTATCACCCAGACGCTCGTCCAGCCCCACGTACCTGCCGAGACCACCGGCTTCGCCTTCTCGCTCGAGCCGGTCTGCTCTGCCGTCTTCTCGTTCTTCCTGGTCGGCGAGGTCTTAAGCCCCATCGCCTTCTTTGGCGCCGCCCTTATCCTCACTGGCGTTATGGTGGCAACCGTCGAGCTTCCGCGCCTTCGCGCACATGAACAGGCTCGCATGGCAGGAGCGCCCGAGCGCGTCTCGTAGACCCCACTCTTCATGCAGCCGCGGCATAAAGGCAACCGGTGTGCCTTTACAATAGATGCCAACAGAGCATCTGCCATAAAGGAGCCGCATGGACACCGCGACCCGCAACCGCAACATAGCAACTTGGTTGGGCGATGCGCCGCAGCCGGTACGTGACACTACGAACCAGCTGCTCGAGCGCATCGCCCTTTTGCGTGTCGAGCAAACCATCTACCCGGCACAAGACGACATCCTCAATGCCCTCGCCTACACGCCGGCCGACCAGGTCAAGGTTGTCATCTTGGGTCAAGACCCCTATCACGGACCCAACCAGGCCATGGGACTGTCGTTCTCGGTCCCCGCGACGCAAACCAAGTTGCCGCCGAGCCTGCGCAACATCTATAAGGAACTCAAAGCCGATCTGGGTTGCCCCATTCCCGCCACGGGAGACCTAACCCCATGGGCACACCAGGGCGTCCTGCTCCTCAACACCACGCTCACCGTGCGCGAGCATGCCGCCAACTCGCACGCCAAACTGGGCTGGAGCACGCTCACCGACTACGTTATCGAACGCTGCTGCCAGCTGCCCCAGCCGATAGTCTTTTTGGCCTGGGGCCGCTTTGCCCAGCAGATGGTCGAAGGCAAGCTCACCGCGACCGGCGCGGGCAAGGCAACCGGCAAGTTCTGCCTGGCCTCTACGCACCCTTCGCCGCTTTCGGCCAACCGTGCCACGGCAGAACTCCCCGCTTTTATGGGGT
>URRN01000195.1 GCA_900550185.1 uncultured Collinsella sp.
TGCGCCGTGATGAGGATGAGGCGGGAGCCCTCGGCCCAATCGAGCTCGGGGTGGGAGTAGCCCTCGCGCACGGTGGTGCGCAGTGCGTCGATGTCGGTGTTGCCGGTGACCCAGATCCCGGACTCGAGCTTGCCCTCGCCGAGCAGGTTCTGCTTGCTCGCCTCCGTGGGCGCGAAGTAGTACTCGCTCACGATGTCGACCGCCTGGCGGTTGAACTCCTCCGGCCAGGGGCTGTAGATGTCGTGCGTGCGCAGGCCGGCCTCCACATGCCCCACGGGGATCTGCAGGTAGAAACACGCGAGCGCCGCGGCGAAGCTGGTCGTGGTGTCGCCGTGGACCAGGACCACGTCGGGCGTCTCGTCCTCGAGGACGGCCTTGAGCTTAAGCAGCACGTCGCACGTCACGTCGAACAGCGTCTGGCCCGGCTTCATGATCGCCAGGTCGTGGTCGGGAGTCACATCGAAGACGCGCAGAACCTGGTCCAGCATCTCGCGGTGCTGGCCGGTCACAGTCACGACGGTCTCGAACTCATCCGTACGCGCCTTGAGCTCGTTGACGAGCGGGCACATCTTGATTGCCTCCGGGCGGGTGCCGAAGACGAGCATTACCTTCTTCAAAACGATTTCTCCTGAAGAGTCACGTGGTCTTACAGCTTGTAGACGTTCTCTCCGTCGCCGCAGACGTTGCGCGGGTCGATGAGGACGCGCTCGCCGAAGATGCCGGGGTTGTCCGTGACCTGGGAGTGGCCGACCATCACGATCACCATCTCCAGTCCGTCCAGGAACTCATCCATAGAGTGGACCTGGCCGGGAACCTCGTCGCGCTCGACCCACGGGTCGTAGACCTTGACGGAGCCGGCGCAGAGGTGCTCGGACATGGACTCGAGCATCTGCAGCGTCGGGGACTCGCGGACGTCGTCGACGTTCTCCTTGTAGGTGAGGCCGTAGATGCCGACCTTCGAGGCGTCCGTGATGCCGCGCTCGACCATGACCTCGTGGGCCCGGTGCATGACGTACTCGGGCATGGAGGCGTTTGTCTGCAGGGCGAGGCGGATGAAGTTGGCCGTCTCGGGGTAGTCGCCGACCAGGAACCACGGGTCGACCGGGATGCAGTGGCCGCCGACGCCCGGGCCGGGGTTGAGGATGTTCACGCGCGGGTGCTTGTTGGCGATGCGGATGACCTCGGCGACGTCCATGCCGCCGATGCGGCAGATCTTGGCGAGCTCGTTGGAGAAGGCGATGTTCACCGCGCGGAAGGTGTTCTCGACGACCTTGGTCATCTCGGCGGTGCGGATGTCGGTGACGGAGATCTCGCCCTGGCAGAAGCTGGCGTAGACCTTGGCCACGGCCTCGCCCACCTCGGGGTCGTCGGCGCCGATGGTGCGGTTGTTGTGCAGCAGCTCGTAGACCATGTTGCCCGGGATGATGCGCTCGGGGGCGTGGACGAGCCTGACGTCCCCGCGGCCGGCCTCTGTGAGCAGCGGGCGCACGAAGCGGTCGATGGTGTTGGGCGAGACGGTGGACTCGACGACGAGCACGGCGCCCTCGGGCGCGACCTCGAGGACGGTCTTGCAGGCAGCCACGACGTAGCAGGGGTCGATCTTCTTGTCTAGCTTGTCGTAGGGCGTGGGGACCGAGACGATGTAGGTGTCGCAGACCTGGTAGTCGGTGGAGAACTTGATGCCGGACTCCAGGGCGTCGGCGAACAGCTCGTCCAGGCCCTCCTCCTTGAAGGTGGTCTTGCCGGCGTTGAGCGTGGCGACGAGCTCCTCGTTGTAGTCCGTGCCCACGACCTCCACGCCGTGGGATGCCATCATGAGGGCGGTGGGCAGGCCGATGTAGCCGAGACCGATAACGTTAACCATTGCTATTCACCTTTCTTAGCGAACTTGTATTTATACGTGAGGGCGACGAATTTTAGGTTGCCGATGATGTAGCGTTTCCACAGCCTTCCGGGCTCCTGGATGAAGCGGTAGAACCACTCCAGGCCGTGCTCCTGCATCCACGTCGGAGCTCGGTCGGTTACACCGGCAACAACATCGAAGCTGCCGCCGACGCCCATGACAAAGGGGATTCCGATCTGGTCGATGTACTTGTGGACCCAGTACTCTTTCTTGGGAGAAGAGAAAGCGACGAACATCATGTCGGCTCCCGAGGCGGCCATATCGGATACGATCTGGGGCTCGTCCGCCTCGGTAAAGTAGCCGTTTCGATACCCTACGATCTGGATGCCTGGGTACATGTCCTCGAAAATCGCTTTGACCTTGGTGACCACCTCTTCCTTTGCCCCGAAAAGGTAGATGCGGTAGCCCTTCTCGGACGCCAGCCCGACAAGCCTCTGGAACAGGTCGATGCCCGTGACGCGTTCCCCGAGAGGAACCCCCAGCTTTTTCGCCGCCCAGACGATCGAGGCGCCGTCGGCGTTGATCAGGGGGCATTCGTTGACGATTGACGCGAGCTCGGGATCCCCCTCCATCAGGTTGACCTTGGAGGCGTTGATTACGACATGCTGGGTCGGTACGCCCCTCGCGATGATCTTCTCGATTTCATCCACCGTCTCGTCAAGCGAGATGGCGTTTACATACGTATTCAGAATTGGATAACGATTACCGGCAGACACTAGCACGCCCCGCTTCCCGTAATTACCTCGACGACAGTGAGTAGAACGATCTTGAGATCCGTGATGACGCCGCGCCTGGCGATGTACTCCAGGTCGCGCTGGACCATTCCGTCGAAACCCGTTGAATTGCGGTCGGTCACCTGCCACCAGCCGGTGATGCCGGGCTTGACGGCCAGACGCTGCAGGTCGAATTCTGTGTACTCGGCCACCTCGTTAGGCAGCGGCGGGCGCGGGCCCACGACGGACATCTGGCCCAGGAACACGTTAAGGAACTGCGGAAACTCGTCGATGGAGTGCTTGCGAATGAACCTGCCGATCTTGGTGACGCGGGGGTCCTCCCTCATCTTGAACATGGCGCCGGCGATCTCGTTCTGCCCCTTGAGCTCGGCGAGGCGCTCGTCGGCGTCCTTGTACATGCTTCGGAACTTCCACATGCGGAAGGTAGTCAGACTGCCGTCGGGGCGGGTCTGGCCAACGCGGATTTGGCTGTAGAATGGGCTGCCGTCGCTCTCCAGGCGGATGAGCGCCGCCAGCACCAAGCTGGGAATCGCGATTACGACGAGCACAGCACCGCTGAACACGATGTCGAACGTGCGCTTGACGGCCCTATAGACAAGGCGCGAGCGGTCCCAGTCCATGATGGATTGCATAGCCTTGTACCGGCCGGCGCCCTCACGCCGGTCCATGGCCTGAGCAATCAGCGCCGCCCCCGCGGGCGCATTACTCTCTGTTACTTCTTTAGCAGCCACAATAAAACTTACGTTCCTGTCCCCAGGAACCCCCCCCATCTATGAATCCAAAATCAAGTAATTTGCCGGCGCAACGTCTCCCTTACGTTTTGCTGGGCACGTC
>URRN01000196.1 GCA_900550185.1 uncultured Collinsella sp.
GCGGCGTCACCGCGGCCATCGACTTTATCTACGCCATCATCACGGTGCTGCGCCATGCCGGCGACGTCACCAAAATCTACCTGATCTGCTTCGCCGTAAGCGTAGTGCTGCCGGTGATCCTGATCAACCTGCTGGGTCTGATGGGCGCCGTGGTGAGCTACCTAGCCATCATGGCCCTACTCCTGGTGCTGCTGATTATCGAATACGCCCACATCCGCCAACGCATCGAGCGCGACCGCAACCCGTACGGCGCCTAATTGGCGCAATGGGGGGTCTCGTTGCGGACGATTTGTGACACGCAAAACTAAGTGAGTAGCCTTTTGCCGAATCCCTGACCACACCGGCAAAACACAAGTCAGTGACCTGCGGTTTTGTTGAGGCAAATTTGCCGGCTGCTCGGCATTTCCAAAAAAGTCTACTCACTTAGCCAGCGGGCAGCCAAAAAAGAACCGTCGCAACGTCGTTTGACTCCGTTGCGATGGTTTTTCGAGCATTTTCGCACTGCCGAGGACGCAGACGCTCCTCATTTCTCGCGCTTACCGAGCAAGAAGGCGCTATTCTCCGAAAGTAGTCAAAAAAGCTCCGTCCCAAATTAGCTACCCTTTGCACCGATTATTCGCCTGGGTTGATGTTCGCATAGAACTCGGCGCCGTCATCAAGGCGCAGGATACCGACGCGGCCGAACTCGGAGCCGGTGGCGGCGGCGCAGTCGATATCGATGCGATCGGGCACGCCGGCGGTATCCTCGCCACCCAGGCGCACAATCTGCCCGCGGCCCGACTCCTCATCGAGCCCCGCCAGGCCGCCAACCTCGCAATAGCGCCCAAGCGACACCGTGGGCGTGTGGCCGCTCACCACGACCGGGCCCTCGCCCTCGGCAGAAAGCAGTCCCGTCGGCGCATCCCAATAGCCGTGACGAATCCACAGCAGGTCATCGGACGACTGCACCGCGAGCATCTGCTGCAGCAGCTCGCGATCGGCACCCACCGCTCCGACGCCATCGGCACAATCGACGCCATGCTCAAGTAAAAACGCGCGCGCCGCCTTCATCTCGATTCCAGCATGTACCAGCAGATACGGGCGCTCCTCGGTCTCGACCACCGCGTAGAGCGGCAGCGCGGCCATCCATCGCACGAGCTCCTCGTATGCCTCAAATTCCATGTCGTTGAGCTGCTCGCGCGTCGTCCAGCCACCGTTGATATCCCAGGTCTCGGCATCGAGCGGATCCTGGCCAATGATGGCATCGAGCATGATCTGCTCGTGATTGCCCTTGAGAACGCGGGCGTTAGGCAGCGAGCGCACGAGCTTAATAACGCCGACCGGATCGGGCCCGCGATCAATCATGTCGCCCAGCACGTACAGCGTGTCGTCGGACGTCAACGAGATCTTAGACAGGGCCTCGTCAAGCGCGCGCACGTGCCCGTGAGCATCAGATGTCACATAGATCGCCATGGTACGCCTCTCCTTGCATTGCGGCCGAAGCCCGGTGCCGCAACTAAAACTTCAAGTTGAACTTAAACGTTACCCATTGTACTCCGTTGCAATAAAGCTGGAAAGGGTTTCCGAGCAGAGGCAAAGACGGCAGCCGTCTATGACGATATCGCGCACGCCCGCAATCCAACCCCATAAACCCACCATCTTTGGGTACAAATAACCGCAGGCAACTGACCGTGCCACGCCAACCACCCAGGAGCGGACACCATCTATGAACCAGATCCTTCTCTTTATCGGCCTCGTCATCATTTTGTGCCTGACCATCAAACCCGTCGGCAAAAAACTCCCCTTCCCCACCCTGCTCATCTTTATCGCGCTCGGCATGCTGTTGGGCGTCAACGGGCCGGCTCACATCGACTTTAGCGACTACGCGCTCACCGAAACCGTCTGCAGCACGGCGCTGCTGTTCATCATGTTCTACGGCGGTTTTAACACCAACATCGACCGTGCCAAGCCCGTCGCCGCGCCTGCGGTGCTGCTGAGCACGCTCGGCGTCGTCATCACTGCCGGCATTACCGGTGCGTTTGCGCACTTTGTACTGGGCTTCGACTGGATCGGCGGCCTGCTGCTGGGCTCAGTCGTGGCGTCGACCGATGCGGCGAGCGTCTTTAGCGTGCTGCGCGAGCACGACCTGTCACTGCGCGGCGGCACCGACTCGCTGCTCGAGGTCGAATCGGGCTCCAACGACCCCGTCGCCTACATGCTCACCGCCGTGCTCGCCACACTCGCGGCCGGCGGCGACATCAACATTCCCGCACTGCTGGCCAAGCAGATTATCCTGGGCGCGGGCCTGGGCCTTGCCATCGGCTGGGCGGCGGGCCGTCTGATTGAACGCGCACACGCAACGGCCGAGGGCGCGCAGACCATCTTCTTGTTCGCCGTGGCGATCGTCGCCTACGCGCTACCAAGCTATCTGGGCGGCAACGGCTTTTTGGCCGTATACCTGGCAGGCATTGTGCTGGGTGCGAGCGACATTACCGGCAAGGTCGAGATGGCGCACTTCTTCGATACCCTCACCGAAATGGCCGAGATGACCATCTTCTTCTTGCTGGGCCTGCTCGTGACGCCCGCACGCCTGCCGCAAATGCTGCTACCGGGTCTGGCGCTCATGGCGTTTATGCTCTTCGTGAGCCGCCCCATCGCCGTCGGCGTGCTCCTGGCGCCCTTTAAGACGAACCCTCGCCAGGTGGCGCTCGTAAGCTGGGCGGGCCTGCGTGGCGCGGCCTCGGTCGTCTTTAGCCTCTTTGCCGTGGTAGCCGGCGTTCCCGGCGGTCACGATCTGTTTGACCTTGTGTTTGTGATTGCTGTGTCGAGCATTGTGGTGCAGGGCTCGCTGCTGCCGGCGGTGGCAAAGAAGCTCGACATGATCGACGCGGAAGGCGATGTGCGCCGCACCTTTAACGATTACCGCGACGAGGACGGTATGTCGTTCGTCAAGCTCAAGGTGGGCGCGGGCCATCCGTTTGCCGGACGCTCGCTCGCGGATATTGGCAGTGCGACGGATATGCTCGTGGTCCTGGTGCTGCGCGACGGCGCGCACCCGGTGCTGCCCAACGGGGATACCGTGATCGAAGAAGGCGACCTTCTGGTTATGGCCGCTCCAACGTTTGAGGAGCGTGCCGAGGTTACGCTGCGCGAGGTCACCGTGACGCCCCACGGTCGCCTGGCCGGTCAGCGCCTGCGCGACGTGCCGCAGGGCAAGCACCCGTTTATTGTGGTAATGCTCAAGCGCGAAGGCCAGACGATCATCCCAGACGGCGACACCCAAGTCCAACCCGGCGACGAAGCCGTCATCGCCACGCTGGCGTCGTAGTGACCAGGGGTTAGCTAATTTGCGACGAAGAAATCAAGCGCCTAGAGAACCTCATGCCTTCGCTCGCAGATTTGGATTTGCCCGAGGAGTAAAGCACCCCTCCCCCATGTAACCATCCTGTAAATCATAGCGGCGCAC
>URRN01000197.1 GCA_900550185.1 uncultured Collinsella sp.
ATCCGACGAGGAGCTGCTGGAGCTCGTCACGCGCATCGTGCACGAGCGCCGGCCCAACGTCTCATGCGTCGTCACATTTGATTCGGGCTTTAGTTCGCCCGACCGTCCAGCAGAGCAGCTGTAGCCCGCTTAACAGCTAGTTTCCCTGCGCGCCCGAGATGCCGTTTTGCAGTGCGTTCCAGGCATCCGTCGCCATGTCGCCCAAGTTCTGCGCGGTGTCGCCCAGGTTTTGTGCCGTATCGCCCAGCTCTTGCGCCTTGTCTCCCAACTCCTGTGCCTTGTTGCTCAAGTCCTCCAGCGTATTGGAGCTCGAGCTGTCGGTACCGCTTTGGCCGCCGGACGAGTTGCCCGAGCTGTTCTTGTGCGTGAGTTGAATTTCGAGGTTGCCGTTGTCGTTATAGTAGGCAGAAGTAACGACCCAGTTGGCATCGATGACGGGCGTTGAGCCATCATCAGTCAGGACCACGGCATTCGAAAGATCGGCGCCGCGCGACTTGAGAAGCTTTTTGGCGTTGGACCAGTACTGCCCCGGGATATCGCTCAGATCGACGGTGCTAGACGAGGCGGACTCGGTTTGCTCGGCAGTGGTATCGGCCGTTGAACTCCCTCGCTTGTTAAGCATGCCCGACACGATGGCAAACACAACCGACAGCGCAAAGAAGATCGCCAGTACGATGAGGATCTTCTTGATCACGCTCGACGAACGCGACGGCTTCTTCTCCTCGTCCTCGCCATATTGCGGAATCGACTTGGGGTACTCGCGATACGGCTCGCGTGACTCGTAGCGAGGCTGCGCCGTGCGAGGCATATACGTCGTCTGCTGAGGCTGCGGAATGGGATTCTGCGGCAGGTCATCATAAGGATTCGGTGTCGAGGCGGCATAAGAATCCTGCGGCGCGTAATCAAACGGGTCCGGAGCTGCGTTGCCATAGGGGCCTTGCGAAGATGCAGCATAAGAATCCTGCGCCGTGTCGCCATAGCCCATAACCCGGGTGGGCTCGGCAGAAGGCTGCGTCGCGGCGGGGTCGGTATAACCGGGGTTGGGAACAACGCGGGTCGCATCGGCGCTATCGCCAGCCTGCGCGGAGCCGTAGCCGCCCATCACGGTTGTCTTGTCCTGATCCATGCAACGATTCCTTTCCGTCGCGCGTGAGCATCAAGTTATCCATGCATTCTACCCGCGCAAAAGCCTATGATGGGCAGAGCCCGTCGGTATCTACAAGACATGCGCGGGCCTAAGGATAAAAAAGCCCCGCCGGGCCTTGTGGGCACGGCGGGGCGGGCAGGCAGCTAGGGGCAACAGGCTTAGAACAGGCCGGTGATGTTGCCGTCGTTGTCGACGTCGATGTTCTCGGCCGCGGGAACCTTGGGCAGGCCCGGCATGGTCAGAACGCTACCGGTCAGCGCGACCACAAAGTGGGCGCCGGCAGAAACCTTGAGCTCACGCACCGTGATACGGAAGTTCTCGGGAGCGCCCAGGGCCTTGGCGTTGTCGCTAAAGCTGTACTGCGTCTTGGCGACGCACACCGGCAGGTTGCCAAAGCCGTTCTCGCGCAGCTCGGCAAGCTGGCGCTTGGCGGCCGGCGTAAAGTCAACGCCGTCGGCGCGGTAGACCTTGGTGGCAATGGCCTCAAGAGCGTCGGCCACATCGGCGCCGTCCTCATAGGCAAACTTGAGCTCGCTCGGCTGCTCAATCAGACGCATGACCTCATCGGCAAGCTCGAGCGCGCCCTCGCCGCCCTTGGCCCAGACCTCGGAAAGCTTAACGTTAACGCCGAGCTTCTGGCACTCGGACTCGATGAGCGCAAGCTCGGCCTCGGTGTCCGTCGGGAAGCGGTTGATGGCGACCACGCAGGGCAGACCATAAACGTTCTGGATGTTGTCGACGTGACGCAGCAGGTTGGGCATGCCGGCCTTGAGTGCCTCGAGGTTCTCCTCGTTGAGGTCGGCCTTGGCGACGCCACCGTTGTACTTCAGCGCACGAGCGGTCGCGACGACCACGACGGCGCTGGGGCGAACGCCCGTCATACGGCACTTGATGTCGAGGAACTTCTCGGCACCCAGATCGGCACCGAAGCCGGCCTCGGTAATGGCAACATCGCCAAAGCGCATCGCCATACGCGTGGCCATGATAGAGTTGCAGCCGTGGGCGATGTTGGCGAAGGGGCCGCCGTGGACAAACGCGGGCGTGCCCTCGAGCGTTTGCACCAGGTTGGGCTTGAGCGCGTCCTTAAGCAACGCGGCCATGGCACCCTGGGCCTTAAGGTCGCGGGCACGGACGGGCTCGCCGGCAAAGCTGTAGCCGACGACGATCTCGCCCAGGCGCTCCTTGAGGTCGCTGATACTCGTAGACAGGCACAGGATTGCCATGACCTCGGAGGCGACGGTGATATCGAAGCCGTCCTCGCGCGGCACGCCCTGGGCCTTACCGCCAATACCGTCGATGACGTGACGCAGCTGACGGTCGTTCATATCGACGACGCGCTTCCAAGTGATGCGTTTAACGTCGATGCCAAGCTGGTTGCCCTGCTGGATGTGGTTATCAAGCATGGCGGCCAGCAGGTTGTTGGCAGCACCGATGGCATGGAAGTCGCCGGTAAAGTGCAGGTTGATATCCTCCATGGGGATCACCTGAGCCCAGCCGCCGCCGGCAGCACCGCCCTTAACACCAAAGACGGGGCCGAGCGAAGGCTCGCGCAGGGCCACGGCACTCTTGACGCCGCGACGGCGCAGGCCATCGGCCAGACCGATGGTCGTGGTGGTCTTGCCCTCGCCCGCAGGCGTTGGGTTGATAGCGGTCACGAGGACGAGCTTGGCCTGGTGATCGGTCGGCTCGTTGAGCAGTGAATAGTCGACCTTAGCCTTGTCGAAGCCGTACGGAATAAGGTGCTTAACGTCGACGCCGGCGTTCTTGGCCACCTCGGTAATAGGCAGCGGCGTGACAGAACGTGCGATTTCGATGTCAGTAGGCATGGGCGGTCCTTTCGTTACCGAATGAGAAAAAGACCAATTCAGCATAGCACGGGCGCGCAATAGTAAAACGCCCATAACCGATGAACGGCGATATGTTTACCCGATGCCCGGCGATAGCCCAACAGCCCGCCAAAACAAAGCGCCCTAAACGGTAGGTTCAATCCCCAGGTGCTCAAAGGTGCGAAGGGTTGCCTGACGGCCCTGCGGCGTACGAATCATCAACCCGCACTGCAGCAAATAGGGCTCATAGACATCCTCGAGCGTGCCCGGGTCCTCGCCCACCGCGCTGGCAAGGGTCGTAAGTCCCACGGCACGACCGGAGAACGTCTTGGCAAGCGTCTCCAAGATACGAATATCCATCCAGTCCAGACCAAGCTCGTCGATCTCGAAGAACTCGAGCGCCTGGCGGCAGATATCGAGCTCGATAGGACCGTTGCCGCGCACCTGCGCGTAGTCGCGCA
>URRN01000198.1 GCA_900550185.1 uncultured Collinsella sp.
GTCCCGGCATGACCACCTTGAGACTTCCCGCCGCCACCCGCCGTTCAATCTGCTTTGCCTCCGCCGTCGTGCGCGCGTACACGCAGCTCATCTGCTGCTCGCATGCTTCAATGTGACTTGTGAGTCTTTGATTCGCCGTCATGTTTGCCATGTCGCCCCCAAACTCTTGGAACGGCGCAAACGTACCAGACGGTTTCATGCGAAGTCTGACCAAATGCTGTCCAGATGCTGACCAAATGCCTGACGGTTTTGGATGTTTTAGGCCAATGGCTTATATCTGCAGGTAGAACGGTTGTCGAGAGGTCCCTGTCTCCACATTTTGAGCCTCAAAAGCCACCGACTTCATTGAAAGAAAATATGCTGTGGCTCGAAACTACCTAGTTTGCGATGTAGTCCGCATGTACTCAACGTGTGATGATGCCGACGGTACGGCAGCTGCAGAAAAAATGAGCGTGGAAAATCTCCCGCTTTGAGACCCCTTGTGAGCCAAAAACGGGAGATTATCCACGCTCACGTTGCAAACGTCCGATTATCCACGCTCGTGTGTCCGGATTTCCACGCTCGTCACGCGGCGGCCACGGCGGCAGTCACGGCCACGGCCGCGACCTAGTGCTCCTCGCCGGCGCGGGCCAGGTCGTAGGGCGTGGTCTGGTAGACGTAGTAGTTGAGCCAGTTGGTGTAGAGCAGCTGAGCCTGGCTGCGCCAGACGTTGCGCGGCTCGGCGGTGGGATCGTCGCCCGGGAAG
This sequence comes from uncultured Collinsella sp., assembly GCA_900550185.1. Taxonomy (GTDB): domain Bacteria; phylum Actinomycetota; class Coriobacteriia; order Coriobacteriales; family Coriobacteriaceae; genus Collinsella. The sequence goes on from URRN01000198.1 coordinate 746, forward strand.
TAATGCGCCGGCACCTGAGGGTTGAGCCCGCGCTTCACGTCGCGCTCGTACTCCAGGCGCAGCGTGTCGGTATCGTACTCGGGATGGCCAAAGACAAAAAAGCGGCGGCTGTCGGTCGACTTGACGATATACAGGCCCACCTCGTCGGACACGGCCACGACTTCAAGCTGCGGCTCGGCCTCCACGTCCTCGCGGCGCACATCGGTGTTGCGCGAATGCACGGCATAGAAGCGGTCGTCAAAGCCGCGGACCAGCGGGCTTTGCGGCTTCACCAGATAATGCTCAAATACGCCGCTCGCCTTTGCCGGCAGGTCGTACTTCTGGATACCGTAATGATGGTAGAGCCCCGCCTGCGCGCCCCAACAAATGTGCAGCGTGGAGTGCACGTGCGTGGTGGACCAATCCATGATCTGGCAGAGCTCGGGCCAGTAGTCGACCTCCTCGAACGGCATCTGCTCCACGGGCGCGCCCGTGATAATCAGGCCGTCGTAGTGGATGTCGCGGATGTCGTCGAACGTGCGGTAGAACGTCTCCAGGTGGCCGGCGCTCACGTGCGTGGCCTCGTGCGTTTTGGTGCGCAGCAGGTCCACCTCCACCTGCAGCGGCGTGTTGGAGAGCTTGCGCATGATCTGCGTCTCGGTGGCGATCTTGGTGGGCATGAGGTTGAGGATGAGCACGCGCAGCGGACGGATGTCCTGGTGCAGCGCGCGGTACTCGGTCATGACAAAGATGTTCTCGCTCTCGAGCTGCGCGGCGGCAGGGAGGGCGTCGGGGATGCGAATGGGCATGGATGCTCCTTATGAGTCAGTTGCAGCTATGGTACAACGACCGGCCCCATCCGCGCGAGCACATCGCCCAGCGATGCCGTCAGCGGCCCAAATCACTCCAAAAGTAGAGATTACGGCATGTCCCAAAAATCTGTGGCGCTTTAGCCTAGCAAAGTGGCAACAGGACGCTACAATGGTTCGACGCGAAAAACTCGGCCGAAAGGATACATATATGTACCAGACGCGTAAGATCGGTGTGGTCGGCCAGGGCCACGTAGGAGCACATGTCGCCAACAGCCTGCTCATGCAGGGCATTGCCGATGAGCTGTACCTGTGCGATATCAACGAGGCCAAGGTGACGTCCGAGGTCCAGGATCTGCGCGACTCCCTCTCGTTTGTCCCGTACAACACCAAGATCGTCAACTGCTACGACCACTACGAGGAGCTGGCCTGCTGCGACGTCATCGTCAACGCCGCCGGCAAGGTCGCGCTGGCCGCCGGCAACCGCGACGGCGAGCTGTTCTTTACCACCGACGCCGCCCGCACCTTTGCCAAGCGCATCGTCGACGCCGGCTTCGACGGCATCTTCGTGAGCATCTCCAACCCCTGCGACGTCGTGTGCACCGAGCTGTGGCACCTGACCGGCTACGATCCCAAGAAGATCATCGGCTCGGGCTGCGGCCTGGACTCCGCCCGCCTGCGCACCGAGATCTCCAAGAAGGTCGGCGTGAGCCCCAAGTCCATCGACGCCTACATGATCGGCGAGCACGGCTTTAGCCAGCTTGCCGCCTTTAAGGCCGCAACCATCGCCGGCAAAAACCTCAACGAGCTTCAGGCCGAGAACCCCGACAAGTACGCCTTTGACCACATGGAGGTCGAGGAGCTCGCGCGTAAGGGCGGCTATGTGACCTACCAGGGCAAGCAGTGCACCGAGTACGCCGTCGCCAACTCCGCCGCGCGCGTCTGCGCTGCCGTTCTGCATAACGAGCACGCCGTGCTTTCCGCCTCCACGCTCATGACCGGCCAGTATGGCGAGGAGGGCATCTTTACCTCCCTGCCGTGCGTGATCGGTGCCGAGGGCGTCGAGGAGGTCTATACGCTGGACCTGTCCGAGCACGAGCTCGAGGGCTTCCACAAGAGCTGCCAGCACATCCGTGACAACATCGCCCAGCTCGACTGGTGGGACGCCGAGGCCTACGACGCAAAGTAGGCCGCTGGCTGCCGCAACCTTGCGAATCGAAGCACGATACTAAGCGGGCCGCGCCGGAAATCCCCGGCGCGGCCCGCTTTTTTGACTCACGCAGTGCCCTTGCGAATCGAAGGTGAATACTTTTCCGCGAAGTGAACGAGTAAAAATGAGCCCCCGAAGCATCGACACTTTTCAGACGCCGTTTCCTGCGGTTTCGCCAAGTTTTTCCTGCAGTTTTGGCGTCAAAAAGTGTGGATGCTTCGGGGGTCCAAAATAGGTCGTTCACTTCGCGGAAAAGTATTCACCTTCGTTTTCGCGCAGACACGAATCCGGCCGCCACAACGCAAAACGGGGCCTGCGCGCAGCGCAGACCCCGCCAAAAAAGATAATTCCCGGTACCTAGTACTGCTCGATGCCCATGTAGCGACGAACCTCGGGGCTGTGGTCGAAGACCTTGCCGCGGGCGGCACGCAGCTCGCAGCTCATGTTGTAGAAGAAGATCGGCTCCAAGTACGAACGCACACTGGCGGGTACGTCGCCCACGCCGTACTCGAGCGCGTCGAGCACCATAATCGTATCGGTGTGCGTGTTGAGGAACGCAAGAGCGCGCTCCTCCATGGGGCGGCACTCGCCCGCGCCAAGCTGCACAAAGTAGAACACGCCGGGCTCGGTGGCCTCGAACGGGCCGTGGAAGTACTCGCCGGAGTGGATGTAGCAGCAGTGCTGCC
>URRN01000199.1 GCA_900550185.1 uncultured Collinsella sp.
CGATGTATTACATGTGCACCTTCGACACGGTCAATATGCTCGGCTGGTTTGTGCGCGCAGTGCTCATCGTAGCGTTTCTGCCCGTTGGACTGGGTGTGGCGCGTACGCTCACCGACCCTCGCTGGCGCCACACCAGCTAATTGGTACAAGGGGGACAGGTTACTTTGCACCAAATGAGTTGCGGTGAAATAGGGACTGAATTGCTGCTTAAAGGGTCAAAACAGTCCGTATTCCACCGCAACTTATGGGGTCGGGGGATTATCGGTGCCCTGCATCTTCATAAACTCAACGCTTACGAAGCGCATGCGTTTCGTGCTAGGCTGGTTCCACCACATAAGTAGTCGCAGACGCGCGTACCACGGGCGGGCGAGATGAAGTTCCAACAGCTCCATCTTGCCCGCCCGTTTTTGTTGCGTGGCGCCGCGGTACAACACAGAGAGGAATCTGCCCTTTATACCTATCAACAAACGAGAGAGCCTGCTGTTCACCTTTATCATGTGCTTTTGCATGGTGCTCTGGATGAGCATCTACAACGTTGCCCTGCAGCACGGGGCCATCAACGGCGAGGTCGTTGCCACTGCGTGGCTCGGCTTCCCCGTTGCCTACATTTTTGCCATGTGCTGCGACTGGTTCGTCGCCAGCCCGCTCGCCAAGGGTTTCGCCTTTAAGTACTTGGTCACGCCGGGCAAGAGCTCGCCACTTGCCATGACGCTCGCCGTCAGCTCCTGCATGGTCGTTCCCATGGTCATCATCATGTCGCTGTACGGTGCCTGTGAGGGTCTGACGCACATGCCCGGCGGCATCCTTGCGAACCTGTATTCCGTGCCCGCGATCTGGATGATCAACATCCCGCATAATTTTGTGATGGCGCTGCCGTGGAACCTTTTGGTAGCCGGTCCGATTTCCCGCTTCGTCTTCCGTCGCGCCTTCCCTGTGGGGACGGTTTTCGAGGAGGAGCATGCCGAGCTCTTGGAGCAGGCTATGGCTCCTGAGTGCGAGTAGCTCGCTTAGGGATCTGCTGAGCGCGGGCGACTTGCTTGGTTGGAGCCCTAAGCGTGGATAGCTCTCTCGGCGACATCGCGGGCGTGAGCGGTGCGCATGACCGGAGGGCCCGTGCTGCTCCGTTGCCCGACGTGCTAGCGCGCAGAACAATCTGTTGGTGCATTCGGCGGCTGCTGAAGCGTTTCGGCAGCCGCTTTTTATACGGAGTTTAAATACAACAGTCTGTTGTATTACGTAGAGTGGTATATCTCTAGCGGGAAAAATGCGAGAGACGGAGCATTATGGCGTTGCTAGTAGGACTGGACGTAGGGTCGACGACGACCAAAGTTTACGCGATGCACGAGGATATGACCGAGGCGTGGTGGGGATATCGCCGCCACGGGGCGTGTCAGACAGCGAGCGTGCGCGCCATGCTCGGCGAGCTCGCCGAGCGCTTTCCCCATGAGTCACTGCGCGTTGCGGTGACCGGCTCGGGTGCGCGCGATATCGCGACCGCGCTGGGCGCCTCGTACGTTCAGGAGGTGGTCGCCAACGCGCTCGCGATCAGCAGGTTCTATCCGCAGACGCGCTGCGCCATCGAGCTGGGCGGCCAAGACGCCAAGATGATCTTCTTCCGCACCAACGATAAGGGAGACATCGAGGTTGCCGACATGCGCATGAACGGCTCGTGCGCAGGCGGTACCGGTGCATTTATCGACGAGATGGCAAAGCTCATGGGGGTCGGCACCGAATCGGGCGAGTTCGAGCAGCTCGCAAGCCGGGGAACGACCGTCCACGAGGTCTCGGGCCGCTGCGGCGTGTACGCAAAGACCGATATCCAGCCGCTGCTCAACGAGGGCATTCCTACCACCGACCTGGCGCTTTCGGCGCTTCACGCGGTCGCCCGCCAAACGATCGGCGGTCTGGCCCAGGGTATCGACATCGAGCCGCCGGTAATCTTCGAGGGCGGTACGCTCGCCTACAACCCCACACTGGTCCGCGTGTTCCGGGAGCAACTGAATCTATCGGACGATCAGGTTATCGTCCCGCGCGATCCGCAGATCATGGTCGCGCGCGGTGCCGCCCTGTCGCTGACCGACATGTTCGCATCGTCCCAACCGATCGACCTTCCCGACGCTTTTGTCCGGCTGGATAAGCTCGAGACGGTCGCGCCCGCAAGCGGGGAGGGACGTCTTGCCCAGCCCTTTTTTGCCACACCTGCCGAGCAGGCGGATTTTACGGCACGCCATGGCAAAGAGACGCCGGCAAAGGGTCCGGATGCGTATGCGCCCGGAGAGACGGTGCGTGTGGCGCTCGGTATCGATTCGGGGAGCACGACGACCAAGTTCGCCCTGGTCGATGAGGCGGGTGAGCTTGTCGATTCGTTCTACGCGTCTAATAACGGCAGACCGCTCGACGTCGCCCAACAGGGTCTTGTCAGCTTGAAGAACCGCTGGGAGACAGCGGGAGTCACGCTTGCGATCGATGCCGTGGGCACCACGGGGTACGGCGAGGAGCTTTTCGCGCGCGCGTTCCACGCCGACTACCATACGGTCGAGACGGTCGCGCACGCCCGCGCCGCGTGCGCATGCGTTCCCGATGCGACCTTCGTGCTCGACATCGGCGGACAGGATATGAAGGCCATCTGGCTCAACCACGGCGTGCTGACCGATATCGTCGTCAACGAGGCGTGCTCTGCGGGCTGCGGCTCGTTCCTCGAGGGTTTTGCCAAAAACCTCGGAATAGCCGTTGAGGATATCGCGACCGAGGCATTTTCGTCCAAAGCCCCCGCCGTTCTCGGCAGCCGCTGCACGGTGTTCATGAACAGCAGCGTCGTTTCCGAGCAGCGGCGCGGTAAGGGTCCGGGCGACATCATGGCCGGTCTCTGCCGTTCGATTATCGAGAACGTGTTCACCAAGGTCATTCGCGTTTCAAATCTCAACCGTCTGGGCGACAAAGTCGTCGTCCAGGGTGGCACGTTCCGAAACGACGCGGTGCTGCGCGCATTCGAGCAGTATCTGGGCAAACCCGTCACGCGTGCGCCCCACCCGGGGCTGATGGGCGCTATCGGTATCGCCCTGCTCGCGCGCGAGGAATGCCGCAAGGGCGACGCCGGCACGTCGTTTATCGGGCTCGATGCCGTGGAGCGCTTCGAGCATCGCGAGTTCGGCGGCGTTACCTGCCGTCGGTGCAACAACCGCTGCCAGCGCGCGGTCGTGGCATTTGGCGACGGCTCGCTTTACGTCACGGGCAATCGCTGCCCGCGCGGCGGCGCCATCTCATGGGATGAGCTCGTGCGCGAGGTTCCCGCGGCGGAGGAGCTGCGTCCGCAGGGTGCTTGCGAGGCACAGGCACCCGGCACGGGGCGCGACCGGACCGCGGCTGCCCCCAATCTCTTTGTCGACCGCGAGAAGCTGCTGTTCGAGTCGTACCCCAC
>URRN01000200.1 GCA_900550185.1 uncultured Collinsella sp.
GCCTGCTCGTCTCCCAGCTTGAGCGGCCCCTGATGCGCCATCCGTGGCCCGGCAACATCCGCGAACTGCTCAGCCTCATGGAACGCATGGCCATCGTCGCCAACCACATGGCCGAAGTAACAGACTGGGAACAATTGCTTTTATCACTATGGGAGGATCCGCCTCTTGAGGAGCGCCCCATAACGCCGAGCCTCCCCCAAGAGCCCGAGGATTCGCCGCCTCCTACCCTCAGGAGCCACATGGCGCGGGAAGAGGCCCGGTTCATCCGGCAAGCCGTCGCCCGGTGCGAAGGGGATATGGGCAAGGCCGCCCACCTTCTCGGCATCAGCCGGATGACTTTGTGGCGCAAGCTTCAGGGGCTTGCGGAAACAAATGCGGAACATCCAGAGTAACAATATTGATACAAAAGGTTAACAAATATGGTATGGCGTAACGTTTTTGTTACAGACAATACCGCCTTTTTTCCTTCCCATATACCAATAAACGGCGATTTCCCTTCAAATGGGCTGGCATATTTCTTGATATAATCTTTCTAAGAGCCTTTCGGTACAACACCGTCGGCGCGCTGGAAGGGGCAGTCCCCTGCCCATGTCCCCCACACAATCAGAAGGATGGAGTTGCCATGAAGAAAAGCATCATCGCCTCGTTGCTCATCGCCTGTTCCCTGTTTATCGGCGGCAACACGGATGCCCGGGCGGAATACCCCTACGACAAGCCCATCAACATCATCGTGCCCTTCGGTCCCGGAGGCGGCGTCGACATCGCGGCGCGCATCCTCGCCGACTACTTCCAGCAGAACTACAACATCACCATCAACGTCGTGAACAAACCCGGCGGAGCACAGGCCATCGGCATCAATGAAATGCTCCGCGCCCGTCCCGACGGCTATACCCTCGCCTTCCCCGGCTTCAGCGCCCTCGCCACCACCCCCAAGCTGACCAATGTGGGCTATAGCCTCAAGGACATCAAGCCCGTCGCCCACATCGCCAGCATGGAATGCGTATTGAGCACCAACAAGAGCTCCGGTATCGACACATGGGAAAAATTCCTCCAGGCCGCGGAAAAGAACCCCGATGGGACCGTCTACGGGACTACCGGCTCCATCTCCACGCAACGCCTGTACATGACGAAGCTGACCGACCGCTTCCACGGCGATCTCAAGATCCGCCATACCGCCTATACCAGCGGCCATGAAGTGAGCACCGCCCTGCTCGGCAAGCACATCACCGCCGGCTTCCAGGTCCCGGCCAACATCCTGCCTTATGCCAACTCCGGCGACTTCAACGTCATCGCCATCTCCCGCAAGGAACGCCGCGCCGATCTGCCCAATACGCCCGATTCGGTCTTTTGCTCTCACGGCGCCGGCTACACGGTCAAATGGTATGACGTGCCCGCCGCAGCGCACGTAAAGATCGATCCCGCCTCCTTCCGCCCCTGGCGAGCGGCGGACGCCGAGTTTTTCGGCCATAGGTGATAGAGGGTTAGTCTCTTTGTCGCATCCTGTTGGTATAACTCGGTATAAGTTGGTATAACTATTACCAGGGTTTGCCAATCCGAGGAGGCCGACATGAATCCAAATCCCTTTAAGCCCACGGCTGGCAAGCGGCCTCCAATGCTCATCGGTCGCGAGTCGGTCATCGAAGATTTCGAGGAAGGACTCGATAACGGCGCCGGAGCGCCGGGCAGGCTCATGCTCATTACGGGAAACCGCGGCTGCGGCAAAACGGTTCTCCTGCGGGAGCTGCAGCGTTTAGCTAGCGAGCGCGGATGGGCGGTTGTCTCCGATTCCGCTTCGCTTGGCTTATGCGACCGCTTGGCCGACGCGCTTCGCTCGAATAAACCCGTTGTGACGTCAATGGAGTTCGGTTCGTCGTTTGGCCGGATGTCGGTCGAGGCGGCGCGAGCAAAGGGCGAGACGTTGCGCGGGCTGGTCAACGAGCGCCTCAAGAGGCTCGGTCCAGGCCAGGGCATACTGTTTGCGATTGACGAGGCTCAATCGGCGTCTATCGAGGAACTGGCGGCTCTTGCCGTTCTCTATCAGCAGGTGCTCGGAGACCAGGATGCCACGGGCCTGCCCGATAGCGACCAGCGCGGTCTTGCGCTGGTGTTCGCCGGCTTACCCAGTATAGTTGACGACCTGCTCGAAGAGCCGAGCGTGACGTTTTTGCGGCGTGCCCAGCGGCGTACGCTGGGTGCGATATCCTTGCCCAACGTGCGTGATTCATATATCCAGACAGTCGAGAGTACCGGTCTTTGCGTTGACGCGGAGACGGCGGACCTTGCGGCGCGCAAGAGCATGGGGCATCCCTATATGGTTCAGCTGGTGGGATATTACATGTGGCGGTCTGCTGTCCGGCGTGGCTCGCAGGTCATCGAAAGGCGCGATGTCGAGGATGGCCATGCGGATGCCGTCTCCGAGTTCTACGAAGCGGTCGACGCGCCCCTGTATTATGGGCTGCGCAGTCCACAGCGCCTCTTTATCGAGGCCATGGCGGTTGACGAGGGCAAACCGACGCGCATGGCGGATATCATTGAGCGTTGCGATCGCACCCAGAGCTGGGCGAGTAAATATCGCGCAAGCCTGATTCGCGAGCGCGTCATCGAGGCTGCCGGATACGGCCTCGTCCGGTTTACCGTGCCCATGCTGGGCGTGTACATTCGCGATCGAGTTTTATGGCATGAGTAGGGTGATAAAGGTGACGGAACAGAAGATGAGCCCGCAGGCTATCGAGGTGCGTGGCGCGCGTGTCCATAACCTTAAGGACATCGATATTGATATCCCGCTGGGAAAGCTCGTGGGTATTGCCGGCGTGTCGGGTTCGGGCAAGAGTTCGCTGGCACTGGGGGTTCTTTATGCCGAGGGCTCGCGTCGCTACTTGGAAGCACTTAGCACCTATACTCGACGTCGCCTGACGCAGGCCGAACACGCCCAGGTGGACGAGGTGCTGCACGTGCCGGCGGCGCTCGCGCTGCACCAGCGTCCGAGCGTGCCGGGCGTGCGCTCCACCTTTGGCACTATGACCGAGCTCAACAACAGCCTGCGTCTGCTCTTTAGCCGTTGCGCCCATCACGTGTGCCCGCATTGCGGGGCGCGTGTGGAGCCAAGCCTCAACGTAGCGGCTGGCCTGTCGCTCACGTGTCCGACGTGCGGCCGCGAGTTCTACGCTCCGAGCGCCGAGGACCTTGCCTTTAACAGTGGCGGTGCATGCCCCACCTGTGGCGGCACCGGTGTCATGCGCGAGGTGGACGAGGCGAGCCTGGTGCCCGACGAGTCAAAGACCATCAACGAAGGTGCGGTGCTTCCCTGGGGTACGCTCATGTGGGATTTGATGAAGCAAGTTGCCGGTGAGATGGGCGTGCGCACCGACGTGCCGTTTAACCA
>URRN01000201.1 GCA_900550185.1 uncultured Collinsella sp.
CGAGCGACCGTGGCATTGAACTGTGGGATCACCAAGAAGAGGCCCTCATGGACCTGGCAGCCGGCGATCACGTCATTTTGGGCACACCGACCGGATCGGGCAAATCGCTCGTCGCGCTGGGCATGCTCTTTATGGGCATGGCGCAGGGCAAGCGCTGCTATTACACGGCCCCCATCAAGGCCTTGGTCAGCGAAAAGTTTTTCGACCTGGTGCAGGTGCTCGGCCGCGATAACGTCGGCATGATCACCGGCGACACGCATATCAACACCAAGGCACCCGTCATCTGCTGCACGGCCGAGATTCTTGCCAACGACGCACTGCGCGAGGGCGAGGACGCCGATGTTGGCTGCGTCGCCATGGACGAGTTCCACTACTTTGCAGACCCCGACCGCGGCTGGGCCTGGCAGGTGCCGCTGCTCACTCTGCCCCATACGCAGTTTATGCTCATGAGCGCCACGCTCGGCGATGTCACCGCCATCGCCGCCTCACTCGAGGAGCACACCGGCGCTGCCTGCGACCTGGTCGTCGACGCCCCGCGTCCTGTTCCGCTGAGTTACGACTATGTGACGACCTCCCTCGAGGGCACGGTCGAGCTCGCCATGCGCCGCGACGAGGCCCCACTCTATATCGTGCACTTTAGCCAGGATGCCGCACTTGCGACGGCACAGTCGCTCGCCAATTTTGGCATTGCCAGCAAGGAGCAGCGCGAGGCCATCAAGGAGGCGGCCAAGGGCACGAGCTTCTCGACGGCCTTCGGCAAAATCCTCAAGCGCTTGCTCGGATGCGGCGTCGGCGTGCACCATGCTGGCATGTTGCCGCGCTACCGCCTGCTGGTCGAGCGCTTGGCGCAGCAGGGCCTGCTACCCGTCATCTGCGGCACCGATACGCTCGGCGTCGGTATCAACGTGCCCATCCACACCGTGGTGCTCACCGCGCTCACCAAGTTCGATGGCTACAAGATGCGTCGTCTGCGCGCCCGCGAGTTCCATCAGATTGCCGGTCGTGCCGGCCGCTCGGGCTTCGATACCGAGGGCATGGTCATCGCCGAGGCACCCGAGCACGAGATCGAGAATGCCAAGCTTATGGCCAAGGCGGGCGACGACCCCAAGAAGCTCCGCAAGATTAAAAAGAAAAAGGCCCCCGAGGGCTTTGTCACCTGGAACAAGCAGACCTTTGAGCGTCTGATCGAGACGCAGCCCGAAACGCTCAAGCCGCGCCTGCATATCACGCACTCCATGGTGATTAGCGTGGTCGAGCAGGGCGGCGACGCTCGCGCCCGCGTGCACGACCTCATCGAGACAAGCCTGCAAACGCCCGAGGAAAAGGCAAAGCTCGAGGTTCGTGCCGACGAGATCTTCGCCACGCTCATCGACTCCGGCGTCGTCGTGCGCACCGAGGTGCCGCCCGCGCCCGACGCTCCGGCTGACGCCGCGCCGGACATCGACTACGCGCTGACGGTCGACCTGCCCGAGGACTTTGCGCTCGACCAGCCGCTCTCGCCGTTTTTGCTTGCCGCGTTGGAGCTGCTCGATCCCGAGAGCGAGACCTATACCATGGACCTGATCTCGATGGTCGAGGCAACGCTCGAGGATCCCAAGCAGGTGCTGCGCGCTCAGGAGCGCGCAGCGCGCGACCGCGCGATGGCCGAAATGAAGGCTGACGGCGTCGAATATGAAGAGCGTCTGGAGCGCATTCAAGACGTCACGTATGAAAAGCCGCTCGAGGATTTGCTCGACGCCGCCTTTGACAAGTACTGCCAGGAAGTGCCCTGGGCAAACGACTACCAGCTCTCTCCCAAGAGCGTTCTGCGCGATATGCTGGAAAGCGCGAGCGATTTTAAGGGCTACATTCAAAAGCTCGGCATCGCCCGCTCCGAGGGCATTTTGCTGCGCTACCTGGCAGAGGCCTATCGTTCGCTCGACCGCACCGTGCCCATCGAGAAGCGCGACGAACGCCTGCGCGACATTATCTCGTGGCTGGGCTTTGTGGTGCGCTCGGTGGACTCGAGCCTGGTGGACGAGTGGGAGAACGCCGGCAACCCCGCTGCACTCGACGTCACACCGCCGCAGGGCATCGACGAGGTCGTTGCGGACCGTCGCGGCTGCACGCTGTTGGTGCGCAACGCGCTCTTCCGCCGCGTGACCCTTGCCGCCCGCGAGCACATTCGCGACCTGGGCGAACTCGACGACGACTGGGGCATGAGCGAGATCCGCTGGCAAAAGGCCCTCGATGCCTACCATGAGCAGCATGAGGAAATTCTCACCGACGGAGACGCCCGCAGTGCCGCGATGTTTTCCATCGATGAGTCCGACGAGAAGACCGCGCACGTATGGCACGTGCACCAGATCTTTGCCGACGAGGATGGCGACCACGATTTTGGCATCATGGGCGATGTCGATCTGGACGCCACGCAAGACGGCGGCGAGGTAATCTTCAAAAACTACCGCGTCGGCTTTATCGAGGACCTGCTCGAGAACTAGCCAAACATACTGGAACGGAATAAAACGGGGCCGTTGGCACTATCGCCAGCGGCCCCGTTTTTGCACTATCCGCTATGCCTTACTCGGCATCCTCGACCTCATACGAATCCGCCTCGGCTGGCTCATCGTTTGTCTCTGCCGCAGCCCCGCGTGCCTCGTCAAACGCCGCCTTCATGGTCTTGTTGCCCCACGTGAGCTTACGGATGGTAAGATCGTCGGCTTTCTTGTTGGCCAGGCGCAGATTGTTCTCGGAGGACAGCAACGCCTCCTTGGTTTTCTGCAGATGGCTAATCGTCTTGTCGATCTCATCGATTGCCGTTTGGAACTTGCGGCTCGCGATCTCGTAGTTGCGGCCGAAATCGTTCTTGAACTTCTCCATCTTGGCTTCGAAGTTCGTGACATCGATATTCTGCTGCTTGTACTCCGCCAGCTCCTGCTTATAGCGAAGCGAACCCATGGCGGCATTGCGCAGCAGCGTAATGATGGGAATGAAGAACTGCGGGCGGATCACATACATCTTCTCGTAGCGATAGCTCACGTCCACGATTCCCGCGTTGTAAAGCTCGCTCTCGGGCTCGAGCAGCGTGCAGAGCACCGCGTACTCACAGCTTTTCTGGCGACGATCGTGATCGAGTTTCTTAAAGAAGTCCTCGTTTTTATGCTTGGTCGCGGTCTCGTCATTCTCGTTTTTCATCTCGAACATAATTGAGATGACCTCGTTGCCGCTCGCGTCGCACTCACGGAAAATGAAGTCTCCCTTGGTGCCCTCGGATGCATCGTTATCTTTCTCGAAGTACGCATTGGGAAACGCCGTCATGCGCAGACGGTTAAACTCGGTCTCGCAGTGCTGCTCGAGCGACTCGCCCACCATCTTGGTGG
>URRN01000202.1 GCA_900550185.1 uncultured Collinsella sp.
GGCCAAACTCAAGCAACGTGGACTGCAACGACTCGGCGGTCTGTTCCAGCTCCTTGTCCGAAGACGCGGCAGAAGCGGACTGCGGGTTTGCATGCAGGATTTCGAGCGGCGGAAGCTTAAGGCCGTCCTCTTCTTCGCCCTCGTTATCCGCGGGGGCATTGCCCGCTCCCCCATCGCTAGAAGTAGACGCCTCGGCAGCGCCCGCGACAGCCGCATCGGCAACCTTGAGATGCTTGAGAAAATCAGGAATTTGAGGGGCGGCCGAGACGGGATTCACGGCAAACGGAGGCTCGGATTCGTCGATCTTGTCCGGATCGTCCTCCATCGAGAGCTGGCCGGTCACCTGACCGCGCTTTGCCTGACGTCGCGGCAGCAAGGTGGTTTTAGCAGTCTCGAGCGGAGACTCGTCGTCCTCGTCATCACCCTCGGTAAGCTCAATCTCGCTCTCGGACCAAGACGGGTCGGGCTCACTCGTATTGAGCTTGGGAGCCGTCTTACCTTTCTTGGCATGACGGCGCGGCAGCAGCGTGGTCTTAGCACGCTCGGCCTCCACGGCATCGGACACGTCGACAAACGGGTCATCGTCCTCGTTGTCATCCAAAACCGGGTCGACATCGCCACCCATGACCGTGGTCACCGCGGCGTCAGTCCCCTTCTGGCGCAGAATGCTCAGGTGCGGACGAGCGACGCCGGGAACAGACAGGGCCTCTTCATCGCCCCACGGGCTGGCGTTGACATCGGCACGACGGCGTTCGGCAAAATCTGCCGCACGATCGCGTGCGGAGCGCAAAACGCCACCCACCGAAAAGCCGATAATGACCAAACCAACGACGACAAGCCCCAGCAAGACAACCATGGCGATAGGTTTACCCAGGGCGTTTTGCAAGGCACTTGCGATAAAGGCGCCAATGTAGCCGCCCGACACGGAAAGGTTCTGCGGCGTAAACATAAGGTCGCACGAATCGCTCGTGCCCGGCACCATCAGTGAAAGAAGGGAGACGACGGCGATAAAGACCACGGCTCCGCCCGCAACAGAGCGCACGTTGAGCGGCGAGTCCTCGCCTAAAAAGAGCGTAGCGGCAAACAGCAAAATAACGATCGGCAGCACGTAGGCGCCCAGGCCAAAGCCAAGGTGGTAGAAACCGGCAACCACAGCCGTAACGGGTGCGGTAGCCGGCGAAATCACGGCAATGAAGGACGCAATCGCCAAAACGGCAATGACCACGCCGGCGATATCGCGGTTGGCCGAGGGCTCGACCAAGGGCTCGAAATCATCGAACTCGGACTCGTGGCCCTTATTGGCACGCAGATGGGAACCGGCACCCTTAGCAGATGCCGGTTGGTTGTTGGCCTTATTGCCTTTGGCGTTTTGTGCAGATCCGCGCGCCAAACTAAACCTCCATGACGACCGGGATGATCATCGGACGAGTGCGCGTACGGCTCCAGATAAAGTTGGAGAGCGAGTCGCGCACGGCCTTGCGAATGGCATCGGAACCGCTGCTCGTAAAGCTGAACTTGCCCTTCTCGATCGTCTTCATGATGGACGCCGAGGCGTCCTCGGAGAACTGGTCGTCGATGGCAAACGAGACGCCGCGGCCCGAGAACTCGATGGCCTCGATCTTCTTGTGCTTGAGCGAAACGATAGCGACAGCCGTGACCATACCGTCGTTGGCAAGCTTCTGACGATCGCGCAGAACGATAGGGTCGGTATCGCCGATGCGCAGTCCGTCGACGTAGACGACGCCAGACTCGACGGGCGTGCCGCGCTTGACGATACCGCCACGCATCTCGAGCGTATCGCCGTTGTCGAGGATAAAGATATGATCGTCCTTGAGGCCCATCTTGCGTGCAAGTTGAGCATGGGCGCGCAGATGCACGGCCTCGCCGTGAACCGGCATAAAGTAGGTGGGCTTGGCCATGGCCATCAGGAGCTTGAGCTCCTCCTGGCTACCGTGACCCGAGACGTGAACGAGGGCGCGGTTCTTATCCCAGACGTCGCAGCCAAGCTTGGCGAGGCTGTTGACGACCTGCTGAACGGCCTTCTCGTTACCGGGAACCGGCGTTGCCGAGAGGATGACGGTATCGCCCTCGTGGATGGAGAGCGTCTTGTGCTCGCCGTTGGCCATGCGGGACAGGGCCGACAGGGGCTCGCCCTGCGACCCGGTGCACATGACGACGATCTTGTCGTCGGGCAGATTGTCAATATCGAAAGCATCAATGATATCGGCATCATCGATGTTGAGATAGCCGAGCTCACGCGCCACACGGGTGTTGGTGAGCATGGAACGACCGGTCACGACGACCTTGCGGCCGCACTTGCGGGCGGCGTCGCAGATCTGCTGCAGACGATGGATGTGGCTCGAGAACGACGCAACGAACACGCGGCCCGGAGCATTCTTGATGGCATGCAACAGATTGGGGCCAACCTCGGCCTCGGACTTGGTAAAGCCGGGGACCGTGGCGTTGGTTGAGTCGGACAGCAGCAGGTCGATGCCCTGCTTGGCAAAGCGGCTGATAGCGGCATAGTCGGGCGTGACGCCGTCGATGGGCGTCTGGTCGAGCTTAAAGTCGCCGGTGTGCATAACGGTGCCCTGGTTGGTGCGGATGAACACGCCTAGAGCGCCCGGGATGGAGTGCGTCATCGAGAAGAAGTCGAGCGAGATGCCACCCAAATTGACGTGGCTGCCGCCCTTGACCTCGCGGAACTTGGGTGCACGAATGCGGAACTCAGAGAGCTTGCCCTCGATAAAGCCGAGCGTCAGCTTGCTCGAAAAGATGGGCACCTTGTTGTTGAGGTCCTGCAGCAGGTACGGAAGCGAACCGGTGTGGTCCTCGTGGCCGTGGGTGACGACGATGCCGCGGAGCTTCTCCTCGTTCTCCAGAACATAGGTGTAGTCGGGAAGCACCAGGTCAATACCGGGCTGGGAATCGTCGGGGAACATGAGGCCAGCGTCAACGAGCACCATGTCGTCGCCGCATTCGAAGACCGTCATGTTCTTGCCGATGCCGTCAAGGCCGCCGAGCGGAATGATCTTCAAAGGAGATGATTTTTTAGCTGCCATAGGTTCGTGTGGTTTCCTTTCTTCGAAACGGGTCTGGAACAACCGGCGGGGCGCTTCTGGCAAACCGACCGCCGGGAACGTACAAACATGCATCACCGAGTCGATGCAATAACCACAGTATGATACCCATTTGCCCACCAACAGACCACCCATGCATCAAAGCCCCATCCAAACCGGTCTATCCCGCCGGTTTCCCGTGGGGCGGGCACTGATGAAGTTTCCTGCTCTACAGTCCTGCTCACGACGGAGGCCACATTAAGTGGCCTCCTGTTCGTG
>URRN01000203.1 GCA_900550185.1 uncultured Collinsella sp.
ATCCTGGTCGCTACGCCGGGCCGTCTGGTCGACCTGATCGAGCAGGGCGCCTGCCACCTGAACGAGGTTAAGGTCCTGGTGCTCGACGAGGCCGACCGCATGCTCGACATGGGCTTTTTGCCCGCCGTCCGCCGCATTGTGCGCGAGACGCCGGCCGAGCGCCAGACGCTGCTGTTCTCGGCGACCCTCGACGAGGAGGCCGTGGGTGAGATCACCGACCTGGTGAGCGACCCGGCTCGCGTGGAGATCGCACCGGCCACGTCGACCGCCGACACCGTCGACCAGTTTGTGTTCCCGGTGTCCATCGAGGCCAAGAACAACCTGTTGCCCGAGTTCCTCAAGAAGGAGGGTCCGGAGCGCACTATCGTCTTTATGCGCACCAAGCACCGCGCCGACAGCTGCTGCCGTCGTCTGGAGCGTAAGGGCATCAAGGCCGCCGCGATTCACGGCAACCGCAGCCAGGCCCAGCGCGAGCGCGCGCTTTCGGCCTTCCGCGACGGTACCGTCGACGTGCTGGTGGCAACCGACGTGCTTGCCCGCGGCATCGACATCAGCGACGTGCGCTACGTCGTGAACTTTGACGTACCGGCCGAGCCGACCGACTATATCCACCGCATTGGCCGTACGGGCCGCGCCGGCGAGCTGGGCTGGGCCATTACGTTTGTGACCGAGCAGGACGTCGATGAGTTCTACGAGATTGAGAAGCTCATGGACAAGACCGCCGACATCTACGAGGCCGGCGACCTGCACGTGGGTCCCAATCCGCCCGCGGTTGATCCCGAGCGCGACCCTGCGGCCTTTAAGGTGAAGAAGAAGACCAAGCGCGGCAAGTCCAAGAGCAAGAAGAAGCTTGAGCAGGCACGTCGCGACGGCAAACGCAACGGCGACGATTACGGCGATGTGGCCGGTCGTTCTAACCGCGGCCGAGACGAGCGTCGCGGCGACGGCGAGCGTCCGAGCCGTCCCAAGCGCGGCGGCAAGACCCGCGTGCGCGAGGGTGTTCAGGCTCGCGTGGACGAGGCTGTGGAGAGCGTGGCCCGCGAGGTGGCTGCCGAGGAGCGCGGCGGTGCTGCTGTCGTCGAGCAGGCCCCGCGCGGCAACCGTGCCGAGCGCCGTGCCAAACAGTTCCAGGGCGAGGCTCATCGCCGTCGCCGCGAGGACGAGGACCGCGGCGGTCGTCGCCGTGTTGAGCGCGAGGGCGAGGGCCGTGGCTCGCGTGGCGGCAAGCGTGGCTCGGGCGACCGTCGTCGTTTCGGTCGCGATGATGAGCGCGGTGGCCGTGATGAGCGTCGCGGCGGCGAGGGTCGCGGTGAGCGAGGTGCCCGTGGCGGTGAGTCCCGTGGCGGCAAGCGCTTTGAAGAGCGCGGTAGCCGCGGCGGCGAGCGTCGCGAGGGTGCTCGCGGCAATGGCGGCCGCGGCGGCGCTGGTCGTTCTAACGAGTCGCGCGATCGTCGTGACCCGCGTGCCAGCCGTGATCGTCGCGATGACTGGCGCAACTACGACGATACCCGCGAAGAGCGTCGCGGCGGCTATCGTGGTGGTCGTGGCGGCAACCAGGCCGGCTCCCGTGGCGGCCGTGCCGGCGGTCGCGATAACCGTGGCAGCTACGGCAACAGCCGCGGCGGCAAGCGCGGTGGCAGCTCCCGTCGCCCCGGCGACGGCGGCGGCAAGCGCAAGTAAGATGCGCATCGCGCGCTAGCGTGAGACAAGCTAAGGGCCCGAGCAAA
This sequence comes from uncultured Collinsella sp., assembly GCA_900550185.1. Classification (GTDB taxonomy): domain Bacteria; phylum Actinomycetota; class Coriobacteriia; order Coriobacteriales; family Coriobacteriaceae; genus Collinsella. Next base: position 1,728 of record URRN01000203.1, read on the forward strand.
TAACGCTCGGGCCCTTTTGTTTGCCGTGTCCATCGCTAATTCAAACGTGATGTTCTCGGGAATGCATCTGGGGGATGCTGAGGACCTATTTTCCGCCATGCAGCAATGGGTCCTATGGGGTGCGCCGTGCATTTTTTGGAGTATTCTGTAGTTCGAGTTGTCTGCATATGATTCGACGTCGCCAACGGTGGTCTTCGGATATCCTTAGCGAGCGTTTTGAGCCAGATTTCGCCGTTTTCCGGAGCAGGGACGCGTTATTCTCGCCATGTCGGGACTTAAAATGATACGGCGCCCTACAGTTTTGCCCACCCGCGGCGGTGCTGGCGCGGTCACGTTGCAGAATACTCCGTTTTTTGCACGGGCCAGGATGGGGTACCTCAGGAGAACGCGGCGGTATCCAGTAAATATATGCAATCTGTACCGGGAATTATGCAAACCGAAAAGGCGGGCAGTATGGGTTGGTGTATCGGGCTGCCTAGCGCACCAAAACGGGGAGCTCCCCCCCCATGCGCCGTATACTCTGTCTGAATGTGAAAACGGCTTGACGTGTTGCCTGGCGTAGGGAGAGGGTGCCTCGATGAGCGTATTCGAAATTGTGTTTAGTCCGACGGGCGGAACGCGGAAGGTGTCTGGCCTTGTGGCCGGGGCGCTGGACAAGAATACCGTTACCGTCGATTTGACCGATAGCGGGCTAGATTTCAGCGCTGTGTCGATGACTAAGGACGACGTGGCCGTAATCTCTGCGCCGGCGTATGCCGGTAGAATCCCGGCTGTGGTGGCTGACCGGTTGGGCATGGTGCGCGGCAACGGGGCTCGGACTGTTTTGGTTTGTGTATACGGAAACCGCGCGTTTGAGGACACGCTCGTAGAGCTGGAGGACGTTGCGAAGCGCGCCGGATTTAGGGTGGTTGCAGCGGTTTCTGCTATTGCTGAGCATTCCGTTGCTCGTCAGTTTGCTGCTGGGCGACCGGATGCGCAGGATGCGGCGCAGCTCGCAGAGTTTGCGCAGCAAATTCAGCAAAAGCTGTTGGCTGAGGACGCATCCGAGCCTTCTATTCCCGGCAATCGTCCTTATAAACAAGCTGGAGGTCATCGCATGGCACCCGAGGCAACAGAGGATTGCGCCTCCTGCGGTGCATGCGCCGCGGCGTGCCCCGTTTGTGCTATCGACAAGGGCGACCCCAAGCGAGCAGCTGGCGAGGCGTGCATCTCCTGCATGCGCTGCATCGCCGTATGTCCGCGAGGCGCTCGCAAGCTTGATCCCAACAAGCTATCCGCTGTTTCCCAGATGTTGAGCAAGGTTTGCGTCGTGCGGAAGGAATGCGAGCTCTTCATCTAGCGCATACGAAATTGGTGCGTTGGGGACAGGTTAATCTGCACCAACCTGGTGCAAACAAACCTGTCCCCAACGCACCAGAGTGAGGAGTGCCCCTGGGTGCCGGCAGGAAAGGAACGTCCCTAAGTGCCGCCTAAATACCGTTTATCGAAGAAAAAATACCGCTCACCGGTCATAATGATTGTTCTGGCTTTGGGCTTGTCTACAATATCTCCCGTAAAAAGAAATGCGGAAGGTTACCGAGTCCCTCGGACGTGGGCCTAACC
>URRN01000204.1 GCA_900550185.1 uncultured Collinsella sp.
CCGATAGACGGTGGGGTCCACGATGGAAACGCTTGAACGCAACGAGTGGGCAGACGTTGCCCAACTAGTCGAGATCACGAGCGATGCTGTCATCATCTGTGAGCTCGACGGAACCATTCTGCATGTGAATAATCGCTTACTTGGTTTGATGTGCGAGGAACGCGCCGACGTCATCGGTGGAGATGTTAAAGACGTCCTGTACTCATCCGCTTTTGAACGTGCGACGGAACATCGTCTGCCATTTGAAACTGATGGCTCCGAGAACGAACTGATGCTCAAGCTGAGTGACGGCTCCTTTATCCCCGTCTTGGTTCGTGCGGGCTCCGTGACGCCTCCACGCATCTTTGGGCGCCGCGCGCCACGTGTCCTGGTGGCGCTCCATAGCATCGAAGAACAGTATTCTCACGACCGTCAACTCAAGCGTGCGTTATCGGAGCTTAGAGTGGCGAACAAGCGTCTCTCTGGCACGCTTTCGGTCATTATGAGCACTGTGGGCTCCGATGAGTTACCCAGCCTGCTTGATACTGTTTTGAACCAGCTTGTAGGAACGCTCGATGCTTCGGGTGCCGCTATCTATTTTTCTGAGAGCGGCGGTTTTAAACTTCGCGGTGTTTCCAAGGAGCTGTACGACAGCTACCTGCCTGAGTTTTTGCCGTATGGCGCTGGCATTCCGACGTATGTTCTTCGTGAGTCGCGTGCCTGTCGCTTGTCGATTCAACAGGACCTTGAGGGCGATAAGGCCGCCTCCGGTATGTTCATGGACTTGGACAATCGTTCTAAGCACCTGTTGCGCGTGCAGGATATGCCTCCGTACCGCAGCGAGATCTGTCTTCCCGTTTTTTACGGTACGCAGATCCTTGGCGTGCTGGAAGTTGGTTGGAAACGCCCCCAGGCACCGCTCGCCTATGACGTTAATGTACTCGAGGTCACTTGCGATTACTTGTCTATCCAACTGGTCGGCATGGCATCGAGTCTTCGCTCTCGTCGCACGGCCGAGCTTGGCCGCTCGCTCAATGTCTTACGTGATGAGTTGTTTACCTTTCTAGACGATTCCGTCGCGGCTACCCAGGCGGTATCGTCCGAGATCTGCAATATGCTCAACTGCCATTTTTGCCCTGTTGAGTATGACGCCAGTCTGGATTCCTACGTCATAGATTTTGAAGGCGGCAGTCGCGTTGCTTTGCCGGACGATCCCGAGAAGCTTTTCTTTTCCACGACGGCGCCAGCGGCACGTCTGGGGGCTGGCCCTGATGGCTTTGAGGCATCTGTTTTGGGGGGTACGAGTGCCGAGGACCTTAAACACGTCCGTATAACTCGCGTTGACGAATCGATGCCTATGGGAGGCTGGCTTAGGGCGCATGGTCTGCCTTGTCAAGGTCTCTACGTCGACTCCGGCATCGAGGCGGGGCACCCGCGCTCTGAGGGCGATGGCAAGCACAGTAGCGACGCGATTGTTCCTGCTTCTGTTGCGAAGAGCCCGACGACGCGCGCGCTGCTGCTTCGTGATGGAAGCCAAGAGCCGATTGATGACCTTGAATATGACTACTTGGTGCACTTGGCGCATGACTTTGAACTGATCTACGAAGGCGAATCTCAAAAGCGCGAGGAGCGCCATATCGCTCAGACGCTCCAGATTGGCATGAGAAATTCCCTGGGGGATGTTCCGGGTATCGCAACCGATTCGGTGTACCTGTCGGCCACGAATTCGGCGTTGGTCGGAGGCGATTTCTATACGCTCATTCGTCTTCCCGACGACTGCGCCGTCATGATTCTGGGTGATGTGTCTGGCAAAGGCATTGAGGCCGCATCGATGTCCGCGCTCGTCAAGACGGCCCTGACGGCATATGCCTGGGAGGGCGCTGGACCGGCCCGCATGGCACGCTCCCTTAACAGCATGCTCATGGGCTTTTCGAGGGTCGAGACGTTCGTGACGGCCTTTATCGCCAAGATTGACCTTAAAGCCGGACGCGCAACGTATTGTTCGGCGGGCCATCCTCCGACCATGGTCATCAGGCCAGAGTCGATGCCGCTGGGTGGCGGCGAGGCCCGTGGGGGAGAGGTTGAGCTGCTTGGATGCCAATCGGGCGTAATCGGTGCCTTTGAGAGCATGGTGTACGAGACAGGCGTGTTTACGTTTGCCCCCGGCGACATGCTCTTCATGTATACGGATGGAACGATTGAGGCCCGCGACCGCACCGGAGCGTTCTTTGGCGAGCAGCGCTTGCGCGACCTTCTGCTCTCTGTCTCGGGTGAGGGCGTATCGGGCATTTGCGGCAAGGTCTTGGGCGAGCTTGAGCGATTTACCGAATCGGCGCTGGACGATGACATTGCATTGGTGTCCCTTGAGTTTTTACGGGGTCGTTCATAGACGACGCTGGGCGGGCTGAATCCGTACGGTTGGGGAAACGAATGCATCGAGTGGGCTTTTTTGGGGAACCATGGTCGTATGAATGAGTGGAATGACATAGCGGTTTTGACGCCACCAGGCGATATCGACATCGCCACGGTGCCTGCGCTGCGTCGGCGGTTGGATGCTTTGATTGGCCGCGGCGTGCGTCGTGTCGTCATCAACTGTCAGGCTGTTAGCTTTATCGATTCTACGGGCTTGGCATTCCTGCTTACGCGCGCTCGTGAGCTTATGAGGCGAGAAGGCCTGCTTTCGCTCGTCAATGCATCAGGTGAAGTTGTTCGCTTTTTGGAGATTGCTCGTCTTGTCGATATCCTTCATGTCGTGGGGCCGGCACGGGAGTCAATTCCTGCCATTCCGGTGGGGGAGCTGCCTCGCTGGAGTAAGAGCGTTGAGGTCCGTCAGGGTATCGAGAATCTTCCATACTACCGACATCGCATCGCCGAACTCCTTGAATCGCTTCCGTTGCGCCGTGACGAGCGCTACGATGTCGCATTGGCGTCGGGGGAGGCGCTGGGTAATGCCTATGACCATGCGGGCGGTATCGGGTGCGTCCTGACGGTTCAGGCCTATGGCGATCGCGTTGTGGTTGAGGTGCTTGATCGAGGTGCCGGCTATTCTATCGATGAAACGAGCGAACCGGTCGCATCCGAGGAACGCGGCCGTGGCATCAAGCTTATGCGTATGCTCGTCGATAACGTGGAGGTTGCTCGTCGTACGGACGGCGCCGGCACGCGCGTGCAGATGGTGAAGCTGTTTAGCGGAGCGCTGGAATCGTGTGCCTAGCCAATCGCTTTAGCGCGTTTAGCTACTAAGAACATGCGGCAGACAAGTTTTTTGAAAAAAGTACTTGCGTCTTTTGGACAACTCGCGTAAATTAATAACCCGCAAGCGGACATGGCTCAGTTGGTAGAGCACAA
>URRN01000205.1 GCA_900550185.1 uncultured Collinsella sp.
AGGTCCATGAGGGCCTCTTCTTGGTGATCCCACAGTTCAATGCCACGGTCGCTCGTCCATTCAAAGAAGCGTTCGAAGGCCTGATCAGGCGTGAGCCATGGTTCGGGCTCGCCGCCGTCCTCGGGCTCCCACCAGGTGGGGGAGAGCGCACCGAGCGAGCCGAATTCGGCTTCGGTTCCCGTGCCGCCCGAGAATGAACTGGCGGCTCCGGCACCGGAGACGGTGCTGGCGGCGATATCTGTCGTGGTCTGTGCCATGTGTTTGCTTTCTCTCGCGATTGTCCGCCAACTATTATGGCGTAGCGTCGCATCGATGCGTTCGCAGGCAAGAAAATGCAGGAAATGGGCGTTCTGCCCAGCCGTTTAGTGTAGTCGCTAGCCAAGTGAGTAGACTTTTTGCGATATTGCGAGCACATGACTTTTGCGCAAGGGCTCTACCTGCGGTTTTATGTTTCGCTATGCGGGCTGTGCCTGGCTATTGCAAAAAAGTCTACTCACTTAGGTTTGAGGGCCGTTCGCTGGCGCCAATTTGCGCTTGTTTGCCGACGCCGCGACCATCAGAAGCCCCTAGGACTCTTGCGGCAGGCGCTTCTTGCCTTTACGGGCGCGGTTTCTAAAGTTCTCGACGGCCTCTTCCATACCCAGAGGTACATAGGTGAGCTCATCGAGGTTTTCGGGCAGGTAGCAGGCAAGGCTTTGCTCCTGTGCGCGGCCCGCCGCGAGCTGTTCATCGCTGGGCTGCGCGCCGGGTGTGGCGCAAATGCCATAGACGACGGCACCCATCTCGCGCGTGCGGCATTCGTATTCGGTCTCGGGATGCTCGGGATGGTCGCGGCGGACGTCGTCGCTTACCCAAAGCGTGTCGTAGCCGGCCGCGGCAATCTGCCCCAGGGCGTAGTCGCGCAGCGGTTTGCTGTCGGTGCGCAGCGTGACGGTGGCGCCGGCTGCAAAGAGCGGGCGGTAGAGCATCAGATGGTCGACATGGACGAGCCGTTTTTTGGCGTACTTGGCCTTGGGCTGCGGCGTGGGAAAGTTGATGGTGATGGCATCGAGCTCGCCTGCGGCAAACAGCTGCGGCAGCGATGCGGCGCCTCGGGGCAGGACAAGTGCGTTGGACAGCTCCTGCTCGCAGATTTTCTGTGCGGCATAGGCGATGCAGATGGGCTCCTGGTCCATGCCGATAAAGAACGTGTTTGGCTCGCGGGCCGCGCGCTCTACAAGGTACGTTCCCTTGCCACAACCAAGATCCAGATGAAGGTGTTCGAAAGGCTTGCTGCCTGCGGGCGCACAGGCCTCGCGCCAATCTCCGGCATAGGCCTCGGGGTTCGTCTCAATCGCATCGGCGTAGCGCTCCAGGCGCTCCTCGAGTACAAAGTTCTTAGGCGTGCGAACGTGGACGGCTCCCATGAGGCTCCTTGGTCATAAGTATGGAACGCATGGCTGCACGTTCCGGTGATGGGTTAGAAGGGGGGCGATTTGCCCAAAAGATGCGGTGCGGCTCAGCGACGAGTCGCTGACGCCTATAGACGCTTGAGAATCACGTAACGGTTGAGCTCGCCGCTGCGACCGTCGGCATGGAAGCGCTCGAGCTCGCGCACGGGGACCTCGCCGCTCTTGTAGAACGTACGGACGCCGCGCACCAGGTCGGTGATCTGCTGATCGTCAAAGTGATGGCAATAGCGGTAGGCGTGGCGGTCGTTTTGCCAGCCAATGAGGTGGTCGCCGGCTTCAAACTGGGCGGAATCGTAACCCTCAAACGGCGGGGTGAGTTCGGCGCGGGCTTCGGCGCGAACGGCCTTGCGCGCCCTGCGCTCGTCGTTCATAAACTCCCAAAAGCTGATGGCGATGATGCCGCCCGGGCGTGTCTGGCGCACCAAGGTGTCGAGCACGCGTACGCGGTACTCGCACGACGGCACGTGGTGCATAAAGCCAAAGCAGACCGAGATATCGGCGAGCGGGGCGTCGAAAAGCACGTCGGGTGTCTCGGCGGGGTTGAGCTTCATGAGGGCGTCGAGCACGTCGAGTTCCTGGAAGTGCAGGTTGGGAATGCGCAGCGCGTGGCCATGTGCATCGATGGCCAGGTCTTGGCACGAGTCGACACCATAGAACTCAAACGGGCAGCTGGCATCTGCCGAGGGGTTTGCGCCATCGACGCCCTTGGCGGCAAGTGCGCCGCCGGCGGCAAAGTTCTCGAATCGCATGTTGCCGCAGGCAAGATCGAAGACGCGGACGGGATGCTCGATCGTGGCGACGTCGAGCTGTTCGAGCGCGATATCCATGGTGCGTACCCAGCCGGGCCACGGGGCCTGGCGCGTATCGGAAAAGGAAGCGGAGTGCTCGCGATAGAACGTATTGTTGAGCTGAATGAGCGATGAGGCGAAATCGCGGTTCACGGCGCGGAACTCCCTCCGTTGGCGGTGCGGAATAAACAGTACGACCATACTACCGTTAACGCCGCAACGGGGACAACCGAGCTGCGGGTCATTGCTTTGTTTGGACACATTTCCGCAGCTCATATGCGCCCGCAACCGCCGGTTGTCAAAAATCTCACTAGAATAGGTGGCATGCTTTTGGCGGTGGCGGATAGATTTTTAACTGTGCAAGGCGCCTTAAGAACAAAAGCGGTCCGGCGGTACGGCTGGCATCACATAGGAGGAACCATGAATGTAGAAACTGCGCAGCGGCTCGCCGACCTTCGTCGCAGCAAGGGTTTTAGCCAAGAAGGGCTGGCGCGAAAGCTGGGGCTGTCGCGCCAGGCGGTCAGTAAATGGGAGCGTGCGGAGAGCTCGCCCGATACCGAGAACCTGATCTCGCTCGCAAAACTCTATGGCGTGAGTTTGGACGAGCTCCTCAATCCGAGCGATGAGATCGAGGACGATATCGAGTTTGAGAACGAGGACCGCGCCCGTCAGCGCGAGGCCGAGGTAGCGGAGCGCGCCCGTACCCATGAGGCGGCGGCACGTGCTACCGAGGCGGCAACGCAGGCGAGTGATGCCGCCGCCAAGGCGGCGCAAGCGGCAAGCTGGAGCGCGCAGGCAGCTAATGCGGCGACGGCTCAGGTGACGGGTGCCGGTGCGACCAGCGTGACTCCGGTGAAGGGTCCGTTTCAGTCGTTCCCGTATTGGGCCGTGTGCTGGCTACTGTTCTTTTTGCTGATGTTCCCGTTTGGCGCCGGCCCCTTTGCTGCGCTCATCTTCTTTACGATCCCCATCTATCACTGGGTGGCGCGTGCGCTCGATGGCGATTGGGCGCGCGGGGATATTCAGGTTGGTCCGGC
>URRN01000206.1 GCA_900550185.1 uncultured Collinsella sp.
GGCGTGTGGCGCGGGCGAGTACTTCCAGTTTACGTCAGACGATCTAGCGGCTGCCCAGGTGGCGTCGTTTGGGATCAATCTGGACGAGCTCAAGGAGCGCGGCTGGGCCGACACGGGTGTTGCGTTGCCGTCGCGTACAGGCGAGCCGGTGATTCCCTTGGATGGCGGCAAAATTGCGCTGGCAAGCGACGTGTGGGAACGAGCCGGTCTGGGACGCGTGCCAGGCTGGATTGCGCCGATGGTGGAGCCCGGCCCGGGGATGTTTCGCCTCATTAGCGGCAACCGTCCCTTTGAGTCGCATACTTCGCGCAGGCTCGCGGCCCAAGGTGCCGCTGAGGCTGGATCGGACCTGGATGCCGTGCAGATGAATGCCGATGCCGCTGCGCACATGGGCATCGCCGATGGCGAGGTCGTCGAACTTGTGAGCGATTTGGGCCGCGACTGCGTGCGCGTGGAGACGACGCCGTATCTGCATCCGGCGTGCATCTTCACCTCGGCCGCCCCCGGCGGGCGTTCGTTTGGCGCCGATGCCGGTGGCGCTCAAGCCTTGGGCGTGGGCCCACTCGACCATACGCCGCTGCGCTGGGACCCGTTGACGGGTGCCGCGCTCACCCAGGAAAACGCCGTTCGCGTGGAAAAGATCGCGGCGCGCGAGGATAATAACGAGTAATTGACTCAGCTGATGCATTCGACTGATCCACGTTTCTTTTGAAAGGCCGTACATGAGCGATAGCCAGAACATGTCCGATGAGGTACGCGCCCGCCTGCGCGCCATTCCTTCCGTCAACGAGCTGCTTGCCGAGTGGCCGGTAGTGAAGGCGGCGGGGGAGACCTGCGACGCGGTGGTGCATGCCGCCGTGACGGCCGAGCTCGACGAGGAGCGCGCAGCCATTCGCGCCGGTGCTGCCGCGCGCTCTAAGCGCGACCTTGCCTCGGCCATCGAGTGGCGTGCGCACCGCTCCGCGCTGCCGAGCTTGCGTCCCGCCGTCAACGCCACGGGTGTGGTTATCCATACCAACCTGGGTCGAGCCCCGCTCGCGGAGTCGGCCGCCAAGGCGGTGGCCGAGGTCGCGCGCGGCTACAGCACGCTTGAGTACAGCGTGGACACCTGCTCTCGCGGGTCGCGCAAGGAACATGCCGCGCAGCTGATCCGCTCACTCACCGGTGCCGAGGACGCGCTCGTGGTCAACAACAATGCCGCCGCGGTGCTGCTGGTGCTTGCCACCCATGCCGCGGGTAAAGAGGTCATCGTCAGCCGCGGCGAGCTTGTCGAGATTGGCGGCAGCTTCCGCATCCCCGATGTCATGGCGGCTTCGGGCGCCAAACTCGTCGAGGTCGGCGCCACCAACCGCACACACCTGGCAGATTATGAGCAAGCCATTACGCCCGATACGGCCATGATCCTCAAGGTCCATCCTTCCAACTATCGCATCAAGGGCTTTCACGAGGAAGTGGGCTCTCGGGAGCTTGCCGCTCTGGCCCACAAGCATGGTCTGCTGTTCTACGAGGACCAGGGTTCGGGCGCGCTTTTGCCCGATGACATTCTGGTGCGCGGCGGTGAGGAGCCCACGCCGGCTTCGGTCGCGGCAGGGCTCGATCTGGTGTCGTGCTCGGGCGATAAGCTGCTCGGTGCCGCGCAGGCAGGCATTATCATGGGCCGTCGCGATCTGGTCCAGGCTTGCGGGTCGCATCCGCTTATGCGTGCCCTGCGCCCGGGCAAGCTCGCGCTGGCGGCGCTCGAGGCCACACTGCGCATTTACATGGACGGGGCGGATGTTGCCCATCGCGAGGTGCCGGTTCTCAACATGCTCACGCTTCCGCAGGCTCATCTGGAGCGTCGCGCACGCAAGCTGCGCGAGCTGATGGTGGCGGGCCTCGATAAGGCTGGCTGCCCGTGTGCCGTGCAGGTGGAAATCGTCGAGGAGTCGTCGACTCCCGGCGGCGGCTCGCTTCCTACCGTCGAGTTGCCCACCATGTGCGTTGCCGTGCGTCTTGTCGATGAGCGTCTTTCCGTTGACGCACTCAAGCGCTCGCTCGTCCAAGATTTCGACACTCCGGTCGTCACACGAACCTCGCACGATCGCATTTTGTTTGACGTCCGTACGCTCGTGGGCGACCGCGATATCGAGACGGCGGCATCGACGCTCGTCGCGTGCGTTGAGAAGGCGATTGCTCGATGAGTGAGGTTCAAGCGCTGGTAGAGTGTCCCGTTATCGTTGGCACGGCGGGCCACGTTGACCATGGTAAGTCGGCACTGATCGAGGCGTTGACCGGCAAGAATCCCGACCGTCTGGAGGTTGAGCGCCGTCGCGGTATGACCGTGGAGCTGGGCTTTGGCGAGCTGGCACTGCCGAGTGGCAAGATCGTTGGCCTGGTCGACGTGCCGGGCCACGCGCATTACTTGCGCGCCATGGTGCAGGGCGCCACGGGCATCGACGTGGCGGTGCTGGTGGTTTCGGCTGTCGAGGGCGTGATGCCGCAGACCCGCGAGCACGTGCATGTGCTGGAGCTGCTGGGCGTTACGCATATGGTGGTCGCGCTGACGATGTGCGACCTGGCCGACGCCGAGATGACCGAGCTTGCCGAGCTCGATGTCGATGACTTTTTGTCGGGTACCGTGTTCGCGGGCGCGCCGATGGTCCCCGTGTCGTCCAAGACCGGCGAGGGGATTGACGCGCTGCTGGCCGCGCTTGACGATCGGGTCGGTGCCTGCTGGGATTCCTGCCGCGACCGTGCCGAGCGCACCGATGCTGCGCCGCGCTTGCCGATTGACCGCTGCTTTACGATCAAGGGCGCCGGCACCGTCGTGACAGGGACACTGCACGATGCGCCGGTTGCGGTGGGCGATGAGCTCGTCGCGCTGCCGTCGCGCACGGCCTGCCGCGTACGCGGGATCCAAGTGCATGGCGACACGCAGCAGGCGCTTCCCGGTCAGCGTGTGGCGCTCAACTTGGTGGGCGGTGGCGTCGCTGCGCTCGATCGCGGTGAGATGCTCGGCGTGGAGGGTCGCTTTGGCCAGACGCTGCGCTTTATGATGGCGTTTACGTATTTAGGTCGCGAGGGCACCAAGCCGCGCGTGCTCGAGTCGGGCGCGCGTGTGCATGTGATGGCCGGCACGGCCGAGGTCGTCGGCCGCATCATGCTTTTGGAGGGCGAGGCCCCCATGGCGGTGGGCGAGACCCGTACCGTGCAGGTGCGCCTGGAGGACCCGCTGCCGCTGTGTGCCGGAGACCATGCCGTGGTGCTGTCGTATTCGCCCGTTATGCTC
>URRN01000207.1 GCA_900550185.1 uncultured Collinsella sp.
GTTGGAGCATCGCGCTCGTCATGATTCTTGCCTGCTTGTTCTCGACCCTCGACAAGGAGGCTCACATGCGAAAGCAAATCCATGACAACCCAATCGACCACGGCCGCGCGTGCTCGCTCTCCCACGGAACATGGCGTCGCGTGGGCGCCAAGCTTGCCTGCGCGGGGGCCTGCGCGCTCATGGCCGGCCAGCTGCTGCTGCCGAGCGTGGCGCTCGCCGCCGACTGGGTCAACGTGGGCGGCACGCAGTACGACGCGGGCACTGCCGCCGGCGACGAGGCAGGAACCTGGTCCTGGGATGGCGCCGACGACATGAAGCTCAACGGCTACGACGGCGGCTCCATCGGCGCCAGGGGCAACCTCACCATCGGCGTGACGGGCACCAACACCGTAACGGCCGACGCCGGGCAGAGCGCCATTGCTGTTAAGAACGGTAGCCTTGCCATTACCGGCGACGGCACCCTGAATGCGACGGCCCAGAACGATGTAATTACAGCGTCGGGAGACGGCAGGACCGGCGGCGATGTGACCATCAGCGGCGTCAGCGTCAACGCGACGGCTTCGGGTGTAGCGGAAAACGTGGCGGGCATTCGCGCGACGGCCGGCAGCGTGACAATCGATAAGGGCGCTGATGTCAAAATCGAGGCGAAATCGGCTGAAGGATCTTGGCGTCCAACGGAGATCATCTGCGGTATCCATGCTGATAACATTCCAAACAGACACGCTGCCCAGGAAGGCGAGCAGGAAGAGCCGGATTCCGCTTATGAGCACGGCGGCGATGTCACCGTCGATGGCGCCAGTCTGTCGATTAAGACTGGCGATGCCTCGTGGGCTTCCATGTGCATCAATACGTTTGGTATCAAGAAGAATACCCTCATGAAAATCGTCAACGGAGCCGATGTCACGCTTTCGGCTGGTAGTGCGGCTTCGCTCTCGGCGGGTATCAGCGCACGCTCGCAAGACGGTGCGGTGTGGATGCTTGTCGAGAAGTCGAACCTCACGTCTCGAAGCCTGTCTGCCGCAAGCGGCATCGACGCCGATCGCAATCAAAGTTTTGGAATCATGGCAGAGGCAAATACCAGGTTTGAAACGCCTCGTATCCAGATTTTCAAATCGAAGATTGAGGCTTCGGGCGCGACTGCGGGGATTTATGCGATCAACCGCAACGTCGTGAATGCGACCCTGTACCATGCCGCGATGATCGATTTACGAGGGAACGCGACGATTACGATTCCGATGGACGGCGCCGTGCGCGATGTGAAAAAGGATGTCGATACGGGGCAATGGCCTAGTTCCCAGAGCGGGCAGGTCATCGGTGTTGCCGGTTCGTCTACGATTTCGGATATCGTCGGTTCTGCCGAGGTCGCCCATGATGTGGTGATTGATTTTGGAGACGGGCAGGAGCCGGACCCAACGCCGGACCCCGAGCCGGCTCCGGAGCCCGATCCCATGCCCAATCCCGAGCAGAAGCCTGACCTCAAGCCCGTAGACAAGGATGCAAAGACCACCACGACGGTCACCAAGACCGTTACGACCAAGACTGCTGCCACCAAAAACGCTTCCGACGCCCTGGCCGCCACGGGCGATAGCGCCGCGACGACGGCGGCAGCCCTCGGCATTGCCGGTGCGTCTGTCATCGGCGCCGGCTTCGTCGCGTCCAAGCGCCGCGACCGCTAGCGCAAGCTTTCATAGCCATTTTCAGCCGCCGCGTGGGCATAAATGCTCTTGCGGCGGCTCTTTGTATTTTCGCAGGTAAAGGCCTAGGTTCGCATCTACGAACCTAGGCATACGGAGTCTTTTGGCACATCTTGGTGGTACAGGACCACCACAAAGGGGACAGGCGCCTTTGTGGTGGTATAGCCTTTCGACCAAGGAGGCCGTTATGAACGGAAGCCACTTTGATAAGCAGGCTCAACGTGAGCGTACCTGCTCGCTGGTTCACGGTACCTGGCGTTGTGTGGGTGCCAAAATAGCTTGCGCCGGCGCGTGTGCGCTTATGGTTGGTCAGTTGCTGCTGCCGAGCGTGGCGCTGGCGACGGAATGCGCCGATCCCGCCGCTGGGACGGATGAGGTTGCCGCGGCTTCGGTGACGCCGACGGTTGCGGAGGATACGGCTGCAACGACCGCGCCAGCTGCTTCGACCGCGCCTGCAACCGATGCTGCTCCGGCGGCGCAAGCCACCGTTGAGCCTCAGCAGACGGCCCCGACTGGCGCCACCGATGAATCCAACGATGCGGCACCCGCTGAACAAAATACTCCCAGCGACAACGCCGCCACGCCGGCGAATGACGCCATCATGCCCTGCGGTGTGACCGATGTTGTTGGCGGCAGCGGCGTTAGGGTCAATATTACGGTGCGGAACAATTACACCGACATCAAGAAAGAAGAAACGATTGAGTATGTGGAGGGGATTGCCCTTGTAGATGGAGACCAGTCTGCTCTCGATGGTAGCGCTTTGACTTTTATCGGCCTGGGGGACTTGATCGTCCATGCGGCGTATGACAGTGCGAGCAATAAAACAACGCTTACCCTGGATATCAGCAAGATTCAGAGACAGAAGGAGGAGCAGAAGTACTTTACGGAGTACAAGGAGAATAAGTCCAAGATGACGACCACCTATGATGGATCCAAGCTTACGTATACGGGTACAGAGCCCGGGAATATCATCATCGGTGATCCGGACGACGCCTTTAAAGGAGACACCGAGGCGACCGGGAAGCCCACTATTAACGAGATCCGGGATGACTACTACACCCGCACCCATGTCTACGAGAGGGCGTGCCTTGTTATCCCGGCAGCGGAATCAGAATCGGAATCCATCTCCTTTGCCAATGTTCAGAATACGAACTTCAATTGGCAGCTGGATACTGGTCCGCAGGCGACGGCAGGTGTCCCTAACTACGATGCAGATAAATACGAAATCGCTTATGAATGCTGGCAGGAATTTGAAAACAACGAACCCGTTGCTGCCTGGTATTCCGATAACGGCTCACATGGTTCCCTGCCGACTATTACAAAGTTTAAAAGCGGGAAAGAGTACGTGTATTCTCTTATGCTGAAGCCAAAAGACGGATATTTCTTCAGCGATGAAACCGTTGTTACCGTAAACGGGGAAACCGTAAAGTCGAGTCTAAGCGGAGAATTCCTGTATGTCCCTGCTATTAAAACAATTACGATGCCTGCTTCGTCGGAAAACGAAGCTCTTGAGAATCTAAACGTCAACGA
>URRN01000208.1 GCA_900550185.1 uncultured Collinsella sp.
TGCGCCGTGATGAGGATGAGGCGGGAGCCCTCGGCCCAATCGAGCTCGGGGTGGGTATAGCCATCGCGCACAGTGGTGCGCAGGGCGTCGATTCCCGTGTTGCCGGTGACCCAGATCTTCGACTCCGGCTTGCCCTCGTCCAGAAGGTTCTTCTTGCTGGCCTCAGTGGGGGCGAAATAGTACTCGCTCACGATGTCGACCGCCTGACGGTTGAACTCCTCCGGCCAGGGGCTGAAGATGTCGTGCGTGCGCAGGCCCGCCTCAACGTGGCCCACAGGGATCTGCAGGTAGAAGCACGCGAGCGCAGCGGCGAAGCTGGTCGTGGTATCGCCGTGTACGAGCACGACATCGGGCTTCTCGTCCTCGAGGACCGCCTTGAGCTTGAGCAGCACGTCGCACGTAACGTCGAACAGAGTCTGTCCCGGCTTCATGATCGCAAGGTCGTGGTCGGGCGTCACGCCGAAGACGCGCAGCACCTGGTCGAGCATCTCGCGGTGCTGCCCGGTCACGGTGACGACAGTCTCGAACTCATCCGTGCGCGCCTTCAGCTCGTTGACGAGCGGGCACATCTTGATTGCCTCCGGGCGAGTGCCGAAAACGAGCATAACTTTTTTCATATCAGCCTTTCAAAGCAAGTTGATAGCCGTCGAGAGTTTTCTCAGCAGCCTTCTCCCACGTGTATTCCGTAATTACCTTTCGGCCGAAAACCTCGTCGTAATTGACGCCGTAAGCCTCATCCAGCGCAGCCCTGATGGAGGAAGGGCTGCTGACATCGCAATAAAACGCGCTGTCACCGAAATAATCTCGTGTCGTTCCTTTGGGAGATACCACGATATTGCACCCCATAGCGGCTGCCTCCAGACTCACGAGGCCCGGCGTCTCGAACCAACTAGGCAACACGCTCACACGGCACTCGCGGCACAGCTTGTAAATGTCTTCGTTGGGAATTTGCTCGATCCATTCCATGTTCGGATTGGCTTCTATCTCCGACACAACCTTGTTCGCATACTCGATATGCCCGGGAGACTTCTTTCCCACAAAGACGACCTTGTAATCCGACCCCTCCACCGCCTTGATTAGGTTGAGCTGGTTCTTGCGAATGTCGATGCGGCCGATGCAAACAATCCATCCACTGAATCGCTCGTATCCTGTTGATTCAACCTCTTTCGCGGCCTTAATGCTCGCGACGTCGACGGCGTTGGGGACGACCACATAGTTGTCGGTGCGAAAGCCGAGATGAGCCGCTATCTGGTCCATCTCGGTCTTTGCATTCGGCAGGAACACATCGCAGTTGTCCAATATCTCGAGCTGCATCTTTTGGAAGCTATGTGTCATAAGGTAGCGTGCACCCTCGCTGCGCTCCCCGCGCAAGACGTACTTTCCGAAGGCCTTGAGGCGCTCCATTCCATCGACGCTAAGATGTTTTCCCAAAAAACCTCTCAGGCCGTTTGCTGCGCTTTTTTCGAAGCTGTCAGTCGGCCAGTAAATCGTGGAGAGCACGACAGGCTTTCCGGCCTCCTTGGCGTTTTTCGACTGGATGAAAGTTTCCTGGACCCGCGTGAGGTTGAACAAGTGGACCACATCGTATCCAGAAACATCGGGTCGCAAGTCCAAGGACAGGTCGACATCAATACCCTTTGATTCAAGGGCCTCCTTCGTCTTTACAAGTTGTGTCGTGTCACCGCCCGCTAGATCAAAAACGTTTTGGCGGGTCTGCATCAGTACTTTCACAGCTGCTCCATATTTGCTTTTTCAGAAGAGCCAAACAGGTATTCTTCCAGCTCATCCTCCCAGTCGGGCATGTGGAAGCCGACCGACTCGAGCCTGGAAAGGTCGAGCGCGGAGTGGACCGGGCGCGGGGCGACGGGGCCGGCGGCATTCGCGTAGTAGTCGGCGGTGCTGACCGGGACCACGTTCTCCCCGTTGCCGTTGGCGGCCTCGAAGACGGCGCGGGCGATGTCCGCCCAGGACTTCACCGCGCCGGATCCGGTGCAGTCGTAGGTGCCGTAGGGGGCGTGCGTCCCCAGCACGTGGAAGATGGCCTCGGCCATGTCGCGTGTGAAGGTCAGGCGGCCCAGCTGGTCGTCGACGACCGTGATCTGCTCGAGCCCGTCCTCGGGGTCGGCGACGCGGTCGGACAGCCCCCTCATGGTCTTGACGAAGTTGTGCCCCTCGCCGATGACCCAGGAGCTGCGCATGATGTAGTGGCGCG
This sequence comes from uncultured Collinsella sp., assembly GCA_900550185.1. Lineage (GTDB taxonomy): Bacteria > Actinomycetota > Coriobacteriia > Coriobacteriales > Coriobacteriaceae > Collinsella. Next base: position 2,213 of record URRN01000208.1, read on the forward strand.
GGCACCCTGCCACGGCGATGTCGCCGGCGGCCTTGGTCTGGCCGTAGACGGACAGCGGGCTGAGGGGCTCGTTCTCGGTATGGACCTCCGCGGCGCCGTCGAAGACGTAGTCGCTGGACATGTGGACGAGCGTGATCCCGTGCCCGGCGCAGGTGCGGGCGAGCAGGGCCGGCCCGGTCGCGTTGGCCTTCCAGGCGACAACGCGGCCCTCGGGGGTCTCGGCTTTATCCACGGCCGTGTAGGCGCCGCAGTTGATGACGGTGCCGTAGAGCGACCAGTCGTACTTGGAGTAGGCGTCCGGGTCGGACATGTCGAAGGTGTCGATGTCGCAGAAGTCGAAGTCCTTGGCGACGCCGCGCTCCTCGGCGAGCGCGCGCACCGCATGGCCCAGCTGGCCGTTGCAGCCGGTGACGAGGGTGCGCTTCGGTGCCATGGGGACGACGTCCTTCAGCATCGGGTGGTTGAGGTCGGCCTCGGATACGGTGGCCTCCGCAAGCGGGATGGGCCACTCGATGGCGAGCTCCGGGTCGGCGAGGTTCACGAAGGTGTAGGTCCTCTTGAGCTCCAGCGACCAGTGGGCGTCCACCAGGTAGGTGTAGGCGGTGCCGTCCTCCAGGGCCTGGAAGGAGTTGCCCACGCCGCGCGGGACGTAGATGGCCTTGGACGGGTCCAGGGTGCAGGTGTAGACCTTCCCGTAGGTGGCGCTGCCCTCGCGTAGGTCGACCCATGCGCCGAAGACCGAGCCGCGGGCCACGGAGATGAACTTGTCCCAGGGCTCGGCGTGGATGCCGCGCGTGACGCCCTTCTTGTCGTTGTAGGAGATGTTGTTCTGGACGACGCGGAGGTCCGGGATGCCCAGGGCGCACATCTTGGCGCGCTGCCAGTTCTCCTTGAACCAGCCGCGCGAGTCGCCGTGGACGGCGAGGTCGACGACCTTGAGGCCCCCGATGCCGGTCTCGGTGACGGAC
>URRN01000209.1 GCA_900550185.1 uncultured Collinsella sp.
TACTCGCTCTCTCGGTGCTCCTTTGCTGCGTTTAAGTCATATAGATAGTCAAGGTAGCATAGCCCAGCCCACAGACGATTCCAACCAACACGAAATCCATCGAACAACCGTTCGATTAGATAATGAATGCTTGGAATGCGGGAGGGACCTGTCCTGTCCTATCCAAACATCTGCGGCAGGTCGATGAAGACGGTTCGATCGCTTTCGCCAGCTTCGAAGCCCGAACGGGAGAAGAATCCATAGCGATGGCACTTGAGTCCCGTTGCCTCGACTTGGGCGATTTCCTCGTCGACCATTTTTTGCGTGATGGGGGATTTGCGGAACTTTGCTTCGTAGAATGCGTAGCCCTCGGGGTCTTGCGTTACCACATCGAATTCGCCGCTCGTTTTGTTTGCGGGGTCGTCGTACCAGTACTTGCCTATGGCGTCGAAAGCCGGTTCGATCTTGCCGGTCCTGTTCTGCCGCACGAGGTATTGACGGCAGATCTCCTCGAACATATGAGGAACGTAGTTTTCCTCGAAGTCTTGGAAGACGTGACGATCATAGAAGACTTCCGGGTCGAGCAGCTGACGCGCTGAGGCATTGCGGAAAACATAGCGATAGTAAAAGAGCGAAAGCGGATCCACTACAAAGTAGCCAGACTTGCGCTTGTTCGTAGGGTCGTTGATGGGTGCACGCTTTTGGACGATTTCGAGTGACATGAGCTTGTCGAGCACGTCTGCCATGGCCGGACCGCTCGAGACGTGCGACTGTGCCAGCACGTCCCCCCAACGGGAGTAGCCTTGTGCGAGAGCCCCGAAAACTTCGTTGGCGTTGGTCATCTTCGAGATCTCGGCGTTGAGATAGGACGGCACCTCGCTTTCTAAGCGGGCACCAGGTTCCGTGACGAGCTCGATGATGTTGTCGCGTACGCTTTGGGATTGATCGATGAGGCGATTGTAAAAGGGGATACCGCCAAAAACGCTATAGAGCCGCACCTTGTCCTCGGGCGAGAACGCGGGATAGAACTTCGCAGCGTCAAAGTAATCCATGGGCTTAAGCTCAAGCGCGAGATCAATTCGCCCGTAGAGGGGGCTTTCATGCTCGATGAGGGATTTCATAATCTCAACGTAGGAGCCGCACAGGACAATGTTTAAACGTGAGTCTTCCCTGTGGGCGTCGATTGAGGTCTGAAGAATGCTGTCTAAGCCTTTAACCGCATCTCTCAAGTAGGGGTATTCGTCGAGAACGAGGGTAATGTTCTTGTCTTTAGCTTGGGCAAACAGAAATTCGATGAGCTCGCGGATGCCTGTGAAGGCGAGCGGAGGAAAGCTCAGCGCTTCAGCAACAAGGACGGACAGACTCTCGAGGTTGTCTGCCTCGGAGGTTTGGCGGCACTCGTAATAGACCGTTGCGACGTCCGACAAATCGGTTAGCGCCTGCTTGATGAGCTCACTTTTTCCGACGCGACGCCTGCCGTAAATGAGAACATTGCGCTGCTCGGGTGCTTTGAGCGTTTTCTTAATACGGGCGAGCTCACGCTCCCTGCCAATAAATTCCACTTACTCGGTTCCTTCCGACTCGGTTTTGTCCGAGTTAATTGTATCGCATGGATCAGTTTATGCTCGAGTTTACTCGGACAAAACCGAGTCGGTTCTGCCCGAGTAAATTTGAAGGCGGCCGAATGCGTCTTGCTGCGTTTGCGGTTGGATACGTTGTCGAAAACGTGTCGTGCGGATTGTTGGATCGAATCGAACATTGGGACAGACGTCTCGTTTTATGGGCCGGGGGCGTGCATGTGCGAGTTCTTTTGGCCCATAAGGAACGCTGGTGGGTCGTTATTTGGGCCACGGGTCACTTCGCCGGCGCCGTGTTTCGTCATACGCTCATAGTGGAAGCCGATGCCACGGGGTCGACTTGGGACTCGGGCAATGGATGAGCTGCAAGCCGAAAGGAGCGGTGAGAATGATGAGGCCCATGACAAAGAAACTGCTGTTAGGAATTCCCACCGTGACGCTTTCGGCCGTGCTGGCGTGTACAGTGGCCGGCTGTGGCGGTAGTGCTCCGAGCGGCTCGCCTGGCGGTTCGGGCGGCAGCGCGCCTGTGCAGGAAAAGCCCAGGGCCTATGATTCGCAGACGGTCGAGGTGGCAGGCATTACCTATGAGTCGGTGGCTCACGGTACGTTCTATCGCGGCGATGCCAAGCTGCAGGACGGCTTTTACCTGCACATCAAGATCACCAACAACAACACAAAGAACAGGACGTTCAGTTCCTTTAACGTGCATGCTGCCCAGGGCGATCTTGAGGCAGGCGACCCGTTGTTTACTTCCGGCAAGGCGGCCGTGCTCGACTACGTTGCAAGCGAGGCTCCCGATGAGCTGCACGAGGGCATCGACCTTTCCGAGAGGCCAGATATCGGCCCGGGCGAGACCGTTGAGTACGTGTATTTCTGGGCGCCCAAGACGGCGTACTACGGGCCCATCACTGTCGAGTTCGTAGACGCTTATGCCCCCGCCAAGAATCATGAGGCCATGCACTTTGACACCACGGGATGCGAGACCAAGGAGTTCAAGGCGGCCGGCGGCGTGGCCGATTCTGGCGAGAAGGCAGATTTAACGGGCATCGACTGCGCATCGTACAGCATCGAGGCCGCCGATGGGTACACGCTGGATTCGTCCGACGAAGAGCGCGAAAAGGCAAACTTCTTCCACGACGAGACTGGAGGACGCCTGAACATCAGCATCTTCCCGCGCTCGCCGGAGGAAGAGGTTGCAAGCCTAGAGCAGGTCTACGAAGGCAAGGAGACAACAACCGACCAGGTCGAGTACAACGGCATAACGTGGCTGCGCTTTACCGGTCCCGACAACGGCCATACGCTGTTTGCGACGGCTCCCGCGACGGGCGAGACCGTCCGCGTGTCGATTGGCTGGAAGATCGATTGGGACGCCGCCGCGCCCATGATGGAGGCATTGAAGCTCAAGTAGCGGGTTGCGATTCCCATGTCAGGCGACTCAGGGCTGGCTCCGAGTTATCGGGGCCAGCCCCTTTTGGTGTTCGATGAGCCGAGTCGGCGTCTCTCACAAAAGTAACTAGGAGCTAGCGAGACCTATCCGAATTGACCTCATTGGCGGTGTCTTTTTCGAGCGCCGTGCGGCGGGCGCTGTAGGCGACGAGGCCGGCGCCTGCCGCGGCGAGTGCT
>URRN01000210.1 GCA_900550185.1 uncultured Collinsella sp.
GGGGCGACGTTATCGGGATGGCCCTCGACCTCGGTGGCGATGCGGACGAGCTCGGCGCGGTCGACGGTGTGGCCTGTCAGCGCGGCGGCAGCCATAATGCCAGCGACGACGCAGGTGGAGCTGGAACCCAGGCCGCGGGCGACGGGCACATCGGTCTGAATGTCGATGGCGACGGGGAAGGCCGGCTCGCCCCATGCGGCCAGTGCATCGACAAAGCTCACGTAGACCAGGTTGTTCTCGTTTTGGAATTCCTCGGGGCATCCGGTGATGGTGAGCTTATCGGAGCGCTCGAAGGTGAAGTGCGAGTAGAGGCTGACGGCCATGCCGAGGGTGTCGTAGCCGATGCCTAGGTTTGCGCTTGTTGCTGGGACGGTGATCTTGATCATGTGGGTCCTCCTGGCGTGCCTGGCTGTTTAGTTCGCTGCTCGGGCAGTCCTGCGCAAGACGGAAAGCACATTAAGTGCTTTCCTTTGCGTGCGGAACTCGCGACGAACTAAACAGCCAGGCACGCTGTGCACGTTCGTCATCATCCCGGGGGTTATCTGATGGAAGAAGGTGCGCTGGCTTTCGCCGGCGCTTAATAAGGGGTTTAGTTGGTAGCCATCTTTTTTGCAGCCTGCTCTACGTAGTTGGCCATGTCGGCAACGTCGCAGACGTCTTCGAAGCGGACGGGTTTGGACTCGAGTTCGGCGAGCTGTGCCGGGGCGACCGTGTTGGTTGCCTGCTCGAGCACGCGCATGGCCTCAAAGTCGTCTTCGGGAACGTTAAGCCCCAGGGCGTTGCAGCAGGCGCGTGGGAACTTGTAGGGGCTGGCGGTCGAAAGCAGCACGCGGGCCTTGGCGCCCTCGGCGGAAGCGACCTGCTCAAAGACGTGGTAGCCGCAAGCGGTGTGCGGGTCGATCACGTAGCCGTTCGCGTCCCAGCAGCTCTTGATGGCAGCGCGGACCTCGTCCTCGCTGGCCCAACCGCAGCCAAAGACGCTCTGAATCTTTGCCAGCAGTTCGGCGGGTACCTCGTAGCGACCAGTCTGTGCCAGTTGCTCCATAAGGCCGGCAACGAGCTCGCAGTCGCCATCGGACAGGAAGTACAGCATACGCTCCAAGTTTGAGCTGATGAGGATGTCCATCGACGGCGAGATGGTCGTGAAGAACGGACGGTTACGGTCGTAGACGCCGGTGGTCAGGAAGTCGGCCAGCACGTTGTTCTTGTCGCTCGCGACGATAAGCTTGGCGACGGGCAGACCCATGCGCTTGGCGTAGTAGCCGGCCAAGATATCGCCAAAGTTGCCGGTGGGCACACAGAACTCCACGGCGTCGCCGGCCTCGATGGCGTCGGCGCGCAGCAACTGCGCATAGGCGGCAAAGTAGTAGACGACCTGCGGTACCAGACGGCCGACATTGATGGAGTTGGCGCTCGAAAGCACCGTGCCAGCAGCCTCCAGGCGCTCGGCAAGCTCCTTATCGGCAAAGATGCGCTTGACGGCACTCTGGGCATCGTCGAAGTTGCCGCGGATGCCGCAGACGGCGACGTTATCGCCCTCCTGTGTGGACATCTGCAGATTCTGCACGCGGCTGACCTTGCCTTCGGGATAAAAGACGGTGATGCCCGTGCCCGGAGCGTCGGCAAAGCCGGCGAGCGCGGCCTTGCCCGTGTCGCCCGACGTGGCGGTGACGATCATGATGCGCTCGGCGCCGCCGTCCTTGGCGGAGGTGCGGGCCATGAGGCGGGGGAGCATCTGCAAGGCGACGTCCTTAAAGGCGCTCGTGGGACCGCCAAAGAGCTCCATCACATAGGTTTGAGGAGCGTCGGTGCCCGGCGCTGCGTCGAGTTTGACGAGCGGCGTGACCTCATCGCTTGCAAACGTACCGCGGTAAGCCTCATTCACACAGGCCGAAATTTCTTCGTCCGTGTAATCGTTCAGTAACATTCCCAACACATCTTGAGCGATTTCAAAGTACGATTTATCGGCAAGCGAGCTGATATCGACCTGCTGGGTGCCAAGCTCGTCCGAGACAAACAAACCCCCGTCGGGAGCGATGCCGGTGCGGATTGCCACCTTACTTGAGCACGATAAAGTGCGTCCTCGTGTACTATGATAAGTTCCCATATAACACTGCTCCTCGGATGCCTTGGTCCCAATCGGTGAAACCATGGTATCAGAGCGCGCAAAATAGGTTCGCAGAGGCTTTTTAGAAAGGTAACCTCCAGCCCATGATTAAGATTGCCAAGTTTGGCGGCTCGTCGGTCGCCGACGCCGAACACTTTAAGAAGATCAAGGCCATCGTCGATGCCGACCCGGCTCGCCGTTTTGTGGTGGTTTCTGCCTGCGGTCGCCGCTTTAAGGGCGACACCAAGGTGACCGACCTGCTCTACCTGGTTAACGCGCACGTTAAGTATCACGTGTCGTGTGAGGAGCTGCTCGAGGACATTGGCCAGCGCTATTTTGATATCGCTGACGAGCTGGAACTCACCTATCCCATCCGCGAGGAGTTCGCGGCCTTTGCCGAGCGCGCCCGCTCGGGCGGCTACTCCACCGAGGAACTTGTAAGCCGCGGCGAGTACTTTACCGCCCGCCTGATGGCCGAGTACCTGGGCCTGCCGTTCCTGGACGCCGCGACGGTCGTAGCGTTCCATCACGACGGTACGCTCAGCATGAACCGCACCTCCGAGCTGGTGCAGGAGTACGGTCAGCAGGGCGGCTTTGTTATGCCCGGTTTCTACGGCGCGACGCGAGAGGGCCAGATCAAGCTGCTCGACCGTGGCGGCGGCGATATTTCCGGCTCGATTCTGGCCAAGTGCCTGGGTGCCGACCTGTACGAGAACTGGACCGACGTCTCGGGTTTCTATTCTGCCGATCCGCGTATTGTTCCCGAGGCTCAGCCCATTGCGCGCGTTACCTACGAGGAGCTGCGCGAGCTTTCGTACATGGGCGCAAGCGTCCTGCACGAGGAGGCCGTGTTCCCCGTGCGTGAGGCGGGTATTCCGCTGGTCATCAAGAACACCAATGCGCCGCAGGACCCCGGCACCATCATTAGCGAGACGGCAGACGAGGGCGAGGCAGAGCCCATCATTACCGGCGTGACCGGCAAGCGCGGTTTTGTCGCCATCAACGTCGCCCGCGACCGCACCAAGCCCCGCGTTGGCTTTATGCGCCGTGCGCTTTCGGTCTTCGA
>URRN01000211.1 GCA_900550185.1 uncultured Collinsella sp.
CGGGCGGCATAATCTACACCGGCTGCCTGCAGGCTCTCGGGGTCGTTCTCGTACTTGGCGAGGATCTTGATGACGGGGGAGGGCAGCGATGCGCCGCACATAAAGACCATGCGGCTGATCTGTGACTTGCCCATAAACGGCATGATGCCCGCGGTAATGGGCACGGTGATACCTGCCTTGTCGGTAAGCTCGCGGAAGCGGTAGAAGCACTCGTTGTCAAAGAAGAGCTGCGTCACAAAGAAGCTCGCGCCGGCATCTTGCTTTTGCTTGAGGTACTCAATCGAGAGGTTAAGATCCTCGCAGGCAATGTGGCCCTCGGGGTAGGCTGCGGCGCCCACGCAAAAGCCGGCGTCGACGAGTTCGGGGATGAGGTCGCGGGCGTAGGCATAGTCCGAGGCGGGCTTGTCGTCCTCGGTCGCGCCAGCGGGCAGATCACCGCGCAAGGCCAGGATGTTTTCTACGCCGGCGGAGCGGTACTCATCGATCTTGGCGGCGATATCGGCATGCGTGCGGCCAACGCAGGTGAGGTGCGCCACCGAGGGCGTATCGAATTCGCTCGTAATCATATGCGCGATGGGGGCGGTGGTGGCACCGTTGCCCGAGCCGCCGGCCGAGCAGGTGACCGAGACAAAGCTCGGCGAAAGCTTGCACAGATTGCCTGCCAACTCGCGAGCCGTGTCGAGGGTAAGCTCGCCCTTGGGCGGGAACATCTCAAACGAAACGGGTGCGGTGCCCTGGGATGCTGCCTGCTTAAAAACCTCGTCGACGCGCATATCGTGCTCCTCTAGATACGTAATAAGTATGATGTGTTGTAAGGATTCTACAGCACCGCTGTGTCACGGTGGAGTTTCACTCGTTATTCGGGGATACCAATCAAAGATGCCTTGCTATCGGCATTCCCTATAACAGAGCGGCTAATCTAGGCACGGACTATAAAGACTGGTATCTGATGCAAAATACCAGTTAATAGAGCTCCATCCCAAATTGACTATCCTTAAACCATGGGGAGAGGTCTGCTATTTATACAGTTGATTGGCTGTTGAGGGTGGCAACGCCGTCTCGATAGGGTAACCTCATTGATTGGTTTCGCGACAGCAACATAACGGTAATGTCGCGGAAACACGGCGAGTCTAAGCTATGACTCGTTCGTTAGTAATCAACACCGCATCTCACGCGGTGCCGATACGAAGGGAGTTCCGTATGGCCGATCTTACTGACCGCTTCGGGACCATGGTGTTCTCTGAGGAAGTCATGAAGGACTACCTCCCCAAGGACATTTGGAAGCGCCTTGCTGCAACCCTCGAGGGCGGTGAGCCGCTCGACCTGGATGTGGCCAACGCCGTCGCCCATGCCATGAAGGTCTGGGCCATCTCCAAGGGCGCGACGCACTACGCACACTGGTTCCAGCCGCTTTCGGGTATTACTTCCGAGAAGCACGACAGCTTCCTGGAGCCCAACCACGACGGCACCGCCATTACCAAGTTTACGGGCAAGAACCTCATCCAGGGCGAGCCCGATGCCTCGAGCTTCCCCAACGGCGGCCTGCGTGCTACCTTCGAGGCCCGTGGCTACACCGCTTGGGACCCCACTAGCCCCGCCTTTATCAAGGACGATGTCCTGTGCATCCCCACGGCTTTCTGCTCCTACACGGGCGAGGCCCTGGACAAGAAAACCCCGCTGCTGCGCTCCATGACCGCGCTCTCGCGTGAGTCCAAGCGCGTTTTGGCGCTGTTCGGTAAGACCCCCAAGAAGGTCGTTCCTTCCGTGGGCGACGAGCAGGAGTACTTCCTGATCAAGAAGGACGCCTACCGCAAGCGCAAGGACCTGGTCATTACCGGCCGCACCCTCTTTGGCGCCGCTCCCTGCAAGGGCCAGGAGCTCGAGGAGCACTACTTTGGCGCTATCCGCCCCACCGTCTCGGCCTATATGAAGGACCTGGATGATGAACTGTGGGCGCTTGGCATTCCCGCCAAGACCAAACACAACGAGGTCGCTCCCTGCCAGCATGAGCTCGCCCCCGTTTACGGCGAGGTCAACGAGGCCATCGACCAGAACCTGGTCATGATGGAGAAGATGAAGCTCATCGCCTCCCGCCACGACTTGGTCTGCCTGCTGCACGAGAAACCTTTCGAGGGCATCAACGGTTCGGGCAAGCACAACAACTGGTCGCTTGGCACCGAGTCCGAGAACCTGCTCGACCCGGGCGACACCCCGCTCGACAACCTGCAGTTCATTGTCTTCCTCACCGCGGTGATCGAGGCCGTCGATAACTATCAGGAGCTCCTGCGTGCCTCCGTTGCCTCGGCCGGCAACGATCATCGTCTGGGCGCCAACGAGGCTCCTCCGGCGATTATGTCTATCTTCCTGGGCGACCAGCTTACCGAGGTCGTCGAGAAGATCATCGATGGCAAGGCTTCCGTCCATGCCACGCGCGGCGTGCTCGACCTGGGCGCCGATACCCTGCCCAAATTGATGCAGGACAACACTGACCGCAACCGCACCTCCCCGTTCGCCTTCACCGGCAACAAGTTCGAGTTCCGTGCCTGCGGCTCCGAGCAGAACGTCTCCGACTCCAACCTGGTGCTCGATGCCGCCGTTGCCAAGTCGCTCAAGTCCTTCGCCGATGAGCTCGAGGGTACGCCCGAGGATAAGTTCCAGGACGCTGCGCTCGAGTACTGCAAGAAGGTGCTGACCGATCACCAGCGCATCCTGTTCTCCGGCGACGGTTACTCCGACGAGTGGCCCGTCGAGGCCGAGAAGCGCGGCCTTGCCAACAACAAGACCACGGCCGACGCTCTTCCCGCCTTTGTTTCCGATAAGGCTATCGCGCTCTTTGAGGAGACGGGCGTCCTGACCCGCGCCGAGGCCCAGTGCCGCTACGACTGCAAGCTCGAGAAGTACAACAAGCTCATGAACATCGAGGCCACCACGATGGTTCGCGAGGCACGTCGTACCTATCGCCCGGTCATTACCGCCTATGCCACCAAGGTCGCTAAGGGCCTTGAGACAATTCGTGCCGCCGGTGCCGAGGCCGCCATGCAGTGCGAGCAGAACACGCTCAACAAGCTCTGCAACGGCATCACCACCATCAACGA
>URRN01000212.1 GCA_900550185.1 uncultured Collinsella sp.
GGCCCAGGATGCCGTTGAGCGGCGTGCGGATGTCGTGGCTCATGCGCGTGAGGAATGCCGTCTTAGCGGTGTTGGCAGCATCGGCTTTTTTGCGCTCGGTTCGAGCGCGCACGAGCGCCCAGATGAGCAGGACGATGCCGACCGACAACATACCGATGAGGGTAGCTGCAATGGCGGTGCGGTTGCGGTAAAGGAATTGAAGCGTGTTGGATTCCTGGGCCGTGTACGACGTGGAGGAGAAATTGCTTGCGGAGAGCGATTCTCCGGCATTGATGATGCCCTTGTTGATGATTCCCAACAGCTCGGGTTTTCCGCGCGAAATCCAGCACGAGAGCTCACAGGTGTCAGGGAGCTCGGTCGTCTCGCAGTCCTCGAGATCGTAACGGTCACCGATGGTTTTTACGCGTGAACTGGGAGCGACGATGCAGTGCGCCGTTCCCTTCCTGAGGGCGTCGAACGCTTCATCGTCGGATTGGTATTCGGTTACGGTCGCTGTGGGGAACAGACTTTCAAGTGCATTTTTGTTGACAAACGATGATTTGGTACAGGCGATGTTCTGAAGGTCTTTGTTCAGGTTGCTGCCGGTGTGGATGGCGGTGAGGGATATGGTCCCCAACGATATCGACTGCACAACGCCTGTTTGCTCGGCAAACCAGTAATCTCGGTATACCGGCAGCGCAACGTCTATGCTTCCCTTTGACAGGGCCTTTGACATCATCTTGTAGCTATCAAAGGCGACGGTTTTGACCGTAATGCCAAATTTATCGTGTAGCGTCGTCGCAAGCGATGCGAGCGAGCCTTCCATTTCGCCGTCTTCGTCCTCGTTGCAGTAGGGGAGTTTGCCCGTAATGTAGCCGAGCGTGATGGTGTTGTCATTTGCTTTGAGCCAGGAACGTTCGGGGCTGTTGAGCGATGATGAACCGCTGTTTTGAGTTGAGTAGCTAGATTTGACTTCGTCGATATAGCGTGGGTTGACGCGGGCGATTGCCGTCATGGCAGCATTGATGTCGTCCATCAGGTCGGGGCGGCTTTTGGGAACGGCAAAGTAGTAGTCGTTCGAACCAATGTAGAACATGGGGGAGGCACTGGGCGACGAGATTGTGTCGTTCATGATGACGGCATCGACTTCGTCGTTTGCGAGCGCGTCAAAGAGATCGGATCCTCCGTCATACTCCTTGTATGTGCAGGCGATTCCTTCACTGGCGAGCCATTGCTGGCCAACGAAGGTTTGCATGACGCCGGGGTTGCAACCGATAGTGAGACCCTGGAGTGCTTGAGGGTCACCCTTTGCAAGGTCGTCACGCTCGGGCCTGGCGTAGATGTAGTAGCGCTCGGTGCCCTCAGGGTTCGAGGAAAAGAGCAGCTTTTGGGCACGTTCCTCGGAGTAGGAGATGTTGGGCATGAGGTCGATCTCGCCTGCCTCGAGCATGTCCATAAGCTCGGTGAAGGTGCCGGAGACGTATTCGTACCGCCAGCCGGACGTGTAGTACGACAGGGTCTGGAGGTACTCGTAACCCCATCCCGAGAGACGCTCGCCGGGGGTGCCGTCCTGGAAGCCCTCGTTGCTGACGAGCCAGCCGACGCGGACCGTCTTGACTTGCTGATCGGTATTGGCGGCATAGGCGGGGGCGGGCATGATGGTGCTCAGTATGGCGAGCGCGGCAAGCGCGACGGCCAGGGTGCGATATATAACTGAACGAAGGACAGCGGAAGCTCTCACATGCAAACCTAACGAATCGAGACATTACCGCATAAGGATACCAGCTCAGCCTGCCCAGTCGGCAGCTGCACCGCTAAACGGTCCCGCCCGGCAGTAGGGGACAGTCCCTTTCTGCCGGCACAAAAGGAACGTCCCTAACTGCCGGTTGTGGGACAATACCGAGCGAACGTGATTGGTTGTCCGTGGAAGGGGTCGCGATGAAAAAGCTCAGGACGCTTGCCGATGTGCTGCGACAGGCTGGCTTTGCACGCATCACGGGCCTGTTTCTTATTTTCTATCTGCTTTGCTCGACGGCTGTCTGGCTGTCCGAGCCCACGACCCTCACGTTTGGCGATGGTCTCTGGTTTAGCTTTGAGACGGTCTCGACGATCGGCTTTGGCGATATCCCCGCTGAAACGCCGGTTGCCCGCGGCATTACCGTTATCCTAAGCGTCATCAGTATCTTCTATATCGCCATGCTTACAGGCGTGGCGGTGAACTACTGCAATACGCTCATCAAGCTGCGCCAAAAGGACACCATGGCGCGCTTTATGGACGATCTTGAGCATTTGGAGGAGCTCGATCGTGACGAGCTCGCCGACCTGTCGCGCCGCGTGCGCGAATATCGTCGACGCCAGCGCTAAAACGAACATCGTGCGCCACAACAGGGGGACTGAATATGAATATCACCGTGTATCTGGGTGCCAGCGTCGGTAACGACCCAGCGTTTCTGCCCGCGCTGCAGGAGCTGGGCAACTGGATTGGCTCCAACGGACACGCGCTGGTATACGGCGGGTCCAAGTCGGGCCTGATGGGTGCGCTCGCCGATAGCGTGCTCGAGGCAGGTGGACATGTGACGGGTGTTGAGCCGAGCTTTTTTATCGAGGCCGAGTTTCAGCATGACGGTATTGACGACCTTATCGTGACGAGCGATATGGCCGAGCGCAAGGCCAAGATGATTGAGCTCGGCGATGCGTTCATCGCCTTTCCCGGTGGGACGGGCACGCTCGAGGAGATTGCCGAGGTCATGTCCGCCGTGTCGTTGGGGCATCTCGATGCGCCGTGCATTTTGTACAACCTGAACGGTTACTACAACGACCTCAAGGCGCTGCTCGGGCACATGATTGATAAGGGGCTTTCGAGCCTGAAGCGCCAGCACGGCATCTACTTTGCCGACGATTTGCGCGAGATTGCCTCGATTATCAACGGATAAGCCTTGAGCCTGTCCCGCCGTGGTCCCCGGTGGCTCCGTTTGCAGCGCAGACGGTTGGCTTGTCTGGGCTACGCTCGCTCTACAATAAAGCGTATCTATATCGACTTTGACCGCGGGAGGACCCGATGGACAACCTTGCCAAACCCACAAACCGCGCGCTGTTTTTGGTTAGCGTT
>URRN01000213.1 GCA_900550185.1 uncultured Collinsella sp.
CCGTTGTATTCCAGGTCAAACCGGGCTGCTTCCTGATACGCATCGCAAACTGCATACGGCATCCCCGAGATTGCCTGCGCGCGGTCATCGAACTCGATCTTGTAGTCGGTCTTAAAGGGGCCGCAGGCAAATCCGCCATAGGAAAACGGAAGCGAAAACAGAGCGAGCATGATGCACTCCATGGGCGAGCGCAGGTTTTCTGACAGGTGGGGACACAGGCGCAGCAGCTGTTTGGCCACATTCCCCTTGCATGCCGCAAGGTAATCTGCCAGGCGATCGGGCGTCAGCACCGGCTCGACTTCAAAGTAGCCCACGTCTGCCGGTTGGTCCTTGTCCTTTGCAAGTCTATTCGCAACAGGCGAGGTGTAGGGAGGCAGATACTTCCCGCGATCGCTCAGTGAAATCTTGGAACACAGTTCCTGGGCCAGGGCAAACGCCTGAACACAGCCGACCTCGCGGGCGACGGCAACACAAAGGGCCTCGGGAGATAGGCTGTACACCCCCGGTTCCACCTCTAGAATCGAGCCGGCAGGCAACCCAGAACACACAGACCAGCCCACGCCAGGCATGCGGCGGCGCTGCTTCGCCGACCCCACCAGCAGGCACAAGTCTTCTTGGACCTCGCCACTCACGGCCCCGATCCGCACCAAATCGGGAAGATAGATGTCCTCGGCCGAGGGCGACGATGCGTGCAGCACACGGCGCTCTTCATCGGGATCGAGGTCCCTCCAGCTGATGTAACCCATTTGTCGGCGCTCGGCGCGCATCATGCGCAGCGCCGAGGCGCCGGTCAGGATTACGGAGGAAGCCAGTTGCTCGCTTGTCGGTTCGTCACGCCGCGCTATCTTCACTGCCACAAAACCACCCCTACCAAACGCGTGCGATAGCGAGGCCGTCGACTGCTGCGGCGCCGGCACGCTTGAGCTCCGCCGAGGCTGCTGCCATGGTCGCGCCCGTGGTAATGACATCATCGATGAGCAGCAAACGGCAACCGCGCACATCCTCGACCGTCTCGTACATGCCCCGGGCATGTTCCCGGCGCTCATCGCGACCGAGCTCGCGCTGGTCACCGTGACCGTATTTGACCAGGGCGTCCAGCAACGACACGCCCGACAGCTCGCAAAATGAGCGCGCGATTGCTTCCATGTGATCGAATCCACGCCGCCGAAACGCCGCCGCAGTCGCGGGCACAAACACCACCGCATCGGCGCCGGACAGCATGCCGCCGTAGCGATCGGGGGCTGCCACCTGGGCATGCAAGGCGGTGTCGTAGAGCAACTCTGCCAGATACGGTGCCAGACGGCGCTCGCCCGCATCCTTGTACGCCTTGATGATGCGCGGCAGCGGATGTGCGTAGACGGCACACGCCAGGCAGCGATCGAGCGCCTCGGCCATTGCCGAAGACGTGCCCTCGACCGAACACTCGGTGCACAGCAAATCCCCAAACGGGGCGCCACATCGGATGCAGCCATGGCACGGATCGATGAGCGCGAGCGATGCCAGACAATCCTGGCAGATCAACGCACCGGAACGCTCGCAGCCAGCGCATCGCGTGGGCGACAACGCCTCGAGCGCCTCGTACGTCGCGCGCTCGGCAAACGGTAGCAATTCGTCCGCAAACGGCAAGACGCCAGCACCCTGCAAGCGAGTCAGTACGTTCAAATGTCTCTTCATGACACAACCCTCCCTACGCGAAGGCGAAGGGAGGGTTGTCGGTGTAGAGCCATGATACCCAGAGGTGCTAGGGTCAGGCGAGTCACATCCGCTTACGGACGTTATTCGCCGGCAGGCGGTTGCGGTGCGGACGAGGTGTGGGTCGAACCTTCGCCACCGTCCTGACGCGGCTTGCGAGAGCGACGGCGACGGCGACGCTTTTGACCCTGGTCGGCCGAGCCCTCGCCACCGCGATCCTCGCGCGGCTCGCGCTCGTCGCGAGCGGCGCCGCGCGAAGCCTTGGCAGCAGCTCCCCCACCGTCTCCAGGACGACGGCGCGTGACCTTGACCTCGCCATCCGAGACCTGATCGGCCACGGAGGGCACCGAGGGCTTCTGTTGCGCGCCCGAGGAATGGCGACGGCGCGGACGCGGCGCGCGCTCCTCCTCGCCATGTGACTTGCCGCCCTTGTCGGCAGGTGCATCGGAGGCCGAGGGGCCCTTGGAAGCGGCACCAGCCTCGCGAGCAGCTGCGGCGCGGAAGGCGTCCTCGCGCTCCTCGCTCGACAGATGACGGCGGCGGCGACGTGTGGGGTTCATGCCACCGCCACGATTCTGCTGCTGGGGCTGCTGAACCTCGCGCTCGCGAGAGGCGTTCTTGCCCGCGGCTGCAGCCTCGGCAGCATCGCCCGAGCCCGCGCGCTTGCGACGACGACGTCCACCGGCGGCCTCCTCGGCCTCGGGTGCCTCGGCCTTACCACGGCCCTTTCCGCGGCCACGACCCTCGCCCTGGCTCTGAGCAGCGCGGGTATCGGAATCGGCATCGCGACGACGGCGCTTGGGCATCGACGTGCCGGCCAGACGGTCGGCACTCGACAGGCCATCGCCCACGTCGACGCCGTTCTCGCGATCGAGCTCCATGAGCGCCAGGCGCATCTCGGGCGACTCGATGCGCTCGAGCACATCGCGCGTCACACAGTCGGGGCGGCAATTGCAGCCCTGCTCGGCAGCCTTCTTCTTGCAGCCCTCCGAGCAGGTCATATCGGCCAGGTTGGCCTTAAAGACCTTGCCGTTCTCCAGGCGCAGCACCAGCTGCTCGCGCGGTGTGTCATATTCTTGGATACGCGCCTTGCCAAGCGGCGTATCGATAAGCGTCTTCTTTTTGGGCGCGCGGCTCTTAAAGTCCTTGTACGCCTCGAACTCGTAGCGCAGGCAGCACATGAGACGGCCGCACGCGCCGGAGATCTTGTTGGAGTTGAGCGGCAGGTCCTGCTCCTTTGCCATGCGGATGGACACGGGCTCAAAGCCGCTGCCAAAGCGCGTGCAGCACAGCTCCTGGCCGCAGTGGCCAAAGCCGCCCATGAGCGCGGCCTCCTCGCGCACGCCGATCTGGCGCATGTCGACGCGCTCGCGCAGCTCGCGGGAGAGGTCG
>URRN01000214.1 GCA_900550185.1 uncultured Collinsella sp.
TGCGGTCGGCCAGGGCGTTGAGCAGCGGGATTACGCGCTTGGGGGCGTAATCGCGCGGCAGGTCGTTGCGTGGACCGTGGTAGAGCAGGTCGCCCAGCAGCACGATGCGGTCGGGCTGCTCGGAATCGATGGCGGTGACCAGGCGCTCGGTCCAGTATGCCGAGCCGTGGATGTCGGAGGCGATGAGGTATTTCATGGTGGTCCTTTCGGTGAGGTTGATGGGGTGGGTGTGGCGCGTCGCCGACCGTGTCACTCAAATTGCAGAGCCGCGGCTTGCGCCGCCTGCATCACGCGCTGGAGCGGCACATTGTGCTCACGGGCAAGGCGAGCGCAGTCCTCGTACTCGGGCGCTGCACGCTCGCTGCCATCGGGCAGGGTTGCCACCTTTACGGCCACCTCGCCCCAAGGCGTTGTCACCTGCTCGAATCGGCGCGGCAGGCAAACGCGTTCCATCACCTGGCGACGAACGGCGTTGGTCGTGGTCTCCAAAAAGATAATCGTCTGTAGGCGCTCGATATCCTCGTGCGAGCAGATCACCTGCAACTGCCATCCGGGGCGACCCTTTTTGCAGTAGAGGGGTAGCCAGTGCACCTCGCGGGCGCCGGCCTCGCGCAGGCGGTCGGCGGCATAGGCGAGTACCTCGGGCGACGCATCGTCGATGTCGCACTCCAGCTTGACGATGGTCTCGGGCGCATCGGTCTCGCGGGACAGCGGAGATGTACTTCCACGTTGCATACGGTCCGGTTCCTTTCCGCGCGGGCTCGTTTTGTTCACTCAAACGCTAGCACATCGCGGGCGGCGTGGGGGCGGCGTCATGGGATGGGCGGGACTTTTGCCCGTCGCGGACGTCGGCGTGCGCCGGGATCGTCCTCGCCCCTATCCAAACGTGTACGGCAGCCTCCAAACACGTCATTTTTTGCAGCTTTTGGAGGCTGACGTACACGTTTTGAGGCAGGGTCGATGTCGTGCGGCAGCCCTTGCGCGCCGCCTGCCCTTTCCAGTCGGTTTCGACTTGTGGCGTTCCCGGCGCGCCAGGGGTCGCGCCATTACAATGGAGCGGATTCGCTTGACGCAAAGGAGCTGCCATGTCTGCTTGCCCGCTGGTCGATTGCCACACCCACACCTCGTTTTCGGACGGCCATGCCTCCTTTGAGGAAAACGTTCGCGCCGCCGCGGCGGCTGGCTGTCGGGTCATGGTCTCGACCGACCACCTCACCTTGCCCGCCAGCATGGATGCCAACTGCGAAGTGCAGGTTACTGAGGGCGACCTGCCGGCACATCGTCTGGCTTTTGAGGATGCTCGCAAGCTTGCCGCGCAGATTGCGCCGGAGCTCAGCTTTATCTATGGCTTTGAATGCGATTGGTACGAGGGCTGCGAGCCTTTGGTTGAGCGCTGGTCCCAGGGCGCCGTCGTACTCCTGGGCAGCGTGCATTGGATTGGCAACCCAGGCGATATTGCGGCAGGTGCTGCGGGCACGGCGGGGACGGAGGACGTCGCTCGTCCTGATACACCCGATTCCCTTTGCGGTTGGATCGACGATGACACCAACCTGCATGTTTGGGAAAACTTAGACGTACGCGGCGTGTGGGAGCGCTATGTCGATGACTGGTGCCGCGCCTGCGAGAGCCCGCTCAACTTTGATGTAATGGCTCACCCCGACCTGGTCATGCGCTTTTCGAAAGAGGGCTTTGCGCCCGACTTTGACCCCGCGCCGTTCTGGGGGCAGATGGCAGAGTGTGCACACGACACAGGCCGCCGCGTTGAGGTCTCGACCGCCGCGCCGCGCAAGGGACTCGACGACTACTATCCCGCGACCGGGTTGTTGCGTTGCTTCGCCCACGCCGAGGTGCCGATCACTTTTGGCTCGGACGCACACCGCGCCTGCGACATCTGCTGGAACATCCGCGAGGCCCAGGCCCACGCCTACGACTGCGGTTATCGAACCTTCGACATCCCCCACCTCACCGGAGAATGGGAGTCCACGCCCCTCGCCTAACTGGTCGTTTAAGAACGTCCCCAATGACTAGTGGCGGCGGGCGTTGAGTTCGCCGGCCAGCTCGTCGAGGGTGATGCCGTAGCGCTCGAGCGTCACGAGCAGGTGGTAGACCAGGTCGCCGGCCTCGTAGCGGATGTGATCGTGATCGTTATCCTTGCAGGCCATGATCACCTCGCTTGCCTCCTCGGCAAGCTTCTTGAGCAGTTCGTCCTCGACATCGGTCAGCAGACGCGCGGTATAGCTCTCCTGCGGCGATGCATCATGACGACCGTGAATCACCTCGGCCAGACCTGTCAGCGTCTCTCCGATATTTCCATCCTGAACGTTTGCGGTGCGCACACCCATAGTTCAATCCTTTCTGGTGGCCGAGCGTCTAATCGAGCGCCCGCCCTACGCGAGTTTCTTAAAGAAGCAGGTACGGTTGCCGGTGTGGCAGGCCGGACCCGGCGAGTCAACCTTGACCAGCAGCGTATCGCTATCGCAGTCGGCCCAGAGCTCCTTGACCGCTTGCATATTGCCGCTCGTCGCGCCCTTGTTCCAGAGCTCCTGGCGGCTACGGCTCCAAAACCACGTGGTGCCGGTCTTGAGCGTCAACCCCACCGACTCCTCGTTCATCCAGGCAACCATAAGCACCTCGCCGGTGTCATACTGCTGAACAACACAAGGAATCAGCCCACGGGCGTCGTATTTCAGCTCGGTAGCATTTACCACCTCAGTCATCATTCCTCCCAAGTAATTACCGTGAACATCGCAGGTCGGCGAGGCTTGCCCAGGTGCCGCAGGTTGCCGCGAAAGAGGAGCGACGCGTACTTTGGTACGCGAGCGACGGTTTGAACGGCAAGATGCGGTGCCTGGACAAGCCGCAGCGAAGCCCGCAGCACTAGAAGTCCAACCTCACAGGGATTCCCTGCGATGCCATATACTCTTTGACTTCGCGAATGCTGAAGGTTCCAAAGTGAAAGACGCTCGCCGCCAGCACGGCGTCGGCC
>URRN01000215.1 GCA_900550185.1 uncultured Collinsella sp.
CGCGATTATCTCAATCTGTAACATCTAGGGCCCGAATTCCCGTCTAACTGTTACAGATCTAGACAAACCGTCTTTGCCCCTGACCTTTGTCTCAATCTGTAACAGAAAGGGAGCTTTTGTCCGCCTAACTGTTACAGATCGAGACATTCGAATCCCCCTAAGGAGATGATCTCGATCTGTAACAGTAAGAACCCATTTCCTCGTCTAGATGTTACAGATTGAGACAAAACAACGAGACCGGCCGCCGTACCAGCCCAAACCACCACAAAGGTGCCTGTCCCCTTTTTGGTGGTTTTAGGTCACGGTCGGCGCGAAAAACGAATAGCCGTTCATACGCGATCTCCATACTTATATATGCGTCGCGCTGCCGCCATTATAGCGACCGCCGCGAGCGACCACCCCGTCCGCGAAACGCCGTCTCAGCAGCAATAACCGACGTTTTCCCAGATAAAACCTACCAAAATAGACCTGTCCCTTTTTGGTAGGTAGAATAACCTATAAGACAAGTATGTTTCTGAGTTATTTCGTGTTGACCCATTTGAGCGGGATGGGGTATAACTCTGCTCAACCGCTAGGGATTTTATTGAGAAAGGTGTTCTCCTATGAGCAAGAACCTCTCCCAGCAGGTCGTTCTCGACCGTCGCGGCTTCGTTGCCGCCACTTTCGCAACCGTCGCCGGCCTTGGTCTTGCCGGCTGCTCTGACACCAGCGCCGAGGCTGACAAGGGTTCCGCCGCTGGCTCCTCCAAGAGCTCCGAAGATACCGAGGCTTCCACCACGCTCGACGCCAAGGCATTCGACAAGCTCGTCGACAACGGCCCCAAGGCCGATGACGACGCCATCGCCGCCAGCACCTGGGCGACGGCCGTCAAGGACGCCGGCGTCTTTAAGATCGGTGGCGTTCAGACCTCCACGCTCTTCTCCCTCCTCAACGAAAAAGACGGTCAGACCCGTGGCTTCGATGCCGGTATCGCACAGCTCCTGTCCAACTACATTCTGGGCGAGAACAAGGTCGAGATCACCCAGGTGACCTCGGACACGCGCGAGTCCGTCCTGCAGAACGGCCAGGTCGACGCTGTCTTTGCCACCTACACCATCACCGACGAGCGCAAGAAGCTCGTCTCCTTCGCCGGCCCCTACTACTACACCCAGCAGGCCATCCTGGTGCTCGCCGATAACGACGACATCAAGAGCGTCGACGACCTGGCCGACAAGAACGTCGCCGTCCAGTCCGGCTCCAACGGCCCCGCCATTCTGGAGGAGTTCGCCCCCAAGGCCAGCCAGCAAGAGTTCAAGACCGACGAGGAGGCACGCCAGGCACTCCAACAGGGCCGCGTTGACGCCTACGTCATCGATAACAACATGCAGCAGAGCGCCCTGGTCCGCGAGCCCGGTAAGTACAAGATTGCCGGCAAGCCCTTCGGCAGCAAGGAGCCCTATGGCATCGGTCTGCCGCTCGATTCCGACGGCGTCGCCTTTGTCAACGACTTCCTTAAGAAGATCGAGGACGACGGCACCTGGACCGAGCTGTGGCAGATCTGCATCGGCGACCGTACGGGCGACACCAATGTTCCCGAGCTGCCCGAGATCGGCGCCTAAGCAGCGAGCCTGGTAACGGCCGCAACGAAACCATACGGAAACGCATGATTCGCTTTATTGCGCTAAACTGTTTCATCACTGAGTTGTCGGGGCTTCCGTACACACGGGAGCCCCTTTCCTTATCGGCGGGAGGTCCGCATGAGTCTCTCCGAGCTCTGGTCGCTCTATGGCCAGAACTATATCGACGCGCTGCTAGCAACCTGGGGCATGACGCTTGAGTCGTTTGCCATCGCCATGGTGCTGGCCGTCGCCGTCACCGTGATGCGCGTGTCGCCGCTCAAGCCGCTGCGCGTCTTTGGCGACCTGTATGTCCAGGTCTTCCGTAACATCCCCGGCATCGCGCTGCTCATCATCGTCGTCTATGCGCTGCCGCCGCTTAAGGTCGTTCTGCCCTACCGCGCCTGCGTTATCGTCGCCACGGTTCTTTTGGGCTCGGCCTTTGGCTCCGAGAACTTTATGAGCGGCATCAACACCGTCGGCGTCGGCCAGGTGGAAGCCGCCCGCTCGCTGGGCATGAGCTTCAGCCGTATCCTCGCCAAGATCGTGATTCCGCAGGCGCTGCGCTCGAGCGTGCTGCCCATGACCAACCTCTTTATCGCCGTCATGCTCACCACCGCGCTCGGCAGTCAGGTGCCGCTGAAACCGCAGGAGCTCACCGGCGTGGTGAGCTACATCAACACGCGCTCGCTCGGCGGCGTCGCCGCGTTCTTTATCTCGGCGCTCGGCTACCTGGGCACAGCCTTTGTGGTGAGCCACATTGGCAACTATATCGATAAGAAGGTGAGGATCCTCCGATGAGCAAGCACTCCACCTCCGCGCTCACCATGCGCGATGCGCTCTACGAGGCTCCCGGCCCCAAGATGCGCGCCAAGATTCGCGTCGGCACCGCCATCTCACTTGTTGCCGTGGCCGCGCTCATCGCTCTGGTACTGCAGCGCTTTTATGTGACCGGTCAGCTTTCAGTCCACTATTGGTATTTCTTTACGCACCTCACTACCTGGAAGTTCTTACTTGCCGGTTTTGAGGGCACGGTAAAGGTCGCGCTCACCGCTGGCGCCATCGCGCTGGTACTGGGTCTGGCCCTCATGCTCGGCCGCACCAGCGACATCAAGCCGCTGCAGCTGGTCTGCCGCGTGCTCACCGATTTCTTCCGTGGCGTGCCGAGCCTACTGTTCATCTACTTCTTCTTTTTGGTGCTGCCCCAGTACAAGATCGCGCTACCGTCGTTTTGGATGCTCACGCTGCCTGTCGCGCTCGCTGCGGCCGGCGTGCTGGCCGAGATCTTCCGCGCCGGCGTCAACGCCGTGCCGCGCGGTCAGGTCGAGGCAGCCCAGGCACTCGGTCTCTCCAAAGCTAAAATCACCTTTAAAATCGTG
>URRN01000216.1 GCA_900550185.1 uncultured Collinsella sp.
GCGACTCATAAGCGGCACTCCCTTTCTAATTCTTATCGGAGGCTTCGGCCTCGGCGGACTGTTCGGCGGTTTTCTCGGAATCTGATTCGGAGGTCGATCCCTGATTGGTGTTGTCGCGAATCGTTTGCGCGTCGATCACCTGGCGGGTCTGCTCCTCGTCGATCTGGTGGCGGTACTTGGATATCGTGTCCTGCGCATCGTCGACACTTGTTTGCGGAATACCCGCCTTGAGGCGGTTTTGCGTGTCTTCGGGCAGGTCGGATAGCTTGATGCTGGTTTCGCTTTCGAGCCAGTGGAGCTTGAGTCCGAGCGGCTTGCCGGGCAGGCCGCGCCAGACGGCGACATTGCCCTGGTAGGTACCCAGGTAGTACGAGCCGGTGACACCCATGTAGGCCCAGATGCCAGCTGCCAGCACAAAGACGAGGGCCAGGATGGCGGCGATAGTAATGTTGCGGCGACGCACGCGCTGCGCCTCGCGCATGACGCCATCGTCAACCAGGTCAACGACTACTACGGTCACGTTGTCGTGGCCGCCGGCGGCAAGCGCCGCGTCCACTAGGTTGTCGACGCAGATTTGCGCGGTTGAGGACTGCGTGGCAATGTTCTCGATATCGCTATCGGGAATCATGCTCGAAAGGCCGTCGGAGCACAGGATCAGACGGTCGCCTTCCTCGATATGTAGAGTGAAGTGGTCGGCATACATAGCGGGGTCCGAGCCCAGCGCGCGGGTGATGACCGAACGGTTGGGGTGGACGCGAGCCTCATCTGCCGTGATCTCGCCGGCGTCCACGAGCTCCTCCACGTAGGAGTGGTCGCGGGTCACGCGGATGAGCGTGCCCTCGTGGAGCAGGTAGGCGCGAGAGTCACCCACGTGGGCGATGGCGAGCGTGTCGTTTTCGATATAGGCGCAAGTGGCTGTGCAGCCCATGCCGGGCTTGCCCAGGCCATTCAAGGCAGCCTCGATTACGGCGGCGTTGGCGGCCTCGACGGCTGCCGCCAGGCGTGCGGCGTCGGCAGACTGAGGAGCTGTCTTGGCGATGGTCTCGACAGCGATAGAAGAGGCCACCTCGCCGGCAGCGTGACCACCCATGCCGTCGCATACGCAAAAGAGCGGCGACTGCACCAGGTAGGAATCCTCATTGTGCGGGCGCACGCAGCCAACGTCGGAGCGGGCGCCCCACATGAGTTGCGTGGTGGTGCCGGCATCATAGGTCGAGTCGGTCTCGATGCGCTCCTCGGTTAGGGGTTCAAAGCTCATGGTCGAGCCGGGGTCTTTGAGCTTGGCCTCAACGGCGGCAACGTCGATCTCTGCTGTGTCACCGGGAGAGACGGTGTCGGTCTCGGCGTTTGATTCGGAATCGCCGGTGTCCGGGGAGTCGGGCTCCTCGGATGCGCGGGCGGTCGACTCGTCATCTTGCGGGCTGACGTCTATAGGCTCGGGCGCCGGCGTAGACGCGGGCGCAACCTCGGATGCCGGGGCTATGGGAAACGCCGGCGCGGCGGGCTCGGGTGCCGCAAACACCGCAGCGCTCTCGTTGATTGCCGCGGCGACGGGCTCTGCAAAGTGAGCCGGCGCCGGGGTTGCTTCGGGCGCTGTGGGCTGTTCCGCAGCATGTGCGCCGATGGGCGCCGCTACGGCATCCTCTTCGTCCTCGTTATCGGCGAGATCCGAAATATCATGCGTTACATGCGAAAGAGGCAGGGAGAACACGGTGTCCTCGGGCTCCACGGTCGCAGGGCGCGCCGGAGCGGCATGAGCCGGCGCAGCTGCGGGGGCAGTCGGCGTCTCGGGCATGGTTGCGGACTTGTTCTCCTCGTCGATCATCGACGGTTCACCTTCATGACCACGTCGCCAATCTGGACTTCGTCGCCCTCACGCAGCGTCGCGGGCTCCACGAGCTGGCGGCCGTTGACGAGCGTGCCGTTAAGCGAGTTGAGGTCCTCGATGATGAGTGCCGGGCCCTGCAGCGAAAAGCGCGCATGCGAGGCCGAGACGAACGGTTCGTTGATGCAGATGTCCGAAGATGGCGAGCGACCGACGATGACGGGGCCGAGCATGTCTACGTGGATGCCGCGGATACCGCGCGGACCCTTGTCCACATCAATCGTCCAGATAGCCGAGTCGCGGCGCTGCCCGCGCACAAGTCCCACGCCGGTCTTCATGACGGCGAACAGGAAGATATAGAGCAGGGCGACCAGGACGATGCGGCCTGCAAAAAGGACGATATCGATGTTCATAAGCGACTATCCCCTAAATTCAAAGGTGCTCAGGCCAAACGTCAGCAGGTCGCCGTTGCGCAGCGGGCAGCGCGTGATGCGGCGGTTGTTGACGAGCGTGCCGTTGGTGGAATTGAGGTCCTCGATCGACCAATCCGAGCCCGTAAAGGTGAGCTGGGCGTGGCGGCGCGACACGTTGGGGTCGCGCAGGGCAATGTCGGAAACTGAGCGCTCGCGACCGATGGTCACCTGTGCGGAGGTGATGCTATGGCTCTCGCCGCTCACGACGTCGACGAGCTGGGCGAGCGGGCGCTGCGGGGCGCGAGTGCTCGCCATGTTGGAGGCGATGCCGGCTGCGGCGCCTAGGCCCACGGCGGCACCGGTCGCGGCGGCTCCGCCCATGCCGGCAAGCGAGTCGCGCGAGACGGTCTGCGGCACCGGGATGGGTGCGGCGGCGGGGTCGGGGACGCTAGGCGCGAAGGGGTCTGCCACGGCAAGCGGGTCGGGAGCGGCGGCGCGAGGCGTCGGCTGCTGCTGGGGCATGGCGGCGGGGTGCTGTTGCTGCGGAGCGGCGAATTGCTGCTTGCCGGCGCGGGGAGCGCTGGCGGCGCGGCTTGCGGCCGAGTTGTTCTGGCCCAGGCCATTCTGGTAGGCGCGCTCTTCCTCGTACAGGCGACCGAGTGTGGG
>URRN01000217.1 GCA_900550185.1 uncultured Collinsella sp.
CTTTCTGCGTCGCATGAGCCACGATCTGCGCACGCCCATCAACGGCATTCGCGGCATGGTCGAGGTTGGCGATGCCAATGCGGACGATCTGCAAAAGCAGACTGAGTGCCGCTCAAAAATCTGGACGGCATCGGGACTGCTGCTCGACCTTGCCAACGAGGCGCTCGATATGAGTCGCCTGGAGAGCGGGCAGGTCGACCTGAACCTCGTGCCCATAAATTTGGTGGCCCTCAACTGTGAAGTGCGCGATATTCTGGAGCGCCAGGCCGAGGAGCGTCTGGTGACAATTATCTCCGACCAGCAGACGCTTAATCATCCCTATGCGCGGGTGAGCGTGACGCACCTCAAGCGCTTGTTGCTCAATATTGCCGGCAATGCCGTCAAGTACAACCGCCAGGGCGGCTATGTCCGCCTGGTGTGCCGCGAGGTGGAGCCAGCGGATGGCGTCCCCGTCTATGAATACACGATCGCCGACAACGGTATTGGCATGAGCGAGGAGTTCCAAAAGCACCTCTACGAGCCGTTTTGCCGCGAGGAGCAGCAGGTGGAAGGCGCTTCGTCGGGAACTGGCCTGGGCGCGCCTATCGCAAAACAGCTGGTCGAGCTTATGGGCGGAACCATGAGCTTTACGAGTGTCTTGGGGCAGGGGACGACGTTTACCATTCGCCTGCCGTTCGAGAAGTGCGACCGCTCCGAGATTCCTCAGGCAGTTCCCGCGGATGCGGGAGACGGCGATGCGCTCCAGGGCTTGCGCGTTTTGCTCGTAGAGGATAACGATCTGAATGCCGAGATCGCGCAGTTTACGCTCAGCCGTGCCGGTGCCGTCGTGACGTATGCTAAGGATGGCGAGTCTGCCGTCGAGATGTTTGCCGCGAGCGCGCCGTACGAGTACGACGTGGTGTTGATGGACATCATGATGCCCGGTATCGACGGCCTTGAGGCCACGCGTCGGATTCGAGCACTCGATCGTGAGGATGCCGCGACCACGCCGATTATCGCCGTGAGCGCCAACGCCTTTGCCGACGATCGCAGGCTTTCGCGCGAGGCGGGCATGAACGCGCACCTGAGTAAACCCGTGAGTTCGCAGGAGCTCGTTGAGGCGCTTGCGCACATAGCTGCCGACGCTTTATAGCAATATGGCCCGGTTCCAATGTTGGTTGGAATCGGGCCATATTGCTATTGATGAGGTCTGCTGAGGGGGCTTACTTTTCCTGAATCTGCTTACCGCAAAGATGTTCAATCGTAATCTCGTAGAGCTGGACGCCCTTAATGTCCTTGGCGATTTCCTCTTCGACTTCCTCGGCAGAAGGGTAGTACTTAAGCGCGAGCTGGCGGACTTTATCCTCGATAAACGCGGGAGTGTCATTTGCCAGGCGACAGCGGCCAAAGACCACGGTACTCATAACGTAGGGAGCCCAGTCACCGTCCTTGTGCCACTCGTTGCCGTAAACGGTAAAGCAGACCTTGTCATCGCGCTTGAGTGCGTCGACCTTGTGGCCGGCTTTGGCGCCATGGAAATAAATCTTGTCGTGCTCGGCATCGAAGAAGTAGTTGACGGGAATGGCGTACGGGTAGCCATCGTCGCCGTTGACGGCAAAGACACCGCGCTTGCAGGTAGCGAGCAGTTCGCGCGCTTCCTCGTCAGTGATGGCGCGTTTCTTTCGACGTAAGGGCCTAAACATCGTTGGCTTCCTTTCTGGTCGTGCGTGGTGATTGAGCACAAACTATAGCGAAACGGGTCCGTTTTTCTTGATGCGGGCGAGTATGTTTTTGAGCTTGTTAAAGTCGAGCGGTTTGGACAGATGGGCGTTCATGCCGGCGTCGTGTGCCGCCTTGGCGTCCTCGGCAAAGGCATTGGCGGTGAGCGCGATGATGGGGATATCGGCTGCATCGACCTTCTCGCTCAGACGAATCACGCGGGTTGCCTCGTAGCCGTCCATATCCGGCATCATGATGTCCATCAAAATGGCATCGAAGCTGCCGGCGGGATGCGACAGGTACAGATCGACGACTTCGTTGCCGTTGGCGGCGCGGGTGACCACGATGCCCTCGGATTCTAGCAGCGCCTGGGCAATCTCGGCATTCAATTCGTTGTCTTCGGCGAGCAGCACGTTCATGTCGGCGAGCGAGCAGTCGGGCGCACTCTCAACCGTATTCGCCCGCGCCTGGGGATTCTCGTCGATATCGAGCGGAATCTCCACGTAGAACGAGGTGCCCACATGGAGCTCGCTGGTGACTTCGATAGTGCCGTCCATCAGTTCAATAAGCGACTTGACGATTGGCATGCCCATGCCGGTTCCTTGGAACTTGCTGCGCGCATCGTCACCTTCTTGGGCAAACGGCTCATAGATATGTTTTAAGAATTTGGGAGTCATGCCAATGCCGGTATCCGAAACGCTAAAGCAAAAGAGCGCGCGCCCGTTATCGAGTGGCTTGGTCTTTGAGCTAAAGGTGACGGAGCCGCCGCGCTTGTTGTACTTAATGCTGTTGTCTAACAGGTTGATCATGATCTGTCGGATATGGGTGGGACTGCCGATCATGTATGGCCCCGTGGCGTACGGCAGACTATTGTCCTGCATTGTGATGCCGTTACTGGACGCGCGGAGCTTGCACAGCACCAGCGTATTGTCACAGAGCTCTTTGAGGTTAAAAGGCGCATGTTCCAGTGTTAGCTTGCGGTCTTCGATTTTGCCCATCTCGAGGATGTCGTTGATCAGCGAGAGCAGGTGATTGGCGGCAACGCGCGCCTTGGCACGGCTCTCGCGGGCGACTTGCATATCGCCTTCCTTCAATTCCTCGATCTCGATAAGGCCCAGGATGCCGTTGAGCGGCGTGCGGATGTCGTGGCTCATGCGCG
>URRN01000218.1 GCA_900550185.1 uncultured Collinsella sp.
CACCCGACCTTGCCCCTCAAACCGTCGCTTGCGTACCGAAGTACGCGGCGCTCCTCTTTCGGGGCAATTTCGGGCACTTGGAAAACCCGCGTTATTGAATGGCTATTCATTTCTTTACTAAAGAGAGGAATTTACTATGAAGAAGATTACGGCGATCGTTCGTGCCGAGAAGCTTGAGGTTCTTAAAGACGCGCTGTTTGCTGCTGATGTTCGCGGCATGACTATCAACCAGGTGCAGGGCTGCGGCGCGCAGCATGGCTGGAAGGAATACGTGCGCGGCAACGAGCTGCTCGTCAACACGATCCCCAAGGTGCAGTTCACCCTCATCTGCGCCGACGAGCATGTCGACGGTATCGTTGACATTATCTGCAGCGCCGCTCGCACCGGTGCCGTCGGCGACGGCAAGATTTGGGTCGAGCCGGTCGAGGATGTTATCCGCATCCGTACCGGCGAACACGGCCCCGCCGCGGTGTAGGGCCGACCGTCTGTCATCTGCAACGTTAAAATACTGCAGTGAGGCATAAGGCTTGTGTTGCGGATGGACGGATTATGGGTCGCAATAAATATCCCGAGGAGACGGTCGCGAAGATTCTCGACGCGGCACTGGAGCTATTCTGTGCACAGGGTTATGAGGGGACGAGCATTCAAGATATCGTTGACCGTCTCGATGGCATGACCAAGGGCGCTGTCTATCATCACTTCAAGAGCAAAGAAGAGATTTTCAACGCCGCGTTTGATCGGGCGATGACTCCGATTGTTGAGCACCGTCGCTCGATGCTTGGCGTCGGTAATATGACCGGCGCCCAAAAGCTAAAAAGGCTTTACGCTCCCGAGTCCGTCGTTCCGCAAATTGAACTATGGGCACGCATACATCCTGCAGCAGATCCGGTAAAAAGCTCGCGTCTACTGGCGATGCAGTACCAGGGCTCGTTTGACGAGTCAGCCGATGGCTGTCTCTTGCCAGTGATCGAGGAGGGCATCGCCGACGGATCCATTGCGTGCGAATGCCCGCGCGAAGCGGCGGAGGCCGTATCGTTGCTGGCGAATCTCTGGTTGCTGCCACTGTTTCGTCCGCTTGAGCCCAAGGATCGAATGCTCGCTCGCGCTCAATGTTTGGCGCAGATGGCCGCCGCGGTGGGACTCGATTTGGGTGAGGAAGTGCTCCAGACAACGGCACGGATTTGGGACGTATGGGACCGTGCCGGGTGGTAATATAGATACCAACGGTATGTAATTGATTTGTGAGGGCAGCTCAGGCTGCCCTTTTCAAGTCGATAAATACATACTAGCGGTATGTATGGGGGCGGACTTATGGCTGGGCTGAGAGACGTCAGCGTCTCGTTGAAATCAAAAACAGTGCGGTCAATCAGGCTCGCGGAACTTCTGGTTGCGCAGCTGTGCACGTATTCGATGCTGTCGGCGCTGTGCTTTGCGTATCCACTTTACTTGTTCGATTGCAGTGGATCGTCAACGTTATATGGCGTCGTCGTGGCGATAGCGTTCATACCCGGCGTACTCGCAGCTCCGGTTGGCGGAATCTTGGCGGATCGGGGAAGACATCGCGAGGTCCTCGTGGCCCTCGGCATTGCTCTGATGACTGCATCGCTGCTGTCTATCCCCATGAAGCGCTCGTTGCCTCTTGCGGTCGTCGTAGTAGCGATACTTTGTGTTCAATATGGTGTTCAATCGCTGCTAAAGCCAATGCTCCAAATTGAGACGGTGCGCATGGCGGGTGAAAAGAAGGTTGAGCGGGCCACTGCATTGGTTTCGCAGGTGACCATGGTGAGCAATATCTTGGGTCCTGTGGTCGGGACGGCAGTCTATGGGTGCTTTGGCATCGATGCTCTTTGCACAACCGCGTCGGTGGCGTTTGCGATTTCAGCTCTCTTGTTTGGGGTCGCACTCAAGCAAAATGCCTCATCTGAAACGATGGGAGACGGCGCGACTCGCACGACATGCCGAAACGATTTTCGGGAGTCGATTCGGTATCTGTTGCAAAATGCATCATTGGTCGCTGTGATTTTGCTTGCGGCCGTTTTGAACCTTGCGTTGGTTGGGCTAACGATTGGCGCTCCCATTATTGTTACAAAGCATCTCGGCATGCAATCGTCCTGCGTTGGGATAGTTGAGGTTGCTCTGGGCTTGGGTGGTCTTACTGGCAGTGGCTTGGTCGGCATTTGGCCGCATCGTTTTTCTTTCAATGGCATATGTCGATATGTTGCGATGATCTGTTTTGGAGTCGCACCGATCATTGTCACGCTACTGTTCGGCGCAGATACATACATGTTCACCGTGTTTGCAGTTGGTTCGGCATGGGTCATGGTGTGGGCAAGCATTGCGTCGGTTGAAATCATCGCGTTTGTTCAGCGGGCAGCGCCGACTGAGCTCTGCGGAAAAGTGCTTTCGGTCGTTTACATGGTCCTTTCCTGCGCAACACCTATCGGCCAATTGACGTACGGGGTTGCATATGATCGATGGACACCGGCGATTGTATTCGCAGGCATGCTGGCGGTGCTGACGTTGACGACGGCGCTGTTTTATCGGCTGAAAAGTTGCTTGTGGCGATTGTCTTAACGCGCTGGGGCACCGTGAATTTGCGGAGGCAGTGGCCCGCCACGCCAGGACGGCATTGTTTGGGCATGCCTCTCTTTCGTCTACAATATCGTGCAGACGAAAGAGAGGCATGCCCATGATCAAGATGTTCGCGAGTGACTTAGACGGTACGTTGCTTAACGCCCTGCACGAGGCGGATGGGACCATCCGCCGTGCCATTCGCGAGCTGACCGAGGCTGGCCTGCATGTGGTTCCCGCGACCGGACGCTCGACGCTGCCGATCGGCGAGCATGGCT
>URRN01000219.1 GCA_900550185.1 uncultured Collinsella sp.
CCACTGGCGCCGTCAAGGTTGCGTGCGTGGGCGAGGGCGGTATCGTCGCCGATTTTGATCCAGCGGCCGGCGAGGGCATCGAGTGCAAGCGCGTCGCGTGCGAGGCCCCTCAGCATTTGAGTGAGGCGGCTGTGCCGTACCTGGTCCTGCGTCGCCGCGATGGCGAGGGCGAGAACGCGCCGCTCGTGCCGCGCCTGACGTCCGCCTCGCAGATTGAGGCGTACTCGACGTGCCCGCTGTGCTGGTTCGTGTCGTATCGCGTGAAGCCCCAGTCTATCGACGCGGGCTTTGGCAACATGGAGAAGGGCAACTTTGTCCACGATGTGCTGGAGCATCTGCATGCCCGCCTGCCCCAGGAGGGCATGGAGCGCGTGACGCCCGAGAATCTGCCGCGCGCTCAGGAGCTGCTGCGCGAGGTCTTTGACGAGACGTTGGCCGAGCACGCCGGCAAGCGAGGCACGGAGGGCCCGCTGGTGCCGCTCTCTGCGGTGGAGGAGCGCCAGGTGGCCGAGATTTTGCCGCAGCTGGAGGGCGTGCTTGCCTACGAGTCCGAGGCGCTCGCGCCCTTCGCGCCGCGCTACCTGGAGTTTGCGTTCAACGAGCTCCAGGTCGAGTATGCCGGCTGGCCGCTTGGCGGGCGCATCGACCGCGTTGATGTGGATGTCGAGAATCGCGCCGTGGTAATCGACTATAAGCATCGTTCGGGTGTCGAGGAGTTTAAGCTCGCCGACCCCACGGTGCGCGACGAGGAGTCGGGCGAGGCCCCCATCGACGACCCGCGCTGGCTGCCGCCCCATACCCAGACACTCATCTACGCGCAGGCCATGCGTCGGGCGCTGGATCTGGATACCCGCGCCGCGCTCTATTTTTCGACCAAGGGCGGCAAGCCCGCGCTGCGCGGTGCGGCGAGCGCCGAGTTGCTTGAGGAAGAGCGCGGCGACGGCCGCATCCCAGGCCTTAAGAAGGGCTTTCCCGGCGAGGGCGGCAACATGGACTTCGATGCACTGCTCGATCGCGTGGAGACCGGCATTGCCGAGCGTCTGCGCGAGCTCGAGGCAGGCAACGTTGCCGCCGTCGACCCGACGTCGGCTCAGGCCGCGCATGCGCGCTGCTCGTATAACCACGAAGGAACGTTTGTAAGGAGGGACGTGTAGACCATGGATCTTTCGACTTTGATGCCGCAACAACTGCAAGTCGTCAAAACGCTCGACCGCCCGCTGTTTGTCTCGGCAGGTGCCGGCTCGGGCAAGACCTTTACCCTCACGCGCCGCATCGTCTATGCGCTCTCGCCCGAATCCGGTCCGTTTGTCGAGCATCTGGATCAGGTGCTCGCCATTACCTTTACCAAAGATGCCGCGGCCGAGATTCGCGACCGCGTGCGTCGCGCACTTATCGAAGAGGGTATGGACGAGGAGGCCCTGACCGTCGACGACGCTTGGATCTCGACCATTCACGGCATGTGCTCGCGTATCCTGCGCGCGCACGCGCTGGAGCTGGGCATCGACCCCGAGTTCACGGTGCTCACCGATACCGACGAGCTTATGGACCAGGCTGTTGAGCATGTGCTGGCCCGCGCGACGGCGCCCGATGCCGCCCCCGAGCTCGCGGCATCGCTCAAGGCCCTCTACGCCTGGTATCCCATGGCGGGCGAGGGCGGTCCCTTTGGCGCCGGCACGACCATCAAGGGTCTGGTGCGCGACCTGCTGGAGCTGTCGAGTCAGTTGCCGGGCGGTATGGACGACGTGTGCGTGGCGCGCGGCCAGGCCGATACCTCAGCGCTCGCCGATGCCTATCGCGCGGCGCTGGGCGCAAGCAAGGCCGCGACCGAGAAGGCGCAGACGGCGCTCGATGCCATCGACGCGTTCGAGGCGAGCGGCAAGACCATGGTCGATGCGGCGCGACTTATGATGTCGTGCACCATGCCGCGCGCGAGCAAGGCGTTTTCTAAGGAGCAGGTGGAGCTACTCAAGGCCGAGGCTGCTGATGCATTTATCAATATCGTGCTTGCCTGCGGTGCCCCCGCGCTCGATGCACTGGTGGGCCTGGCCCGTTCCGTGGAGGCCGAGTATCGCGCGCTGAAGGCCGGCCAGTCCGCGCTCGATAACAACGACCTGCTGCGCATGGCGTACGAGGCGCTGCGCGACTACCCGGCTATTCGAGCAGCCTATGAGGGCCGCTTTAAGATGGTCATGATCGATGAGTTCCAGGATACCGACCAGATGCAGGTTGA
The DNA here is from genome assembly GCA_900550185.1 of uncultured Collinsella sp. Classification (GTDB taxonomy): domain Bacteria; phylum Actinomycetota; class Coriobacteriia; order Coriobacteriales; family Coriobacteriaceae; genus Collinsella. The sequence continues at coordinate 2,231 of URRN01000219.1, forward strand.
CCTGATCCGTTACCTGACCGGCGCGGGTGAGCGTGCGCTGTGTACCGTGGGCGATGCGCAGCAGTCGATTTATCGTTTCCGTGGCGCCGAGGTTGAGGTCTTCCGCCGCCAGGAGCGCAAAGTGGGCTCCTCTGCTGCGCCCGAGACGGCTGTCGCATCCGATGCCCCCGCCGGCGAGCTCGTCAAACTCGTGCGCAACTTCCGCAGCCACGACGAGGTGCTGCGCTATGTGGCGCGCGTCTTTGACGGCGATACCGGTGGTTTGATGCAGGGGTTCTTGGATCTTGAGCCGAGTGACGATCGCGAGGACAAGCTCAAGGCAAAGGCTTCGCGCCGCCAGGCGGTCTTCGTTGCCGGTGGCAGCACGCAGGAGCGAACGCAGGCGAAAGCTCGTGCGATTGCCGAGCGGTTCCAAGCGCTCGTCAAAGCGGGGCAGCCCCAGGGCAGCATGGTCCTGCTGCTGGGCCGCATGACCAACGCCGATGTCTATGCGCAGGCCTTCCGCGACCAAGGGCTCGACTGCGTGATCGCAGGCGGCTCGGTCTTTGCCCAAGCTGCCGAGGTGCAGACGGTGCGCGCTCTGGTGTGCGCGCTCGCCAATC
>URRN01000220.1 GCA_900550185.1 uncultured Collinsella sp.
CGCTGGTACGGCCTGGAGAACTCCAACGTGAGCTTTGAGTACGTGCCGCTGTTCACCAAGTTCAAGGCCGTGAACAAGATGCAGCGCCTGGCTCCCAACGAGCGCCCGTAGTCGACGCTTGAGGTTTGGCTGCGAACGGGCAGGCTTGCAATGACAGTGATTGAGTCCTGGGAGGAAACCATGGATGCAAAGGTGCTTGACGGTTGTGATTTTGCGACCGAGCTGGTGCGTGAGGCGCGCGTCGATGCCGCCGAAGATCGGTTCTTTACGAATCGTGCCAACATGGATATGGCCGACCGCGTGATCTCGATCGTGGTGACGGTGCTTGTCGCGGCGTGCGTTTGCGCGCTGCTCGCGCACGTGCTGTTTGTCTAGTGACCGCCGGTCGTAGAAGGCTTTACACTTGGAACCACCACAAGGGAAACCACCACAAAGGTGCCTGTTCCTTTGTGGTGGTTTTTGTTTTTGAGAGAGGGGCGGGGCACTGATGGACGTCCGTACGGACGGCGATATTGCCGATAGCTTTTGGTGGCGGCGCACAACGCTGACGCGCCGCACTCCTCTGTATGACGCCTGCGTATCGGTGGGGCTGCTGGTCGCGGCGACGATTGTGGGCGCGCTGCTCGACCATCCGGGTCTCGCGCCGAGCATCATGATCGTCTATGTGTTCGCCGTTCAGCTGTGCGCATTCTTTACCTGGAGTCGCCTGTATTGCTTGCTGAGCTCGGCTGCCGCCGTGGCGCTCTACAACTTCTTGTTTGTCGACCCGCGCTACTCGCTGTCGCTTATCGACCGCGTCTATCCCGGCATGTTCTTCATCATGTTCGTGGTCTCGCTTGTGTCGAGCTCGATTGCGTTGGCCCTGCGCCGCGCCTTGGCACAGGCTGCCGCCAGCGACCGCCGCACGCATATGGTGCTCGAGACCAACCGCATGCTGCAGCGGTGCGCCGATCAGCATCAGATCGTTCACGCCATGGCCACGCAGCTGGCACGTCTTTCGGGCTGCCCGGTCGTGTGGTACAGCGCCGACGCCGAGGGCGATGACCTGCTGCCGCGTGCGACATACACGGCCGTGGGCGATGCCGCACCGGTGCACGAACTGGCGCCGCAGATGCCGCCGCGGCTCTCGGCGTCCGCCTATGTGGGAACGCCGCTCGATGCCACCTATGGCGGCTCGGCGTTTTATGGCATCTACCTGACGGTTCGCACAGGCGACGGCTTCGCGCGCTCGGGCGACCCCGCCTCGGTGGTGGGCGTGCTGGCTATCGTTGCCGAGCCCGACGTGCTGACGCATGAGGAGCGGACACTTGCCGATGCCATCGTGAGCGAAGGCGAGCTGGCGCTCGATCGCGCCCGCGCCATGGAGGCCCGCGAGGAGGCGGCGGTGCTTGCCAAAAACGAACAGCTGCGCGCCAACCTGCTGCGCTCCATCTCGCACGACCTGCGCACGCCGCTCACCAGTATTTCGGGTAATGCCGATGTGCTGCTCGACCAGGGCTCGACCGGCACCGCGGTGCTCGATGCCCAGACGCGCCGCGGCCTGCTTCTATCCATTCGCTCGGATGCGCTGTGGCTCAACGCCACCGTCGAGAATCTGCTCGCCATCACCAAGCTCGAGGGTGGCGGTATGCGCCTGTCGACCACGCTCGAGCTCATGGACGATATCGTCGAGGAGGCGCTGCGCCACGTAAATCCGGCCGTGCGCGAGCACGACCTTAAGGTGGTGGCGTGCGATGAGCCGGCGCTCGTCAACGTCGATGCGCGCCTGATGGTGCAGCTGGTGGTCAATCTGGTGAACAACGCCATCACCTATACGCCCGCGGGTTCGCATATCGTGATTTCGATTAGCGTCGACGATGGACGCGTGGCGTGCTCGGTGGCCGATGATGGTCCGGGCATCGCACCCGAGGATCGCGAGCGCATCTTTGAGTCGTTCTACACCGCCAACCACGGTCTGGCTGACAGTCACCGCAGCGTGGGCCTGGGTCTTTCGCTCTGCCGCTCCATTGCGCTGGCGCATGGCGGTAGCATAGAGGTTGCCGCGGCGGACCCGCACGGCTCGGTCTTTACGATTGAGCTTCCTGCCGCCGACGTTTCGTTTGATAAGGAGTAGCGCTGTGCCGAACTCTGCCGTAAAACCGCTCATCTTGGTCGTTGAGGACGACCCCGCCGTCCGCAATCTTATTGTTGCCGCGCTCGAGGCGCACGGCTTGCGCCATATGGCTGTGGAGACCGCCCATGCCGCCATCGCCGCCGCCTCGTCGCAGACGCCGAGCATTGTGCTGCTCGATCTGGGCCTGCCCGATATGGACGGCGTCAAGGTGGTGGAGTCGGTGCGCGCATGGTCGGGCATGCCGATTATCGTGGTCTCGGCGCGCAGCGAGGATGCGGACAAAATCCGCGCGCTCGATGCCGGTGCCGACGACTATCTGACCAAGCCGTTTTCGGTCGAGGAGCTGCTCGCGCGCATTCGCACGACGCTCAGGCGCCTTTCGTATGCGCAAACGGGCGGCGTTGTCTCCGAGGGCTCGTTCGATACCGGCGAGCTGCATATCGATTTTGATGCCGGCATCGCCACGATGGATGGCGAGGAACTGCATCTGACGCCGATCGAGTATAAGCTCCTGTGCCTGCTGGCACACAACGCCGACAAGGTACTGACGCACCAGTTTATCCTGCACGAGATTTGGGGCACGGCAACTAAGAGCGACCTGGCGAGCCTGCGCGTCTTTATGGGCACGCTGCGCAAGAAGAT
>URRN01000221.1 GCA_900550185.1 uncultured Collinsella sp.
CCATGGCCTGCCATGTGGGCTTTCCCTATATCGATATCCTGCGCTATGGCGGAACTGTGCCTGGCAACGAGCCCGGTACGGCAAAGTTCTGCTGCCCCGAGGTCGATACGCTGAACGTCTAGCTTGCCGAGATCGTTGACGAGTAGTCGAGCGCAATGTGTCAAAGGGACAGCCCCTTTGACACATTCGCCGGTGGTGCCCCTTCTTTTGCTTATAATCTCAAATCTCTGCATTTCATTTGATTTTAGGTTCTAAAAATTCTGCGTTTCATAGATAATCAAGCGTATAAAACTTTGCATTTCATTTGATGACACCGAGGGGAGAGCCTATGCTGCGCAGGAAAATAGCGGCAGAGCTGGAGCGTTGGCTGAAGTCTTCCGAGCAAAAGGCCTTGTTCATCACGGGTTCTCGCCAGATTGGCAAAAGCTATTCGATTCGCGCGTTTGGCAAAGCCAACCATGCAACCTACATCGAGCTTAACCTCATGGAAAACCGCCAGGCAAAAGATGCTCTTCTCGAGGCGCGGAATGCCGATGATTTCATCAGCAGGGTGACGCTTCTTTCGGGAAAGTCGATTGCACCAGGCAAAACGCTCGTGTTTATCGATGAGGTCCAAGAGGCCCCCGACATCATGACGATGGCAAAGTTCCTTGTTGAGGACGGGAGGTGCCGCTGGGCGTTTTCGGGGTCAATGCTCGGGACTCAGTTCAAGGGCGTCAGGTCCTATCCCGTGGGGTATGTTCGCGAGCTTAGGATGTTCCCGCTCGATTTTGAGGAGTTTTGCTGGGCAATCGGGGTGAGCGAGGGGGCTCGTCAAACGATACGTGACGCGTGTATCAGCGAGAGGCCCATTCCTGATTACATTCATGACGCGATGATGGCAAACTTCAGGACCTATACCGTTGTCGGCGGAATGCCGGAGGTCGTGCAGCGTTTCCTTGACACGCAGGGCGACCTTGCCTCTGTTCGTCAGCTACAGTCAGAGCTCAACGAACAGTACCGGCGGGATATCTCCAAGTATGCAAGCGGGCGAGCCCTGCAGGTGCAGAGCATCTACGATCAGCTCCCTATTATGCTCGAGGGCGAAAACAAGCGCTTCGTGCTCAATTCCATTGACCCCAAGGCTTACTACGAGAAGTATCAGCGAGATTTTGTATGGCTTGTCGATGCCGGCGTTGCTCTCAAAGCCGATATCGTAACCGAGCCAAAATCGCCCCTGCTCAAGACGGCGCGGCCATCGCAGTTCAAGCTATATCAATCGGATACGGGCATGTTGATGGCGCGCTACCCCGTTGGAGTCGCCCAAGCGGCGTATCTTGATAGCAAGGAGCCCAATCTGGGCGGCATTTACGAAAACGTGGTGGCCCAGCAGCTGGCCGCCCAAAATCGCCAGCTTTACTACTATCAGACAAAAAAGCGCGGTGAAGTGGACTTTGTGGTCGATGGACCGGATGGGACGGCTGTTCCGATCGAGGTTAAATCGGGCTCCTATTACCACGCGCACGCTGCGCTCGGTCATGTGCTTGATACGGCTGAATATGGCGTAAGGCTCGGGATTGTTTTCTCAAGAGGCAACGTTGAGCGCAACGGAGCGGTTCTCTATTTGCCGCTATATGCGACCTGGGCCCTTTCGGATGTTTTGGGCGACTCCTGCGCCGAGGGGATAAAGCTGGAGGTCAAGCCGGTCTAGGGCCAGTCCCGGATGTGACAAAGGGGCAGTTCCTTTGTCACATTCATGAGCGTGGATTATCTCCCGTTTAGAGCGTGGTTCGTGCGCCCACGAACCTACAGCTGCTCGAGCATGGCGGTGCAGCCGGCGATCACGTCGCGGTAGGTGGCATCGAAATTGCCGGTGTACCAGGGATCGGCCACGTCGCCGGGGCGATCAGTCCAATCGAGCAAGCGCGTAATCTTGCCGTCAGGGTCGTCGCCAAAGATGCGATGCAGGCCACGCGCGTTCTCAGCATCCATATAGACAATATGGTCCCAGTCGCCATACTCCGCGCGACGCACCTGACGTGCGCGATGTGCGACGACGGGAATCCCGACTTCGCGCAGCTTGGCGACCGTGCCATGATGCGGCGGGTTGCCAATCTCCTCGGTCGAGGTCGCAGCGGAATCGATGACAAATTCGCCCTCGCGCCCGGCGCGGCGCACCAACTCGGTAAACACCGACTCAGCCATCGTCGAGCGGCAGATGTTGCCATGGCAGATAAAAAGAACGCGTTGCACAGGGTTTCCTTTCTAGACAGGGCCGTACGGCCTGCGGTGGCACTGTAACACAGCCCTTTTCAATGAAGCCAACTGCGCAGAGTGGAGGATGACGCAGCTCACGCCCATCGTCTGATGTAAAGCGGGCAAAAACGTTTTCCACGAAGACAGGGGTGCTCAAGATTTCATGTGTTCCAGATACATGAAATCGAAGAAAAACGTGTATCTGAAATACACGAAATTGCACTGCTGAAGCTTCCAGGCGGATAAACACTACTTGTATGGGACGGTTTTCACCGGTTGCTCGCCACCTTGGGCTATGTTCGCTCCTATGCCTGCATCCGGAGCTGTGCTGATTGACGACGGCGCTCCCAGCGAGCCAGCTTAATCGTCACCAGCGTGAGGGCCCAGGCCACAAGCGAGAACGCGGCGCCCACTGCGCCCACGTACGCAATGCCAACGCTGCTTACCACGGCGCCGCCCACCGCGGTGCCAAACGAAATGCCGACGTTAAACGCCATGGGCTCAACCGAACTTG
>URRN01000222.1 GCA_900550185.1 uncultured Collinsella sp.
GGATGGGCGACCTGGATGCGTACGTGTGCTCTCCCGAGCTGGCGTTTTTGCAGGCTGTGCACGACGGCGATGCGGCGGAGGCGATTTATGCCGGCTACGCCATGACGGCGGACTATCGGCTGGATAACCTTGCTCCCGGTGGGGTGACAAGCAGAGATATGGGCATGCGCGACGGCAAGCTTACGACCATGGAGCTCATTGCGGCGTATATCGAGAAGTCCCCTAAGGTGCGAGATATTGCGAAAGCCAAGGCATTGCTTGCATACGTGATCGAGGGGTCGCGCTCGCCAAGGGAGTCGGGGCTTTGCATGTTTATGTCGCTACCTGCGCGCTACGGTGGGTATGCGCTGGGCAAGGCCGAACTGAACAAGAAGTACTTCATTCGCGATGGGTACAACGATGGGCGCAAACGTAAGCTACGCGTGTTGGAGCGCATGCCCGATATTACGCTTACGGCGAAAGCCGAGGTGGGCGTGGACAAAGTGAGGGCCGGGCTGCTGCCCGAAGTCCTTACCGCACTGGTCGATTACGATAGCGATGCCATCCATGACGGGAGCGATAAGATCCACAAGGACGTCGAGCGCCGCAACGAGTTGCAGCTGCTCAATGGGGTGGCGTACTTTACGGTGACTACCGACCAGGCAAGCGACTACGAAAAGCTCGTTCGACTGTGCGAACGCATCCGGCGCAAGCTGCACCGGAATAAACGCCCCGTCTTTAACAGGGCAATGAACGAGAAACAGCGATATCTCGCTCTTGCGCGCGTCGAAACGAAGCGGTTTAAGCTTTGGCAAACCGTAATCGAGGCACATCTGCGTTGGTAGACGCGATTGTCGGGCGTGTAGCCAAGGCCCCTATTTCCAGGTCTAATACTTTTCCCGAGAAGTGAACGAGTCAAAACGGACCCTCGAAGCATCGACACTTTTAATGGCTCATTTCCTGCGGTTTTGTCGTTGGAATCCTGCGGTTTTGATGCCAGAAAGTGTGGGTGCTTCGAGGGTCCAAATAAGGTCGTTCACTTCTTGGGAAAAGTATTAGACCTGATTATAGGAAGGTCGATCAGATGTGGCTGCGAGGTCCATCCGAGCCCGATTGTGGTGATCGCCGGGGTTGTTGGGGCGGTTTTGGCCTTGGTTGGGGTGTTTTCGTCGGCGCAGAAGCGACTTCTGGCACGGTTGGGGTGGTTGCTGGCGTTGTTGAGGTGGCCTTGGGTGCTGCGGTGCCTTTTTGGTTTGGCGACATAAAACAAAACAGCCCAGAGACATAGCCTCTGAGCTGCGAACATTTGGTGGGCGTTAGAAGATTTGAACTTCTGACCTCTTCCGTGTCAGGGAAGCGCTCTCCCCCTGAGCTAAACGCCCGATCAAGGGTGCGCAAGCGCGCAAGGGATAATATAACGGAGCCTGAACTCGGTGGCAAGAACATTTTTAAAAATCGCTTACATTGTGGAATTCGGGGGCTTCGTCATATCCATTTAAAAAGAGCCTGCTGCCGCGATTTGGCTGTCGCATAATGCAAGGCCATTGCGGTATCGAGCTATGGAAAGACACCTGCGGAATTGTCCTACCGATAAGCGGACAAGCCTCCAGCTGGTGACTTCGCCGTGGTAAGGTAAGCCGAATTGTTTCCAGGCTGTTTCGGGGGAGTGGAATGAGCAAAGAGTGTGTCGAGCAGGTCGAAGGCGCAGGGGCTTCGGTGCCGATGACCGATATATCGAACATTGATGTGCCCGAGGGCACCGACGAGCTCAGCCGCAACACCCGTCGCGCCTGGCGCGAGCGCCTTAACGATGCGTCGTCGCGCAAGATGATCACGGGCGTCTTGGCTACGCTGGTGGGCGGTTCGTTTTGGGGCTTCTCGGGCACCAGCGCGAGCTTTCTGTTCGATACCTACCACGTCGACACCTTGTGGCTTATGAGCGTGCGTCAGATTCTCGCCGGTCTACTCTTTATGGCCGTGGTTGTTACGCGCGACCGCGAGCGCCTGGTCAAGCTCTGGACCACACCCGCCGATCGCAAGCAGCTGCTGCTCTTTACCGCTTTTGGCCTGCTGTTCAACCAGTTTTGCTATCTTTCGGCCGTGCGCCTGACGAACGCCGGAACCGCGACGGTGCTCCAGTGCCTGCAGCTCGTTATCATCATGGGCTACACCTGCGTGATCGATCGCCGCATGCCGCGTACTCGCGAAGTCATCGGCATTGGCCTGGCTCTGGGTGGAACCTTTTTAATCGCCACCGGCGGCGACCCCACCAGCCTGAATATCTCGCCGCTTGGCCTGGCAGCAGGTCTTATGTGTGCGGTCAGCGCCGCGTGTATGGCGGTGATTCCCGCCAAGATCCTGCCCGAATACGGCAGCCCCATCGTCACGGGCTCGGCAATGCTCACGGCGGGCGTGATCTCATGTGTCTTCGTGCAGCCCTGGGCGCATGTGCCGGCACTCGACGCTGCCGGCGTCGAGGCGCTCGCGGTGTTCGTGGTTATCGGCTCGTTTTTTGCTTACATGCTCTATATGCAGGGCGTTAAGGACATCGGCTCGGTGCGTGCGAGTCTCATCGGAACCGTGGAGCCCGTCTCGGCGACCATCACCAGCGCCGTTATGCTGGGCACGGTGTTTTTGCCGACCGACCTTATCGGCTTTGCCATGATCATCGTGATGATGTTCCTCACGGTGTAGCTGGCGCCGCTGCCAAGACGGAAAAGGTGTTGTGCCGCATTTTCGCCAATTGATGTCCGTGTCTGG
>URRN01000223.1 GCA_900550185.1 uncultured Collinsella sp.
GAGCTCCATGAGCGCCAGGCGCATCTCGGGCGATTCGATGCGCTCGAGCACGTCACGCGTCACGCAGTCGGGGCGGCAGTTGCAGCCCTGCTCGGCAGCCTTCTTTTTGCAGCCCTCCGAGCACGTCATATCGGCCAGGTTGACCTTAAAGACTTTGCCGTTCTCCAGGCGCAGCACCAGCTGCTCACGCGGCGTGTCATATTCCTGAATACGCGCTTTGCCGAGCGGCGTATCGATGAGTGTCTTCTTTTTGGGCGCACGGCTCTTAAAGTCCTTGTACGCCTCGAACTCATAACGCAGGCAGCACATCAGGCGGCCGCAAACGCCGCTGATCTTGGACGAGTTGAGCGGTAGGTCCTGCTCTTTTGCCATGCGAATCGAGACGGGCTCAAACTGTCCGCCAAAGCGCGTGCAACAGAGCTCCTGGCCGCACTGGGCATAGCCGCCCACCAGGCGGGTCTCGTCGCGCACGCCGATCTGGCGCATGTCGACGCGAATGTGCAGCGTCGAGGACAGGTCCTTGACGAGCTGACGAAAATCGACGCGCTCCTCGGCCGCAAAGTAGAACACGGCCTTCTCGCCGCCAAACAGGTACTCGACGCCGACCGGCTTCATCTCGAGGTCGAGCTCCTTGACCAGGCGGCGGAAGTCGACCATGGCCTCGTCGCCCTGGATGGCCAGGTCGTCGGCAAGCTGCAGGTCGATATCGCTCGCCACGCGCAGCACGGGCTTGAGCGGCTGACCGATCTCGTCTTGCGGCACCTCGAAGGGATCGGCCGTGACCAGGCCGATCTCGGTTCCGCGCTCGGTGGAGCAAATGGCATAATCGGCCTCGAGGATATCCAGATCCTGCGGATCGAACCACAGGTCGCGCGAGGCGTAGGTAAACTTAACGGGTACGACTAACGGCATTTCAGTGCCTTCCTGATATCGAACAGCATGACCTCGATGGCCAGCTGGGGAGTAACGTTTCTGGCGATGTTGCGCTCGGCGGTCGCGACTGCCTCGAGTGCCCGCGTGGCACCCGCAACATTCGTCGTCGCGGCAAGCCGCCCGATCGTGTCGCGCACGTCTTCGTTCACTACGTCGGCTGCCTCGTCCTGAAGCGTCAGCAGCACGTCGCGCATGAGCGTCCGTGCGCTCGCCAGCGCTTCTATGATACCCGAACGCTCGCGCGCGTTGAGTTCGCGCTTGTTGCGGTCCTCAAGCTGCTTCAATGCTCCACGTGACAGGTAATCGGCGTTTTGCTCGAGCACCTTTTCCTGCGTGGACTTGACCTCGGCGAGCGGCGCCTTAACGGCGACGATGAGCGACTTGGCGCGACTGAGCACGTCGGCCTCGTCGGCGGCAATGAGTGAGTCGATGGCACGGACCATCTGACGGCGGGCGTCCTGGCGCTCGGCACTCTTAAGGAACTCGATGCCGCGCGTGGGGCTCCCCGCCACGGCGACCGCCATGCGACAGCGTGCGAGATCCTGGCCCGTCGCGCGACTCACGGCCTGCGCGGCCGCGGCGGGCGACACCAGCCGAAACGGCACGCACTGACAGCGGCTCACGATGGTGGGCAGCATCACGTCTGCCGAGGTGCCCAGCAAGATGAACATGACGCCCTCGGGCGGCTCCTCGAGTGTTTTGAGCAGTGCGTTGGCAGTGTTAGCACGCAGCTGCTCGGCACGGTCGATGATGTAGACCTTGGCCTTGGCGCGGATGGGCGCCAGCGGCACGTCATCGAGCAGCTCGCGGGTCTGGGCAATGAGGTAGCCCGTGGCGCTCTCGGGCGTGTAATAGTGCACGTCGGGGTGCGTATGGCGGGCGACGCGCACGCAGCTGTCGCATGCGCCGCAGCCGTCCTGCTCGCACAGGAAGGCTTGGGCGAGCGCCCACGCGGCGTCGAGCTTGCCGGCGCCGGGAGCGCCCAAAAACAGGTAGGCGTGCGATGCGCGGCCGCTAGCAACGGCGTTGGTCAAAAAATCGCGCACGCGCTGTTGGGTGTCGAGCTTGGCCAGCAGGCTTGTCTGAGCGGGGGCCATGTTACTCGGCCTCCTTGGCAAGCGCGGCGGCGACGGCATCTTGCGGAATGTCGAGACCGTACGCGCGAACCTGTTCGACCGTCTTCTCGAAGACTTCCTCGATGGTCGCGGTGGCGTCGATGAGCTTTACGCGGGCGGGTTCCTCGGCAGCAATTGCGCAAAAGCCCTGGTAAACACGCTCCTGGAATGCCAGGCCTTTTGCCTCCATACGATCTGCCGCACCACGGGCTGCCATGCGCAGCGCCGCCTGCTCGGGCGTGATGTGATAGACGAGTGTGAGCGCCGGGTGCGTACCCGCGACGGCCAGGTTGTTGGCATCGCGCACTATCTGGCGATCGAGGCCATCGGCAAACGCCTGGTAGCAGGTCGTGGAATCGTAGAAGCGATCGCACAGAACCACCTTGCCGGCAGCGAGGGCGGGCGCGATGACCTCGTGCACCAACTGGGCGCGCGCCGCCTCGTAGAGCAGCAACTCGCAGGTGTCTCCCATCGCCGTATTGGCGGGGTCGAGCAGCAGGGCGCGAATCTTTTCGCTGATGGCAGTGCCACCCGGCTCGCGCAGAGTTACGACCTGATAGCCAGCGAGGTCGAGCGCACGGGCAAGCAGACGCGCCTGCGTGGACTTGCCGGCACCGTCGACGCCCTCGAGCGTGATAAAGCTAT
>URRN01000224.1 GCA_900550185.1 uncultured Collinsella sp.
TTGCCCTCGGCCGCCTGCAGCACCTGGTTGAGCACTGGCAGGCACAGCAGCTGGTCAAGGCCTCCAATAAACGGACTCGAACCGTCGCCGCCATAGGCCAGAGACCAGCCGGCAACAATCCACAGCACACCAACCAGACCAATGGCGCCAAAGCACATGAGCATGGTGTTGATGACATTTTTGCGCCTGGACAGGCCGCCATAGAAAAACGCCAGACCCGGTGTCATTAAAAACACGAGCATGGTGCAGATGAGCATAAACATTGTCGATCCCGTATCGTACATTCACTCCCCCTTGGTCGCATGAACGTTGTCGGCGCCCATAATGCGGCCGAGGGGCAACTGGTGTAGACCAGATACGGCGTTGTTAAACGCTGCGTTGTCGAATGGAAACGGCGCCGCAATCTTGGAAACGGCGCAGCAACGGGCGCGAAACGAAGGGGAAATACGCGAGCAAGGGGGCCGCGAGCGCACCCGTCCCGGCTAGTGCCGGAACAGCTCGCGGGCTCGGTCGCGGAGGTCGGTAGCTCGGATGACGCCCTCGTAGCGATTGATGCGCAGACGCGGGAAGGCATTGAAAAAGCGCAGGTCACGACGACTGAGTGACACGCTCGGTACCGGACGGCTCATGCGCTTACCGGCAAGGCGACGGCTGAGCGGCGGACGCGGCATGCTCGGCGCGGCATCGGCCACGCGGCGGGCAGCGAGCGCCAGGCCGCGAGCACCATCCGAGATAAACGTCGGCATCGAAGCCTTCTCGCGCAGGGCATCGAGCGCGGCGTCACCCAGCTCGGCCAGCCACGCGTTAACGGCACGGCTACGGATGTGCGTCTGCGCCACCGAGTCAATCGTCGAATCGGGAATGCGTTCGAGCATGGAGTCGGAGGCATCGGCAAGCGACTCATTGATGCGGTCGGCAAGGTCGGCGCGCACACGCTCAAGCTGATCGGACAGGCGGCGCCAGCTGGCCAACGAGCACACCGCGTCGACCATCATCGCGACCGCGACGATAAAGGCGGACAGCCGCACAATCAGCACCGGCAGATGGCCAAGCAGCCCCAGCAATGCCGGCTCCACTAAACGGCAAATGCACAGCGCACCCAAGCCAAACGCGCAGGCCCAGTACAGACAGATGCGTCCGTGCAGGTTAAACGGCAGGTGCGAGTAATCCCAAAAGCGTGCGCCTGTTGTTTTTTCCAACAGCACGCCTACGCTGTACTCAATCACGCTGCATACGAGCGCTGCAGCGACAAACTGGCTCGAGGCATCCGGAATCCCACGCAACAGCAGCCAGCAGGCAATGCCGCCCGCGCCATAGATGGGGCAGCACGGCCCCAGCAAAAAGCCACTGTTGGCAAAGCGTCCGTGGTTGAGCATGGCGCATACTGTCGACTCCCATGCCCAACCGCAAAACCCGTAAAAGGCAAACGAGAGCACCAGTGCCGAGAGTGGGCAGGCGGCAAGCGTCGCGCCGCCAAACGCCATGTCAATCGCGGTCCCCATCGTCTACCCTCTCCTCTTTTCGTTCGATTCGCTGCTCACGTCATCGTCCGCCTCGTCCTTGCGCCGCAGACGGCCGGCGACCGTCTCACGCAGAGCGCACCATTTATCTGCCAGGCATACAATCCAAGCCTCACGACACGTCGGCGGCACCGGCACCAGCGGAAACATATGGCGCGCGATGATATTCCGCTCGCGCGACGTCAGCTCAAAATCTTCCTCCGCACGCGCCAGGGCAAAAAACGGGTGACGAAAGCCATGCAGTCGATGGCTTGGGTCGGGGTCGTGCCAATCATAGAGAAAGTAATCGTGCAGCAGGGCCCCGCGCAGCAGCGAGGCGCGGTCGACCGAAATGCCAGCACGGCCCAAGCGCTCGGCAAAGGACAGACTTGCCCGCGCTACCGAGGTCACATGCGTATAGACCGTCACATCGCCATGTTGGATAAACTCATGCATCAGGTCCAAGCGGCCCGCCTGGGCAAGCTGACGGGCGGCATCGTCGACCTCGCGCGCGATTTTCTCGGCACGAACGGTATCGGACATGCGGCCTCCTTCCGGCGGCGCTCGGCGGCAAGCCGCGGCCTGCGCGCAATGAATAAAATCATCATCGAATTTACCAGTATGGCATCGGACAAAACGTTTTGCCCCACCAGTTGGCGAATTACCGCGCCGCCGTCACATATCAAACGCCAAAATGTGCGAGACTGTCTTGTGCAATTGTGCCGGCCGAGGGAGTGCCGGCGCACGATTCGCATGGAGTAACCCACAACGATGCTGCTTACGCAAACGACAACGCCCGAGGACGTCAAGGCTCTCGACCGCGCCGAGCTTCCGCTGCTCTGCGGCGAGATCCGTCAGGCAATCCTCGAAAGCTCCGCCGCCGTCGGCGGGCACGTTGCCCCCAACTTGGGCGTCGTTGAGCTTACGGTTGCGCTTCATCGCGTATTTAACTCCCCCATCGACAAGATTGTCTTTGACGTTTCGCACCAGACCTACGCCCACAAGGCGCTGACCGGGCGCGCGTACACTTATATCGATCCGGAGCGTTATGGTGAGGCTTCTGGCTTTGCCAATCCCGACGAGTCCGAGCACGACCTGTTCGCCATGGGCCACACCTCCACGTCGGTGAGCCTGGGCTGCGGC
>URRN01000225.1 GCA_900550185.1 uncultured Collinsella sp.
GTGCCCCACGCTCGACGTGTGGAAAAACCTGGACAAGCTCATCAACGACTACCTCGACGGTGTGACGCTTGATCAACTTGTCGCTCCCAACGAAGGCTACGACTACGTGATCTAGCCCACCTGCCATTTGGGGACGGGGTGGAAATGGCAGATTCTCTCGCCCTTTGAGACTTGGCAAATAAGAAGGCCGCCCATTTTTGCGATGGGCGGCCTTCGTTTTGGGCTGTTGAGACGGGCGCGGCCGGAATGGCCGTTTTAGCCCTCGGCGATGCTGTCGAGGATGCTGCGCATGATGGACACCAGGATGCTGCCCATAAAGGCCGATCCAAAGCTGGCGATGGAGATACCCGCGCCCAGCAGATTGACCGACAGATAGCTGGCCAGCTCGAGCATAAAGCTGTTGACTACGAGCTGAAAAATACCCAGCGTAATGATCGTGAGCGGCAGCGAGATAACCGTCAGGAACGGCTTGACGAGCGAATCGACGATGTTCAGGAACAGTCCCACGAAGGCGAAACAGACCCAGGCCTCGGCAAAACCGAAGGGCTGGATGCCGGGGACGAGGAACGTGGCAATCGCGATGGCGATCGAGGTAAAGAGCCAGTTAAGCATAAAGCGCATGGTGTGAATCCTTTCTTGCGCAGGGTGCGTCGGTGTCGCGTGAAGCGGTTTGCTGCGGCAGCTTGGACGGCCGCTCGGGTGTGCCGCCTTGTTCGGCCGCCCATTGTCTCAGATATTCGTGGAGCTTACGTGCGCATTCGGTTTCAAAACGGCGTTCGTCCTAGAAAATGCGCCGCTGGCAGAGAGTTTTGTCGCTTTAGTTTGGTGGTGTGCTAAACTGCTACGGGCAAAAGCCACACGCGTTGCCCTATTGCATAGAACGGGCGAACGATGCCCGATGTCAGTATCAACTTCGATGCCTTTTGGCGGGTTTGGCGGTGATCGATGAATATCGAGAACATGTTTGACAAGCCTGATGTCAAGCAGCTGGTCCACGCATTTAGTCTTTTGGACGATGAGAACGATATCCAAGCGTTTTTGACCGATATCTGCACGCCGCGCGAGATTTGCGATCTTTCTCAGCGCCTGCAGGTCGCGCGCTATCTGGATGAGGGCGAGCCCTATGTTGAGGTTCAGGCCCGCACCGGCGCTTCGTCCACCACGGTGAGCCGCGTGTCCAAGGCACTTAATGGCGAGTACGGTGGCTATCGCAAGATCCTCATTAAGCTGGAGGATGGCGAGTAGGCCGCGCCAAAAACGAATTGTGCAAAACCGCTCCTCCGGGGGCGGTTTTTATATGCCCGCAATCGGCTGGTGCGGTGGGATCAGGTTGCTTTGCACCAAAACATGGAGCTGCGGTGGCAATGTGTCCGCTTGGGCGGGTAGGATGGATACATTGATTATTGCGAACAGTTTGAGCGGAGGACCATGCCTGTTCGAATCTATACCACCAATGCCGGCACGGATTTGAGCGATGCCGAGTCGGCGTTGCTTGCCGACCTTATTGCCCGCCACGGGCGTGCCGTGCTGCTGGCGCCAACGTTTGCCGAGCTCGACCTATGCCGTCATGATGCGGCGGAAGCCGGCGTTTCGCTGGGTATTGATTACAAGACGCCTACATCGTGGCTTCGCTCGCTTTGGGAGCTTTTGGGCGACGGGCGCGGTTTCGTCGACAACCTGCAGCGCCAGATGCTGTTCTCGGACATGGTCACGCGTCTCGACGATGCCGACCCACAACCGCTTTCGCGCAGCCAGGGCACGGTGCGCATGCTTGCGCGCATGGCCCGCGATGTGCTGCCGGGCGTGGCGGGGACGACGGCCGAGCGATGCCGTGGCAACAATTGCCAGCCTGAGCCAAAAAGCGATGCCGAGGCTCGTGTGTTCGAGCTTTTGCGCGCCTACGCGGGTGGTTTGGACCGTCGAGACATGGTCGAGCCCTGCGAGGCAGCTGACATTATGGTCGGTGCCCTGGCCGATAACTTGCCGGCGTGCACCCGCGCCGTATGCGTGCGCGGTATCACGTCGTTTACGCACGGCCTGCTCGAGCTGCTGTCTGCCGTGGCGAACAATGGGGGAGAGGTCGTCGTGCTGCTTGCCCGCGAGCAGGCGGCGATGCGCGAGGAGCTTGCCGCGGCATTTGATGTCCGCGGTGTGCTGTTTGAGGTTGCACCGCTGGGGGAGGACGCCGTCGCGTCTGATGCCGCTTGCGGGACCGCCGCTCAGCCTGCCTTTATTGAGGTCGCCGGCCCCCATGCCCGTGCCCATGCTTATGCGGACGTCATCGATAAGTTGGTGAAAGCGCACAAGGAGTCCAAGGACGATAAAGCTGCTGCAACACCCGCCGACTCCGTACGCGTGCTCGTTGTTTCTGCCCGGGCACCCCAGCTGTTCGGCGAACTCGCTGCCCGTTTGGCGGCGCGTCACATTGCGGCCGAGACGACTGAGTTCACGGCGTTTTCCCAATCCATTGCGGGCAGGCAGTTTGCGGCGCTTGCCGGCCTGATCGAGCGCATGAAGGCCGCCGATGAGGGTGCGGCGTCAAAGACCGAGTGGTGGCCCGCGCCGGAGCTTACCGACTGGATTTACAGTC
>URRN01000226.1 GCA_900550185.1 uncultured Collinsella sp.
TTTTTTTCAAGCAGAAGACGGCATACGAGATGCTCAGGAGTCTCGTGGGCTCGGACGGCTCGCACAACCAAGTCCCCGCCGGCATTATCGCCCCCATCAAGGTGGGCGATCGTACCGTCGGCACGCTCAAGTTCTACTACAAGACCCCGCGCGCCGTCGACCGTACCCAGTATGCGCTTGCCTCGGGCTTTGCCGAGATCTTGTCCACGCAGCTCGCCATCCACGAGCTCGAGGTGCAAAAGGAACTCACAGCGCGCGCCGAGGTGCGTGCGCTGCAGGCGCAGATTAACCCGCACTTCCTGTTCAACACGCTGAACACCATTGCATCGTTTACGCGCACCGACCCGCTGCGGGCCCGCGAACTGCTTCGTGAGTTCTCATCGTTCTATCGTGCCACGCTCGACAACTCGGGATCGCTTATTCCGGTCTCGCGCGAGGTCGCACAGACCAAGCGCTACCTTACCTTTGAGAAGGCCCGCTTTGGCGAGGACCGCGTGCTTGCGACGTTCGATGTGTCCGAGGACGTGGAAGATACGCTGGTGCCGGCGTTCGTGATCCAGCCGATTGTCGAGAACGCCGTACGTCATGGCATGGGCGATGACGACGCCCTGAGGATCGACGTGACCGTTCACCAAGACGGCGAGGATGCAATCTTGATTGCCGTGGCCGATAATGGCGTGGGCATGGATGAGGGTACCGCCGCCAGACTGTTTGACGAGCGTTCTGCCCGTCCCGACGCCAGCTCTCCCCAGGGTGGCGGCGCCGGTGTGGCCATGCACAATATTTCGGAGCGCATCCATCGCTTTTATGGGCCGCACTCCTATACGCGTGTCGAATCGGCGCCGGGCAAGGGCACCAAAGTGCTCCTTCATCTTGATTTGTCAGAGAGCATCTTCGACATTCAAGAGTAAAATAAAAGGCTACGGGCTCAACGTCATGCGACGGATGCCCGGCGTAGTTAGTTGACGAAAGGTTTTATCCCTATGCTGCGTGCGATGATTGTGGATGATGAGGCGCCGGCTCGCTCGGAGCTTCGCTTCCTGCTCGAGCAAACGGGCAAGATCGGCACGATCACGGAGGCGTCGAGCGTCCGCTCCGCCATCGAGATGCTTATGGAAAGTCGCGTGGATGTCGTGTTTCTCGATATCTCGATGCCCGGTGCCTCGGGCCTGCAACTTGCCGAGGCGCTGCATAAGCTCAAAAATCCGCCGGCGATCGTGTTTGTGACTGCGTATAGTGACCATGCGGTCGAGGCATTCGACGTGGATGCCGTCGATTATCTGATGAAGCCGGTCGAGGAAGCTCGCTTGGATCGCGCGATCGAGAAGGTCATGCAACGCACCAAGCCGGTTACGGACAGCAAGGTGACCATCGAGCGTATCCCGGTGGAAAAGGGCGGCCGCAAGGTGCTCATTCCCGTGGACGACATTCGCTTTATCATGGCCAAGGACGATTACTCCTGCATCTATACCGTCGATGATCGCTTTTTGTCGACGACCTCGCTGGCGCAGTTTGAGGCCAAGCTCTGCGACTTTGGCTTCTTCCGTGTTCACCGCCGCTATATCGTCAACTTGGCGTGCGTTACGGACGTCGAGACGGTGCCCTCGGGCGCCATCCAGCTGGGCATTACGGGCGTCGACGAACGCGTGCCGGTTTCGCGCCGCCGCGTCGTGCCGCTCAAGAAGGCTCTGAGTCTCTAGCACACTGGCCCCGCAGCCCTGTAGACCCATCGTCTGCGGAGCCGTGGGGCTTTTTTGTATGTATCTGCCGAATCGTTTTTTGCGGAAGGGATCCCATGAACAGCGCAA
This sequence comes from uncultured Collinsella sp., assembly GCA_900550185.1. Classification (GTDB taxonomy): domain Bacteria; phylum Actinomycetota; class Coriobacteriia; order Coriobacteriales; family Coriobacteriaceae; genus Collinsella. The sequence continues at coordinate 1,809 of URRN01000226.1, forward strand.
GCGCCAAGCGCATCGACATCATCTCGGACACCCACGGCTATTTATCGCCTGCGCTCTTGGATGAGCTTGAGGGCGCAGACCTGATCATCCACGCCGGCGATCTCACGTCAGAGATGGACTACGAGCACCTATGCACCATCGCCCCCGTGCGGGCCGTACTGGGCAACAACGATTACTACCGCGACTACGGTCCCGATGTAGACCGTCTTGCGCTCTTTACCTACGAAGGCCTCAAATTCGCCGTAGCCCACTACCGCGAAGACCTTCCGGTGGGATCCGTAGACGTAGCCATCAATGGTCACACCCACGTAACCAAAGAAGCCCAAGTGGGCCGTTGTTTAGTCCTCAACCCGGGCAGCGCTAGCTACCCCAGAGGCACCCGAGGCCCCACCATGGCCAGAATGCTAGTAAAAGACGGCAAGATCATAAGCACCAAATTTATTGATCTAGAGTAACCACAACAAAAACGGGGGATGCAAATGCGTCCCCCGTTTCCATTTGAGCCAAAGGCAGAGCTTCAACAAAAACAATCAGACCAACCCCGCCGAGGAGCACGCGGGCTAGCCGCGCAGCGGCGCACGCCCGCAAAACTGGTTGAATAATGTGACGGCAGGGAGGGCTTCCGGGGCTGAGGGCGGGGGTTAAGTTTGTCGCGAGTTCCGCACGCAAAGGAAAGCACTTAATGTGCTTTCCGTCTTGCGCAG
>URRN01000227.1 GCA_900550185.1 uncultured Collinsella sp.
AACTCGTCGTACATCGTGGTCCACTCGTAGTTCTCGCCCGCAGCGGCATCACGCAGATTGTCCAGGGTATCGGGGACGGCGCCGTCGTGCAGATACTTAAACCACAGCTTGGCGTGCTCGGACTCGTTGCCCGCCGTCTCGGCAAAAATATTCGAGATCTGAACGTAGCCGTCCTTTTTGGCCTTGGATGCATAGTAGCGATACTTGGTGTGTGCCTGGGACTCACCGGCAAAAGCGGTCTCGAGGTTCTTCTTGGTTTGGGAATTCTCAAAATCCATAGGTGTACTTCCCTTCAACGCATGCCGCCCGTAGGCTTCGAGCGGCCTCGTCTCTAGGATGCCCTCATGCCGAAAATCTAAACCTTACAATCCTGTTCTTCAGATTTGCACAGGCTAGATGCTCAGCCAGCGATCGCCCTCAGCTCGGCAAAAGCCCTCACGCTCCAGGTCGGCTAGAATGCCCGCGATCAAGTCGCGCTCGACCGGCCCACGCCCAGCCGCCGCTTCCATCTCGTTAACGCCCGCCACGGCATCAGCAAGCGTAATCCCCGCCGGCTGGCCATCGCGCGCTGCCAGCAACATACGCACGATATGCGCGCGCTTTTGGCGACGCGAGCCCTCAAACTTGGACTGACGGCTATAGCCCGCCGAGCGCCTGGACGGATTGGGCAGTGTCTTCTTAAGATATGCGCCATAATCTAGCAGCGCGTAATACCACGCACGCGGCGTGTCGGCATCGTCTTGAGGAACGGCAAAGGGCGCGATCTCGTCGGTCGCCGCACCAGGGGCCGCCGGACAGGCGGCTTGGATCAGCGGCACCAGCTCGCGATCGGGAACGGCCGGCACATCGGGAAAGAAATGATGCAAAAAGACCGTGCGCACGTTGGTCTCCAGATACACGCCCGGAAGATCAAACGCAAACGACCGGATACCCTGCGCCGTTGCCGGGCCAATACCAGGCAGAGCGACCAAGTCACGCGTCTCACGCGGAAACTCCCCGCCCCAGTCCTCTACAACGCGCTGAGCGGCCCCGTGAAGCGCCAGAGCGCGTCGGTTGTAGCCCATCCCCTGCCAAGCGTCCAAAACATCCGAAGGCGCGGCCTGGGCGAGAGCCTGGACAGTCGGAAAGCGATCGAGCCACGCCGGCATGCGCGCCTCCACGCGCGGCACCTGTGTCTGCTGCAGCATGACCTCGGAGAGCCAGATGATATACGGGTCGCGCGTTCGGCGCCACGGAAGGTCGCGATAACGCAGGACCCCTTCCGAACGAATCATCGAACGAAAGGGGTCCTGAATCATGGCTATGCTCCTTATGCGGCGCTATTCCTCCCGGCAAGCGCACGCACAGGTGGCGTACTCGGGAAACGCATCGCGGTCGGCGAACTTGGAATCGACGGCCGGGAACTGGCGGTGAGCGACGATATCGCCCAGCGAAACGGAATCGAGGTAGTCGCGCATCAACGCTTGAGCTCCGGCCCACAGGGGATGATAGCAGCACGTGCCCATGCGCGCACAGTCACCATCGGGCGCAGTGCAATCGTTCATGACCATGGGACCTTGAACGGCCTCGACGACCTGGCGGATGGTGACATCGTCGGGGCTGACTTTAAGACGCATGCCGCCGTGGACGCCACGCAGGCTCTCCACAATGCCGGCCTGAACCAAACCATGCTGGATCGAACGGGCAAACGAATACGGCACATTGACCTCTTCGGCGGCGGTGCGAACAGAAAGCAGACGCTCCGGGTCCTCGGCAAGCATCGCGAGCATGCGAAGGGCGTAATCAGTCTTCCTCGATATGTCCATTTTTCCCCTTTCAAGGAATAGGAACAGCTCGAACGAGCTCCGGGGCCGAGCTTGCGTCGAGACACCAATGACCGTATGGACGCCCAAATAGTAAAACGGGTGCCCCCTGAATGCCGTGTTTGAAGCCTTTTGCATCAAAAACGGCCCACAGCGCAATTCAGTATAACCTAACCCCCTGCTTCATTGAACTGGTATTGTGCAACAAACGCCTTGCTTGAACACATGTCTCAAACGGAGCTTGTCCTGGAATTGGAAGGATTTGGTTTTGGGCGAAAGGGGCCGATGGGATCGAGGTCCTATCAAACGCAAAAAGCCACGTCCGAAGACGTGGCTTTAATTGCGTTGGCGGGAAGTACGGGGCTCGAACCCGCGACCTCCGACGTGACAGGCCGGCGCTCTAACCAAACTGAGCTAACTCCCCAGGCAGACGTTCGCGTTTGTTTCCGCTCGCGTGCGCTGCGGGGATTAGTATACACAGAAGTCTGTCCGGTGCGCAACAACTTTTTTGAAAATATTTTTTGGGCCCCTCCGGGAGGGTCTCCGGGGCTGAGGGCGGGGGGTAAGTTTGCTGCTCTACAGTCCTGCGCAAGACGGAAAGCACATTAAGTGCTTTCC
>URRN01000228.1 GCA_900550185.1 uncultured Collinsella sp.
GACCACCGAGCTCGAGTTAGTCGGAACGCAGCGGGTGTCTGCGAATATTACGCTTAAGACCCAGGCCGACATCGAGGCGGTGTTCCAGATGACGCCGTACTACTACCGCACACGACCCGCCGATAAAGAGCGCCTGGCAAACTTGGATACCCTTCAAACCGACATCGACTTCATCATCGCCGAGTACCGTCGCAGCTAACAACCTGCCAAAAAGGACAGGTTTATTTTGGTAGGTTTTATCTGGGCAAACGTAAAGGGCCGACCACGTTGCTGCGCGATCGGCCCTTTTCAGTTGCTTGGTTGCAGAGGTTATGAGAAGCGAGCGCTTACAGGCGGTCCTTGTTCTCGGCCTTAACGGCGTGCGCCTGCTGAACAAAGAACAGGTCGTACACCACGATGACAAAGGCGACGATATTGACGGAGCTGCCGCCGAGCGCGGGAAGCGTGAGCACGGCCTGGAGGAGTGTGGCTGCCGCGGCAACGATACCGAGCTTAAATGCGCCGTCTACCTGCGAAGGCTTGTTGGCGCCCTTGATGCCCGCAACGCCTGCGGCAAGATCGACAATGCCCTTGGCGACAAGTACGACCGCAGCGAGCATGGCGTTCGACCCGTACGTGGAATCGAGGTTGCCGGTCGCGACGCCGGTGATTCCAATGACGAGGCTGACGATGCCCAAAACAAAATAGATGAGGGCAAGGATTTTGAGAGTCTTACGAGCGGCGCTCATAGCTGGTCCTTTCGATGCGGGCGCGGAGAATCTGTCGCACCCAGGTTGCGGCACATATCGTGAAGCACATTGTAGTTCAACGGGGCGATGCATGCGTTTGAAAGCGTCTCTTGCCTGCACGGTCCAACCTTTCAAAAAGGAAAGCCAGCTGTAAGGCAAATCGATGGCAGCCCATGTGCGGCGCTGCGATGATGAGGCCGTAACAAGGAGCTGGTCTCAAGGAGGAGCCATGATGTACGGAGCAGGGCAAGTGCGTGAGCCGCGGTCGTTGGGAAGGCGCATGGGCGATTCCGTGATCGCTGCCGTGTGCACGGGATTGATGGCGGTACTTTGCATTGCGATGCTGTGGGCCATGTCGCATGTGGGACAATAGCGGACGGTTGGGTGCTGACATAAACGGCGCTCACGTATTCGTTTTGCTTGTTAAGGAGTACCCATGGGCGTCGTTGATCCCTTTTCTGTTGCTCGGGCCGCGGGGCTTGAGCTGACCGGGACGTCCGAGGGCCTCACGCTCACCGACGGCACGATGGAGCTGCGTGCCGATTTTACCCGCATGCTTCCACGGCTCAAGCAGGGCCGTCTGCAGCAAGAGCTGCTGGTAAAGGCTGCGCGCGCAAAAGGCATCGAGAGCCCATGGGCGATTGACGCCACGGCGGGCTTTGGCGAGGATTCGCTGCTGCTGGCTGCCGCGGGCTTTACCGTCGATTTGTATGAACAGGATTGCGTGATTGCGGCGCTTCTCAAGGATGCCTTGGATCGCGCGGCAGATGATCCGGCGCTTGCGGTTGCCGTGTCGCGTATGCGCTTACATGCGGGCGAGGACAGCATTGCTGGCCTTCGCCATACAGCTGAGCTGATCGGGCAGGGCGAGCTTGCCGCTCCCGACGTGGTGTATCTGGACCCCATGTTTCCCGAGCGCACCAAGAGCGCGGCGGTGAAAAAGAAGTTCCAACTCTTGCACCATTTGGAACAGCCGTGCGCCGATGAGGAGACGCTGGTCGAAGCTGCGCTTGCGGCGCGCCCGCGCAAGGTCGTTATCAAGCGGCCGGTGAAGGGGCCGCTGCTTGCCGGCGTTAAGCCGAGCTATCAACTTGCGGGCAAGGCCGTTCGTTACGATGTTTTGGTGCCGCCGCGCCCGTAGCTTGCGTTCGATGGCTGGCACTCCGTCAATGCCGTGCCGATGCGGCGCCTATTTCCATGGGTGCGATGTCAGGTGCCAGCCACCGCAGTATTCGCATTTGTAGCAGGCCAAACCGCGCCGTCCGCGGTTTTCGCAGTCGGCCATAACGGCCTCGGCCTCGGCGCGTGTGTCGTAACGGTTTTTGCGCTCGCACGATTTGTAGCGCCAGGCTTCATCGCGCTCGGCGTCCAGGGCGTCGCGGCGCTCGTCCTCGCGTGCAAACAGGTCGCTCATATCGCCGCCGGTGGCAGCGCCCAAAAACTCGCTTTTGGCCTTTGACCAGGCGGCTCGCTTTTTGCTTCCCATCTGCATCGCGCCCCTCTGCAAACGTTGGTATCATTGCTCAATCAAAGTGATACCAATAAACGTGAGGTCGCCGCGTGATGATCAGAAAAACCCTCGATACCGACATTCCCGCCGTCATGGCTATCTATGACGCGGCCCGCGCCTTTATGCGCGCACATGGCAACGCCACGCAGTGGCCCGAGGGCACGCCTTC
>URRN01000229.1 GCA_900550185.1 uncultured Collinsella sp.
TGTGTCGAAGCGGCAATGCGACGCAGTCCAAAAAACATGCCGACGGCAATGACGGCCAGCACGATGAGATTCGCAGGGCTGAGCAAGTCACTCATGCGTCCCCCTTTCAAGTAGCCCTATCTAGATACCCCCATGGGGTGTCCCCATCTTAACCCAAAATCATGTCTGTTCGGTCAATTAGTTTCCCTCTTCAAACTTTTTTGTTGACCATGGCTTACTTTCGTGTATAAGTTTTCCTAGGCTAACAACTGAGGACCCGAAAGGGGCATCGTGACTCGAACCATTGACATCCCAACATACCAAACGGCTGTCGTGCGCAACTGCTCCCCTACGCTCGCAGGTATCAAGCCGGCATCGCTCTTTACCTATCCCGGCGTTTACGCCAACCAAAACGGAAAACCCGGCGCCGCCCATATCGAAGGGCGACGCTCTCGCCTGCTCGCCGTCATAGCCCAATGCAACCGCGAGCTCCAGCCACTCGGGATCCATATGAGCGTTTTGGTCTGGCGCCCCTGCGGAGCGCTCATCTATGTGTACCGCCCTGCGGACCTCATGCGATACCTCTCCGACCCCCGCGCCACGACGGCGCTTGCCGCCGAAGGTTACGATGTCCACAACCTGCCCGCATCACTGGTGCATCTCGCCGCGCGCATCACGCTGGCAAGCAGCAATGCCGCAGAAAGCGCCTATGACGGCAGCGTCTGCGCACTCGCGCGAAATAGGCACTGCGATACGGGGTGCATGTGCGAGTTCCCCCACGAAATTGGCTATTTTTTGGGCTATCCCTACGAAGATGTCCATCAGTTTATCGTCCAGCACGGCGAAAACTATAAGGTCTTTGGCGCATGGAAGGTATACACAAACGTTGAGCAGGCGCTCACGACCTTCGATTCCTATCGCACATGCACGCAATACCTTACCTACATCTATCAACAGGGCTGCACCCTGGGACAACTTGTCCAGGCAACCCGATAGAGCATACAAAACGCGGCCGCACGCCGCACAACCGAAAGGAAGACATATGAGCAAGATCGCAGTCGTCTACTGGAGCGGTACAGGCAACACCGAGGCCATGGCAAACTTCGTTGCCGAGGGCGCAACCGGTGCCGGCGCCGAGGCAGAGGTCATCTCCTGCGCCGACTTCTCCGCAGACAAGGCCGCCAGCTATGACGCCATTGCCTTCGGCTGCCCCGCCATGGGTTCCGAGGAGCTTGAATATGATGAGTTCCAGCCCATGTGGGATGAGGTCAAGGAGACCCTCGGCGACAAGAAGGTCGTCCTCTTTGGCTCTTATTCGTGGGCCGAGGGCGAATGGATGGACAACTGGAAGGCCGATGCCGACGAGGCAGGCGTCAACGTCGTCGATTCCGTCATTTGCTACGACGCCCCCGACGATGAGGGCGAAGCGGCCTGCAAGGCCCTGGGAGCGGAGCTGGCCTAACGAAGCCGTCAGAAAGTCGCAAGGCAACTGACAGCCGAGTACCGCACAACAACAGTCGCTCATACCCAAACAAAAACGGGGACCGGATACTATCCGGTCCCCATTTGTTATATCGACAACTTCGACGCGCCGCTACGAGATATTGCCCAAAAACGCCTTGGTGCGTTCGCTCTTGGGGTGGTCGAAGACCTCGCTCGGCGTACCCTCTTCCACAATGACGCCGCCGTCCATAAAGACGACGCGGTCGGCGACATCGCGGGCAAAGCCCATCTCATGCGTTACCACGATCATAGTCATACCGTCACGTGCTAGGTCGCGCATGACGCCCAATACATCGCGGACGAGCTCGGGGTCGAGCGCCGACGTGGCCTCGTCAAAGAGCATCACGTGCGGGTTCATCGACAGGGCGCGGGCGATGGCGACGCGCTGCTGCTGGCCGCCCGAAAGCTGACTCGACATAAAATCAATGCGCTCGGCCAGGCCGACCTTGGTCAGCTCCTCGATGGCGATCTTCTCGGCCTCTTCCTTACTGCGCTTGAGCACCTTTTGCTGCGCAAGCATGACGTTCTTTTTGACCGACAGGTGCGGGAACAGGTTGAACTGCTGAAACACCATGCCCAGGTGCGTGCGCACTTTGTTGAGGTCGACGCCCTTGGCACACACATCCACGCCCTCAACGACAATCGAGCCGCTCGTGGGATGCTCCAGGCGATTGATGCAGCGAAGCATCGTCGACTTGCCCGAGCCTGAGGGGCCCAAGACCACAACGACCTCACCCTTGTGCACATCCAGATCGATATCGCGCAGGACCACGTTGTCCCCAAAGGCCTTCTGGAGGTTCTTGATGCTGACGACGACCTCGTTCGAGTTATTGGTTTCGCTCATGATAGGACCTCCTTACAGACCGGCGATATGATCGGCGGGCGTCGCGACAACCTGTCCGGCGCTCTTGG
>URRN01000230.1 GCA_900550185.1 uncultured Collinsella sp.
GCATCCATTCCGAGTCGCTTAAGCGCCGCGCCGAGCAGATCCTCGACACGCATATTCTGCCCATCATACCCGCTCAGGGCAACATCGGTCTCCTGCGGGCTAAAGCCCATGGAAAGGAGCGCCGCACGGGCGTCATCGATCGCCGAAGGAGCGGCGGCGGGAACCGGCATCGCAACCTGGCCGGGAATCACGTCGACCGGCACAAAGCCCTTATCCTTGGCAAAGGTGCTCTTGAGTTCCAGGATCAGGCGCTGAGCTGTCTTTTTGCCCACACCGGGTACCTTGGCCATGCCCTTGTCGTCCTCGGCCATCACCAGCGAATACAGCTGCCCCACGGTATAGGTGGAAAGCACGGCGAGCGCCAAGCGCGGGCCAACGCCCGAGACGGACACGAGCCGGTCGAACATCGTGCGCTCATCCTTTGAGGAAAAACCGAAAAGTGTCATGGCATCCTCGCGCACCTGCATACGCGTGTAGAGGCGAACCTCGCCGCCGGGCGTCGGCAACGTGGCCGCAGTGCTGCCCGAGATGCCGAGCTCAAAGCCAACGCCCGACACATCGACGACAGCAGAGCTCATCGTGGCCTCGACAAGCGTTCCGTGGAGCTGGGAAATCATCAGTATCCGGTTCCTCTCTGTTGATAGAACTCGCCGCCGGTGAGGGCGCGGGTGCGGCTGAGGTTTACGTGGCAGATGGCGCAGGCCAGGGCATCGGCGGCATGGTCGGGATGCGGGTCGTGGTCGAGCTGCGTTAGCGTGCGTACCATGTAGGCGACCTGCCGCTTGTCAGCGGCGCCGGTGCCCACCACAGCCTGTTTGATCTGCATGGGCGTGTACTCGCCAATCTCGAGCGCGCACTCCGAAAGCGCCACGAGCGCGGCACCGCGGGCATGTGCCGTGGGGATTGCCGAGCGGACATTAGCGCCAAAGTAGATGCTCTCGATGGCAGCGGTATCGGGTCGATAACGCTCCACGACACCCTTGAGGTCGCGGGCGATATGCGACAGGCGCACCGCGAGCGGACTTCCGGCACTGGTCTCGATGCAGCCGTAGGCACGGCAGCGAACCTCGCCACGCCGCTCCTCGATAATCCCCCAACCCGTATGAGCCAAACCGGGGTCGATGCCCAAAATAACCAAGCCAACCTCCCCTCGTCTTTTACCAAGCGCAAGGCAAGGCCCCGCGCACTACTCACGAACGTCTGTTCTAGAATAACACAACGGGGTCAAGATGCTTAGTTGAAGTATCGGGGTTGAGAGCGAATCCCATCCCAGTTTAGTTCTGCGAGAAGAATGGGAACTGTCGGGGATCAACCGGCGGATGCGGCATCGGGCCACCCTGGGGCCCACCCTGCGGGCCACCCTGGCCGCCCATCATCTTATCGATGGCGTCCTGAACCTCGCCCTCGAACTTTTTCATTCCCTCGTGCAAACGACGTTGACCGTCCTCAGAGCGCAGCTCCTCCATCTGCTCGGGCGAGATACCCAGTAGCTCACCCAGCACGCCCATCATCTCGTTTCGCATGCGCTCGCTCGTATCCTCGTCAGCAAAACGGCGCACCTCGGCGCGCGCCAGCGAATCGACCGTCATACGCTCCTTGCCGTTAAGCCCCAGGTCGGACCACGCGAGCATGTACGGCCAAGAGCGCTCGGCAAACGAACGGGCCGAGACAATCGGCGCCGTCGGCAACATGCGGCGGGCAGCCTCACCCTGTCGAACGAGCATCAGCAGCAGCGAGCAGGCCTCAGGCTTGCCAGCGGCCATCGGGATGTCGTCGAAAGATCGATTGCGGTCCACGTGCACCTCAAGCGCGCCATCGATCTCACCCGGCTCGACCCCGCCGAGCAGCTGTGCCGCGCGGTCGAGCATATCGACCGGACCGTCGAGCGTCGAGAGCGCCTGCGCCAGCACGCGCTCCATACAATCTTCCACCGCGTTGAGCGTCACGAGCTCTTGGGGCACCACGGCAGACGTGCGGTTGCGCACGCGCGCCACAAACTCAAGCGTCGACAGGTACACATCGCCAAAGGGCGCATAATCGCCCTGGTAGCCGCCGCAAAGCGCCGGCGCCGCCAGTGCGTACTCGGTTTTGGACAGCGGGCTCAGCGCCATCGCACCCAACTCGAGCGCCGTGTCCTCCAGCATGAGGCCCAGCGTACGCGAGCGCAGACGCTCGGCATCGCCCGCCGACACGTCGCGATCGAGCACACGCGCCGCATCCGGTGCATCGCGCTCGACGGTGCGAATGTGCAGACGCTCGGCGATGGCGCGGACGGCGGCACAGCGGGCAGCCTCGGCCTCTTCCTGCGCCGGCGTAAAGATACGGTTGCGCCCCAGCACCAGGCCAATCACATTACGCGGGCCCAGAGCGTCGACGGCCAGCGCCGCCAGC
>URRN01000231.1 GCA_900550185.1 uncultured Collinsella sp.
TTCGTGTCGACATAGAGACCATCGTCATGGCCGCCGGTCCCGTGCCATCGCTTATCGTGCTTCGTGAGCGCAGCAGCAAATCGGACTCGCCCGCGCCGCTGCGTTCCCTTTCCATTCAGACTGGTTCGTTTGAAGCTGCTGCCATCAGCCGCGGCATCGATAGCGGCCGCGCCGAGCGCCCGATTACCCATGACCTGCTGCTCGATACCGTTGACGCCCTGGGTGCCAAACTCGAGCGCATCGAGATCGTTCGCGCCGAGCCGCCGGTGTTCTACGCGACGATCGTCGTACTGGTCGATGGCGAGGAGCGCAAGATCGACGCCCGCCCCAGTGACGCCATTGCCCTTGCCGTGCGCAGCAATGCTCCCATGTTTGTGGAGGACGACATCATGAATCGCTTGGGCACTGTTTCTACCCACGCCGAGGATGTCGACGACGAGCAGGAGTTCGAGAAGTTCGACGAGTTCGTCCATACGCTCTCCCCCGATGACTTCTAAATGCGGGGCGGCAGAGTTGCGGAGTGTTCGCTGATGGCCGGCGGTATGTCGGCTGAGGCGGCGGCCATTGCGCGCGAGGCCCAGATGCGCTCGGAGGCTTCTGAGGCGGCACGCATTGCCTATGTGACGCAGGCCCGCACGCTTCGCGAGCGCCGCGGCTCGTTTATCAAGATGGTTGTCGTCTCCGCCCTTGTCGCGGCTATCTGCTCGCGCCTTCGTGGTACAGTTGGTGCGCTTGGGTTTTCGATCTCTACGGGCCTCGTGATCTGGGGTGTGGTCGATGCAGTCATGCTGACTAGCCAGATCAAGGTGCTCGACAAGCGTGCAGCGGATATGATGCGCGCCCGCGATGCCGCTGCTAAGATCGCCGCCGAGGCGCAAGAACTGTAACGACGCCAGACTCGATGGGAAGGTCTAAAGATGGCACAGGATATGCAGGACGCCGGTAACGTCTCCGCCGAGCTCGACGCCATGGTGTGTGACCTGATTGGTGCGTTCTTGGACGACCTTGCCGCCGGTGAGAATCCGGGCGTAGTTGTGGCGATCGAGGACGCTGCTTCCAACCGATATCTGGCGGCGCTTGACGAGGACGGCGAAGAGGCGTGCCTCGAGGCGGCCACCAACTTTATCTCCGAGCACAAGATGGGTCTTAAGGACGAGGGCCTGGGCCGCATTGCCCGCTATGCCATCGGCTACACCGGTTGTGTCGAGATTGACGGCGGCTATCACGATGCCCTGCTCGTAAGCTTCTTCGAAACCACGCTCGAGAGCGGTTTTTCGGCATATGTGCTGTATGAGGGCATGGGCGCCGGCGATGGTTTTATGTGGAGCGACCCTGAACCTGCAGGTGAGGAAACCCCTCTCATCTAAAATCGCTAAAATAAACGAGTTTTCGGTAAAAGGCTCAATATTCCCGCCGAGCGTTGCATTGCTGGGTGGGTCGCATACGCGTGCCGGTTGTATATAGATAGAAGATAGGGGAACTACATGCGCGTAGACAATCTGAGAAACATCGCCATCATCGCCCACGTCGACCACGGCAAGACGACGATGGTCGACAAGCTCCTGCGTGCCACGGACGCCTTCCGTGCCAACCAGCAGGTCGAGGACCGCGTCCTGGACTCTAACGACCAGGAGCGCGAGCGCGGCATCACGATTCTCGCCAAGAACATCTCTATCGAGTACAAGGACGTCAAGATCAACGTCATCGACACCCCGGGCCACGCCGACTTCGGCGGCGAGGTCGAGCGCGTGCTGCGTATGGCCGACGGCGCCCTGCTGCTGGTCGACGCTTTTGAGGGTCCCATGCCCCAGACCCGCTTCGTGCTGCGTCACGCTATCGACACCGGCCTTAAGATCATGATCGTCATCAACAAGATCGACCGTCCGGGTGCCAACCCCGAGAAGGCCTACAACGACTGCCTGGACCTTATGGCCGACCTGGGTGCTACCGACGACCAGCTTGAGTTTGCCATGGAGCATGTCATCTACGCCAGCGGCGTCAACGGCTTTGCCCGTCATGACCCCAACGACGGCAACATGGACATGTACCCGCTGCTCGACATGATCATCGACGACATGCCCGCACCCGAGGTTGACGAGACCGCTCCGCTGGCCATGCAGTGCGTGACCATCGACCACTCTAACTTTGTCGGCCGCATCGGTATCGGCCGCGTGTACTCTGGTGCCATTCACCAGGGCGACCAGATCCTGGTTGTCAAGAACGACGGCTCCAGCGCCACCGCTACCGTCAAACAGCTCTTTACCTTCGACTACCTGGGCCGTACCGAGTGCCAGGAAGTCGGCGCCGGCGACATCGCCGCCGTTGTCGGTATTGACCGCACCGATATCGGCGATGTCTACACCGACCCCGAGAACC
>URRN01000232.1 GCA_900550185.1 uncultured Collinsella sp.
ACTATCCAGGCCGTGGGCGCCGAGTATCCGCAACTTTTGCTGCTGATCGTCGGCACGCTGTCCATTTTGGTGGCGGCGCTTTCGATGTTTCGCCAGGACGACCTCAAGCGCCGCTTTGCGTACTCCTCTGTGGAGAACGTGGGCGTTATCGCCCTGTGCCTGGGTATCGGTGGCCCGCTGGGTATCGCCGCGGCCCTGCTGCACTGCGTGTTCCACGGCTTTACCAAGACGCTTGCCTTCTGCGTGTCCGGCAACATCCAGCACGCCTTTGGCACGCGTAGCCTGGCCAAGATCCAGGGCGTCGTCGAGGTTGCCCCCGCAACCGCCGCGCTCGCCATCCTGGCGCTGCTCGGTCTTGGTGCCTTCCCGCCCTTTGGCATGTTTATCTCCGAGTTCCTGACTTTTGTCGCCGGTGTTACCGCCGGTCCCATGTGGCTGGTCGTCGTGGTCGCCCTCGGTCTTACCGTGGCCATCTCCGCGCTCACCCGCATCGCACTCAAGTCGGTGTTCGGCCATGCGCCCCAGGGCATGGGCAAGCATGAGGCCCCGGCGCTCATGCTTATCCCCGAAATCATCCTGGCTGTCATGATCTTGTGGTTTGGCATCGCCACCCCGCTGCCCCTCGTGCACGGTGTGGAGACCGCGACCGGCATCGTGCTCGAGCAGAGCACCGAGGAACTTCACGCGACGCCGATGTACCGCGCTGTGTTCGGTACCGAGACCGCTCAGAGCGAGGTGGAGTAACGAATGATTGAAACTGAGAACAAGGTGTATGCCCGTCGCTGCGAGAGCCATGTCGAGGCCCTGCGCCGCGCCGTTCCGGGCTGCATCGAGAAGGTCGAGTGGCAGTGTGAGGACCAGCTGACGATTACCGTCAAGCAGGACAAGCTGCCCGAGGCCGTCCACTACCTGTATTACGAGCGCTACGGCTGGATTCCCGTGATCATCGGCAACGACGAGCGCAGTCTGTGCGGCCGTTACGCCGTGTACTACGTCATCTCCATGGAGGGGGAGGACCCCGGCTGGGTGACCGTGCGCACCGAGGTCGATCCCGCCAAGATGACGTTCCCGTCCGTGACGCCGTTCGTCCCCGCCTGCGTGTGGGGCGAGCGCGAGCTGCGCGATATGTTCGGCCTGATTCCCGAGGGCCTTCCCGATCGTCGCCGCCTGGTGCTGCCCGATGACTGGCCCAGCGGCCTGTACCCGCTGCGCAAGGACTCCATGGACTACCGCTTCCGTCCCGCTCCCGCGAGCGACATGGAAAACTACGAGTTCTTGGCCGATACCAAGGGCAAGGAGACCACGCTTGTCCCCATGGGCCCGCTGCACATTACCTCCGACGAGCCCGGCCACTTCCGCCTGTTCGTCGAGGGCGAGACGATCGTCGACGCCGACTACCGTCTGTTCTACGTGCACCGCGGCATGGAGAAGGTCGCCGAGACGCGCCTGAACTATGACGCCGTGACGTTCCTCGCCGACCGTATCTGCGGCATCTGCGGCTGCGCCCACTCGGTGGCCTACGCCGAGGCCGTCGAGCGCGCCCAGGGCATTCATGTCCCGCCGCGCGCCCAGTACATCCGCGCCATCATGCTCGAGGTCGAGCGCCTGCACTCGCATCTGCTCAACATTGGCCTGGCGTCGCACTACACGGGCTTCGATTCCGGCTTCCAGCAGTTCTTCCGCGTCCGCGAGAAGTCCATGGACCTGGCCGAGAAGCTCTCCGGTCACCGCAAGACCTACGGCCTCAACGTGATCGGCGGCGTGCGTCGCGACATTTTGGCCGAGCAGAAGCTCTCCACGCTCACGACCATCCACCAGCTGCGCTCCGAGGTTCAGGAACTCGTCGACGTGCTGCTCTCCACGCCCAACTTTATCGAGCGTACGAGCGGCATCGGCATCTTGGACCGCAAGATCGCACGTGACTTCTCGCCGGTCGGCCCGCTCATGCGTGGCTCGGGCTATGCCCGCGACGTGCGCTTTGACCATCCCTTCGACGGCTACGCCGATCCGGACGTCCAAAAGATGCACGCCGCCACGGCCGACACCTGCGATGCCTTCGGCCGTACCGCCGTTCGCATCCAGGAGGTCTACGATTCGATCGACATGATTGAGACCATGCTCGAGAACTGCCCGTCGGGCCCCATCCTCACCACGGATTGGGAGTACACCCCGCACAAGTACGCCATCGGCGCCACCGAGGCGCCGCGCGGCGAGGACGTGCACTGGGCTATGCTTGGCAACAACCAGAAGTGCTACCGCTGGCGCGCCAAGGCCGCCACGTACAGCAACTGGCCGGTTCTGCGCTACATGTTCCGCGGCAACACCGTGGGCGATGCGGCGCTGATCGTCGGCTCGCTCGACCCGTGCTACTC
>URRN01000233.1 GCA_900550185.1 uncultured Collinsella sp.
TACTGCGGCAGCATCTCCATGCGCACGCGCGGCTTGCCCTTATCAAATGCCACGACCACACCGTCGGGGTTAAAGGCATCGATCATCTTGAGGAACATATTCAAAAAGCCAAAGATCGCGTTGGTGGGACGACCGTCCGGCGCGTTCATGGTGGGCGGCACGGCGTGGAAGGCGCGGTGCATGAGCGAGTTGCCGTCGATAACGGCAAAGGTGCGGCGCTTGTCAGACATATTGAATACCTCGCTTTGGGCTGGGCACGGTTTGCTCACTCCAGTTTACACGCTCCCCGCCCCACGGCCACCGCACATCAGGCTTCCCTGCCGTCGCGAGCCCGAGCGTGATACGATGGCTCACGGTACATCAACCAGCACGATCGATCCGAAAGGAGCCTGCGTCATGGAGCGTCCCTGCGCATGGAAAAAGTACACGCCACAGCAAATCGAGGAGCTCGAGGAGCTTTGCCGCGGTTATAAGCAGTTTTTGAGCGAGAACAAGACCGAGCGCCTGTGCGTCAAGACCGGTATCAAGATGGCCGAGGAGGCGGGCTACGTCAATCTGGAGACCGTGATTGCCGAGGGCCGCGCGCTCAAGGCCGGCGACAAGGTGTACGCCGCCAATCACGGCAAGGACCTCATGCTCGTCAACCTGGGCACCGCCCCGCTCGAGCAGGGCTTTAACATCCTGGGCGCCCACGTGGACTCGCCGCGCCTGGACCTCAAGCAGAACCCCGCCTTCGAGGCCGGCGACATGGCCTATCTCGACACGCACTACTATGGCGGCGTCAAGAGCTACCACTGGGTCGCTTCCCCGCTCGCACTCGTAGGCGTCATCTGCAAAAAGGATGGCACCACCGTCGACATCAACATCGGTGACAAGGCCGACGACCCGGTCTTTACCATCTCCGACCTGCTGATCCACCTCTCGAGCGAGCAGATGGCCAAGCCCGCCAAGGACGCCGTCGACGCCGAGATCCTCGACGTGATCGTGGGCGGCCGTCCCGTCAAGTTTGACGAGGACGACAAGGACGCTCCCAAGGAGCCCGTCAAGCAGATGTTCCTGGATATCCTCAAGGAGCAGTACGACGTCGAGGAGGAGGACTTCCTCTCCGCCGAGATCGAGGTCGTGCCCGCCGGCCCGGCCCGCGACATGGGCCTCGACCGCTCCATGATTTTGGGCTATGGCCACGACGACCGTGTCTGCGCCTATCCCTCCATGCTCGCCCAGATCGACGTCGCCAACGTGGAGCGCACGAGCATCACACTCATCGTCGACAAGGAGGAGATCGGTTCCGTGGGTGCCACCGGCATGACGAGCCGCTTCTTCGAGAACACCGTCGCCGAGATCATGACGCTCGCCGGCGAGGATAGCCCGCTGACCCTGCGCCGTGCACTCGCCCACAGCCGCATGCTCTCCTCTGACGTGTCCGCCGGCTTCGACCCGGGCTACGCCGGCAAGTTCGAAACCAAGAACGCAGCCTTTATGGGTCGTGGCCTGTGCTTTAACAAGTACACGGGCAGCCGCGGCAAGGGTGGCTCCAACGACGCCGATGCCGAGTATGTGGCCCTCATCCGCGACATCATGGACGAGGCCCGCGTGGACTTCCAGACCTGCGAGCTCGGCCGCGTCAACGCGGGCGGCGGCGGCACCATCGCCTACATCATGGCCAAGTACGGCATGAACGTCATCGACTCCGGCGTTGCCGTCCTGTCCATGCACGCCCTGTGGGAGGTCGCTAACAAGGCCGACATCTACGAGGCCTACCGCGGCTACAAGGCCTTCCTCGAGCGCGCCTAATCCACCCCACCCATAACTTGCGGTGGAATACGGATTGATTTGGTCTTTCAATAGCCCAAACAGACCGTATTCCACCGCAATTTCTTTATTGGCAGAGGAGAGTCCATGCTGCAGGTCATCGTTTCGCCCGCCAAGCAAATGCGCGCGGCACAAGATGCTTTTGAAGTTCAGGGGATTCCGCCCTTTGCGCGCGAGACCGCCCAGCTGCACCATGCGCTCTTGGACATCGAACGAACCGAAGGCGACAGCGGCCTACAAGCTCTGTGGAACGTCAGCAACAAGCTGCTGGGCCCTTGTCTCGACATTTTGCATGAGTTCGAGCCCATCTTGGGAAACGGCGATTTTGCCGATTCCGGTATCGCGCGCCGCATCTCCCCTGCCATCATGTCCTATCACGGCATTCAGTACCAGAGCATGGCACCCGAGGTAATGGATGCCGAACAGCTCGCCTGGCTGCAAAGCCACCTGTGGATCCTCTCCGGCCTCTACGGGTGCGTTCGTCCCTTTCATGCCGTCGAACCGTATCGGCTGGAGATGGGCGCGAAGCTCGCCGTCGACGATGCCCGAGACCTCTA
>URRN01000234.1 GCA_900550185.1 uncultured Collinsella sp.
CCGCCCTGTGCGAGCAGGCGCGATACGCCGGCCAAAAGCTCAACATGGTCGCGCTGGACGTCCCAGGTGCGGCGGCCCATCTTGGACGAGTTCGAAAACGTGGGTGGGTCGACAAAGATCAGGTCCCAGCGGTTGCGCGTCTGGCGCTGGTCGCGAATCCAGGCGAGCACGTCGTCGCGCACAAAATGATGCTGCGGACCAACAAAGCCGTTCTGGCGCATATTGCGCTCGGCCCAGTCCAGGTAGGTGTTGGAAAGGTCGACCGTCACGGTCTCCTCGACGCCGCCATCGGCCGCGTAGCAGGTGGCAGTGCCAGTGTAGGCAAACAGGTTGAGGAAGCGGCGCGCCTGCTTGGCGTGCTCGCGCACTAGGTTGCGGGTGACGCGGTGATCCAGGAAGATGCCCACATCCAGATAGTCGTCAAAGTTGACGGCAAAGGTAAGGCCGCCCTCTTCGATGAGTGGCAGACGACGGCGTGCGATATTGGCGCGCTCGCCCGAGCCGCCCTTGCCGGCGCCCTGCTTGCCGTACTGCGAGCCGCCGCGCGAACGCATGCGGGCCTTGGCGTGCACATGCTCGGCCGGAACATCAAGGATGCGCGGCGCGATGGCCAGAATGTCGAGCATGCGGGCCTGGGCTAGCGCGGGGTCGATGGTCTTGGGCGCGGCGTATTCGGCGATGACGAGCCAGCGGCCCGGCGTCTGCGGGCAACCCTCGTACAGGTCGATGGCGGCGGAGTAGTCGGGCAGGTCGGCATCGTAGACGCGGTAGCAGCTTACGCCCTCGCGCTTGGCCCACTTGCGGCGCAGGCGCGCGTTCTTGCGCAGGCGGTTGGCGAACTGCTCGGACCCGGGGATGAGCACGGGCAGCGGCTTGCCGTCGCCCAAGTCGAGCGTGGCGGCAGGTTCGGGCATGGAGGAAGCGGCGGCTTCGTCTTCGACGTCCGTGGACTGTTCCTCGGCGTTTATGCTGGTCGCAGCCTCGAATGCCGCGGCGGCGTGGTCGAGCGAGTGCCAAACCTCAAGAGCCGCCTCCTCGTTATTGGGCATGACGGCGATGGAGCGCGCGGGCTCGGCATGGAGCGCGCGGGCCATAAGGCCATCGCGGGTGAGCGCAGCGACCGGCGCCGCGGAAAGCTCGGGCGCGCGGCGCAGCTCGCCCACGAGCGTCATGGCGTCGTGCATGAGCGAAAGCGGGGTCTCGGTGGTGTCTGCGACCACGGCGGCACCGGCGACGGCGCCCGCATGGTCCAGCACGGTGGCGGGCTTGGCGGCGCAAAAGTCGACAAAACGCTTGTAGCCAGCGCTCTTGACCATGCGCTCGGCGGTCTTGCGAGCGGCGGGGTCGATGTCTGCGGCCACGATGCGCGCCTGGCGTTCGCGCGCTGCCGCCTCGCGCTCGCGCGCCTCGGCAAGCAGCTGCTCCCACAGAGCGGCGTTGTGCAGCTGCCAGCCCTCAAAGCCCCAGCGCTCGCGTGCGGCGCCCGGGGCGCGGTCGGTCAGAATGTTCACGGCTTCCAGCAGCAGGCCGCCGCCGGCGCACGAGGCATCGATCAGCGTGGGCAGGGCCTCGTTTTCGTAATCATCGGCCGTCAGCTCACGCTCGCACAGTGCAGTCCAGCCGACCTGCGAAAGTACCAGTGCGGAATAGTCGGGGCGCAGCACGTGCGTGCCCTCGCCGGCACGGGTTGCGGCAGGCGGCAGGCGCTTGAACAGCGGATCGCCCGAAAGGTCCAGGCTCATGCTCGCGCGGCGCTGGCGCAGCGAAAGCAGCAGGTGCACGTCGGGGTCGGCGGCGTCGACGTCGGCGCGACGGCCCGTGGTCTCGGCCAGGCGGTCGCACAGCGCGTCTTTGGCGCGCAGGGCCGAGAAACGCGTGTTGCGCAGCTGCTCGGTCA
Organism: uncultured Collinsella sp.; assembly: GCA_900550185.1. Lineage (GTDB taxonomy): Bacteria > Actinomycetota > Coriobacteriia > Coriobacteriales > Coriobacteriaceae > Collinsella. The sequence continues at coordinate 1,898 of URRN01000234.1, forward strand.
CGCCGCGGGCGGTGATGGCAATGGTGGCGCCGGGGCGGACGATGTTCTCCCAGGCGATGTCGTAAACGCTATCGTACAGCTCGTCGGCGTCCTGCGCCTCAAAGCGCCCGAGCACCGCAAACACGCGGCTCGCCAGACGCGACCACAGACAGGCGCGGTAGCCTTCTTCGAGCTCGCCCTCAAACGTGGCGCGGCCCTTCAGCCGGCGAACATGCGAAAGCCCGAGGCGTTTAAGCTCATCGGCGAGTGCGGACTCAAAGCCCTCGGGGCAGCTTGCGTAAAATTCCATGGGTGACCTCTCTGGTTGCGTCGCTCCATTATATGATGGATGCTTCGTTTACTCTCGCCCCCGAAAGGAACCCATATGATTGATGCGTGCCCCGATTCTGCCGTGCTCTTTTTTGACGTGGACGGCACGCTGACGTCGTTCGATCCCGAC
>URRN01000235.1 GCA_900550185.1 uncultured Collinsella sp.
CCGAGCCGTGCAGATGCTCAGCAGCGTCCTCGGCCGAGAACACATCGCCCGAACCGATAACGGGAATCTCGACGGCGTCGGCCACCTCATCGACGACCGACCAATCGGCCTGGCCCGTATAGAGCTGCGTGGCGCAGCGACCATGTACCGCCACCGCGGCGGCCCCTGCTCCCTCAAGCATCTGGGCAAACGTCGCGGCGTTGCGGTCTTCGGCGTAAAAGCCCTTACGGATTTTTACGGTCACGGGCACATGCGCCGCGCCCACCGCCGCCTCGACGATCTGCTCGGCCAGATCGGGAGTGCGCATAAGCGCCGAGCCCTCGCCCTTGGTGACGACCTTGCGAGCCGGGCAGGCCATGTTGATATCGATCAGCGACAGGCGATCGCCCACACGCTCCTCGACGGCAGCAACAGCGCTCGCAAACTGATCGGGCTTGGAGCCAAAGAGCTGCACGCAGATCTGCTGCTCCTCATCGGCCGGCAGTACCAGGCGCCACGTCTTATTGCTGGCATAGGCAAGGCCCGCCACGCTCACCATCTCGCTATAGGCAAGATGGGCACCGCGGCGGCGGCACATGATGCGATAGGCGGGATCGGTCACGCCCGCCATGGGAGCCATAAGGAACGGCTGCTCGGCATAGGCGCCAAGCAACCGCTTGCTGTATTCAGAAAGTGCCATGGACCTACTCGTCCACCTTGAGAATCGCCATAAAGGCCTCCTGCGGAACCTCGACCGAGCCGATGGCCTTCATGCGCTTTTTGCCCTCTTTCTGCTTCTCGAGCAGCTTGCGCTTTCGCGAGATATCGCCGCCATAACACTTGGCCAGCACGTCCTTGCGGCGCGCTTTGACGGTAGAGCGGGCAATGATCTTGTTGCCGATGGCGCCCTGGATAGGCACCTCGAACAGCTGGCGCGGAATGATTTCCTTGAGCTTGTCGCACAGACCGCGGGCCAGGCCATAAGCCTTATCCTTGTGCACGATAAACGACAGCGCGTCCACCTCGTCGCCCGAAAGCAGGATGTCGAGCTTGACGAGCTCGGAGGGGCGATATTCGTTGAACTCGTAGTCGAGCGAGGCGTAACCCTTGGTGCGGCTCTTGAGCTGGTCAAAAAAGTCCAGAATGAGCTCGGCAAGCGGCATGTCGAAACGCATCTCGACCGATTTGCTCGTGAGATGGATCATGTCGGTTGTAATGCCGCGATGCTCGATAGCGAGCTGCATGACGGCACCCGTATACTCGGGCGGACAGATAATCTTGGCCTTGAGGTAGGGCTCCTCGATGCGCTCGATGCGCGTAGCCTCGGGCAGATCCTGCGGGCTGCGAACATCAATCATCTCGCCGTCGGTCTTGTAGACGTGATAGTCCACCGAAGGGCTCGTGGCAATCAGGTCCAGGTTGAACTCGCGCTCCAGGCGCTCCTTGACGACCTCCATATGCAGCAGGCCCAAGAAGCCAACGCGGAAACCAAAGCCGAGCGCCACCGAAGTCTCGGGCTCCCACACCAACGACGGGTCGTTGACATGCAGCTTATCGAGCGCGTCACGCAGGTTCTCGTAGTCCTTGTTATCGATCGGGAACAGGCCCGTATAGACCATGGGCTTAGCCTCGCGGTAACCGGGAAGCGGCTCGGGGCAGGGGTTCGACGCCCAGGTAAGGGTGTCGCCCACGCGAACGGCCTCGGGGTCCTTCAGGCCCGTGACCACGTATCCGACCTCGCCGACCGTCAGCGCGTCGACCGGCGTCTCGGCGGGACGCTTGACGCCCACGCCATCGACCAAAAAGTCGCCCTTTGCCTGCATCATGCGCAAGGTATCGCCCTTTTTGATGGAGCCGTCAAAGATGCGCACCGTGGCGACGACGCCACGATACTCGTCGAAGTATGAATCCAGAATGAGTGCCTTGAGCGGCGCATTCGCATCGCCCTTGGGCGGAGAGATCAGAAAGACAATGGACTCCAGCAGATCGTGGATGCCCTCGCCGGTCTTGCCCGAGACACACACGGCATCATCGGCAGGGATCGCCAGGTCATCCTCGATCTCGGTCTTAACCTCGTCGGGATGAGCCGAGGGCAGGTCGATCTTGTTGATGGCCGGCACAATGTCCAGATTGGCGTTCATGGCAAGCGTCGCGTTGGAGACGGTCTGTGCCTCGACGCCCTGTGTGGCGTCGACAACGAGCACCGCGCCCTCACAGGCTGCCAGCGAGCGCGAGACCTCATAGGTAAAGTCCACGTGGCCCGGCGTATCGATCAGATTGAACTGATACGTCTCGCCATCGTCGGCGTCATAGGACACGCGAACGGCATTGGACTTGATCGTGATGCCGCGCTCGC
>URRN01000236.1 GCA_900550185.1 uncultured Collinsella sp.
GACGCATCCTCGAGCTCATCGAGGGTGCGTCCTCCATTGCGATTTCGGGACATACGTCTCCCGATGGCGACGCCCTGGGCTCCGTGCTGGGCCTGGGCTTATCGCTTATGAAGTTTTTCCCCAACAAGGACATTGCCCTGCTGCTGGCAGACGATGACCCGGTTCCGCGCATCTACCGCTTTATGGAGGGCGCCGACCGTCTGGTGCCGGCATCTGCGTATACCGGCAATCCGGACCTGTTCATCTCGGTGGACGTGCCGGTCGTCGAGCGTCTGAACAACTCAGCCGAGGTACTCCGCCGCTCGTCGCATGTGGTGTGTTTCGATCATCATCCGGCGCGTGAGGAATTTGCCGAGCTGAGCCTGAGGTGCGTCGGCGCCGCAGCCTGCGCCATGATTATCGACCGCTTTTTGGATAATTGCGGCATTGTGGCTCGCGATGGTGTCGCGACCTGCCTGCTGTGCGGCCTGGTGACCGATACCGGTCGTTTTCAGTACCAAAACGCCGATGCCGCTGCGTTCCATGCCGCCTCGCGCCTGGTTGCGCACGGTGCCGATCCGGCGCGCGTTGCGCTCGAGGTCTACCAGAGCATGCGCGTGGAGTTCTTGCATCTCAAGTCCATCGTTATGGGCCGCATCAAAACCGTGGCGCACGGTCGCGTGGCATATAGTTATGCGTACCAGAGCGACCTCGAGGCCTGCGGCGTCACTTCGGACGAGTGCGACGGCCTGGTCGATGTGGTGCGCTCGGTGATGGGTGTGGAGGTTTGCCTGTTCCTGAAGGGCATTGAGGGCGATACCAAGGTACGCGGTAACCTGCGCTCCAAGGGCGACCTCGATGTGTCCGAGATTGCTGCCAACTTTGGCGGTGGCGGGCATCATGCTGCCGCCGGTTTCTCCAACAACGGAACGATTCGCGAGACGCTCGCCGTGGCACTTCCCATGCTGGCCGAGCTGGTGGGGGAGGATCCCGCTTCGGTGACCGTCGAGCTCTAACATTTTGGATGGTACATGGCTCGTCGAACGCCTTCTCAATTGAATATGCTGCTCGCCGTCGATAAGCCGGTGGGCTGCACGTCCCACGACGTGGTATCGCAGTGCCGACGCGCCCTCCATGAGCGACGCATCGGCCATGCCGGTACGCTCGACCCCATGGCCTCGGGTGTCATGGTGGTGGGCGTGGGCCAGGCGACCCGTCTGCTGGGCATGCTAACCCTCGATACCAAAAGTTATGTCGCCGACATTTCGTTTGGTGTCGAGACGAATACCGATGACGCGGAGGGCGAGGCCGTTCGCACGGTGCCCGTTGCCCCCGAGCTGCACGATCTCGCTTACGCCCGTAAGCAGCTAGCCGCTATGCTTGGCCCGCAGATGCAGGTGCCGCCAGCGTTTTCGGCCATCTCGGTCAATGGTGTTCGCGCCTATAAGAGTGCTCGCGAGGGCAACGCGGTTGAGTTGCCCCCGCGCCCCGTCGAGGTCTATGCCGCCGACCTGATCGCCGTGAGCGGCGAGGGCGAAACGTGCGTCTGGACCGTGGCCTTTTCGGTAAGCAAGGGCACCTACATTCGTGCGCTCGCTCGCGATCTGGGGCGCGCCTGCGATAGTGCTGCGCATATTTCCGCGCTGCGCCGTACGGCCTCCGGCGTGGTTTCCATTGGCGCCTGTCATGCGGTAGAGGAGCTCTCTGCCGAGTCCGCTGCCGGCTTCGCTCTGGATCCCATCGCCGCCCTTGGTGCCACGCGTGTCGATTTGCCGGGTAATCTTGCAGACGACCTGCTTTGTGGTCGCCGAATTCCCGTTGAACGCGCGCTTGCGGATTTCGATACGGCGAAGGCGCCGTTTGCGCTCGTGCTCGATGGTGGATTGAAGGCGCTTGCTCGTATCGAGGGCGGCCGCTTTGTGATGGAGCACGTCTTTCCGCAGGCGATCGGCGGTGTTCGATGATGCTGGCACCCCACGAGCTCGCGCGTATTTTTTTCGCGGGTGAGTTGGATGAGGCCCGTATCGTTTCTGCCGATGCATTTGATGGGTGCGAGTTCTTGGGTGCCGCTTCAATCGCCATTGGCGTGTTTGATGGCGTACATCGTGGGCACCAAGAGCTGATCGATGCGGTTATTCGCGATGCGTATGATCACGGCAGCAAAGCGGTCGTGATTACTTTCGATCCTGACCCGGACGTCGTGGTGAGTCCATCGCCCGCTCAAAAATTGATGACGACGGCCGACCGCCTGCATGCCCTGGCTCAAACCGGGGTCGATGCGGTGGTGGCCGTTCCCTTTACGCCTG
>URRN01000237.1 GCA_900550185.1 uncultured Collinsella sp.
GCCTGGTTATGGTGCCGGTCTACTTTGTCGATCGTCCGGCGACGGACAGCCGCGATGGCGAGCAGGTGCGCATCGCCGTGAACGGCCAGACGGGCCGCGCGGCCGCGGTGGTGTTTAGCGACAAACGCGAGACGCATGTGGTGGCACCGCTCAATCCCAACGTGATGCTGTCGAGCGAAAGCACCGTGCACGCCACGCCCATCGAGGTCAAATACGTTAAATCGCCCTTCCTATACCAGATCGTACGTCGCGGAGGCGGCGAACAGCCGCGGCAGGTGGCAGCAACCGCCGAGGGTTCCTACCGAGAGGAGAAGCCCAAACGCAAGGGTCTGCTGGGTGCGCTATTTGGGAAATAGGGAGTAGTGCTGGGGTGTCGGGCTGCATCACAAGGTCATTAGATGAATTTAAAAGTGCTGGGAACGTGCTACCATTGCCGATAGCCTTAATCTTGTAGAAGCGGAGGCCGGATTATGGGTTTTGCGGATCAGCAGCTTCAGATTCAGGTACCGTATTCTCCTGACGACACGTTTAATGCCTTGAAGGCAGCTATGGAAAAGCTGCCTAAAGTAAAAGTTGATAGCGCATCGCCCGCAACAAGAACAGTTGCAGCCGAGATTGGTATGAGCCTTTGGTCCTGGGGTGAAAATATCAGTATTTCGGTTGTTCCAGTTGAAGGCGGATCTGGCGTTACTGTCAACTCGTCATCTAAGGTCAGGACAAACGTATTAAACGGGGGCAAAAATGCAAAGAATATTGCCGAGATAGTCGATGCCCTATCGAAGGAGCTCGAGCAGTATCCGCAGGTTTCACAGACTATTGAGACGCTGGTGGATAGTGGTGATGTAGTTGCAAGGCCCGAGAGACTTGCAGCGCTGCGTGATAGTGGAGTACTTACCGAGGAAGAGTTTGCTGCAGAAAAGGCGAAAATCCTTTCGTAATTAGACACGATGGTTGGATTTGCTTTCTGTTATTGAACTTGTTTATACCAGGCTGAAAACATCGTGTGGAATAAAAGTGCGCAGTAGCCTCGCCTTATACGGCAATAGGGACCTCTTTGGGGCGCCCTGCCTTTGGTGCGTCGGTGAGTCGTGCCTCGATGGAAGTTTTGGACACCATGCGCTTGGTGCCGTCCTTCCATGAATCCAACATTCCTGCATTTATCAGTTGCGATACCCGTGCTGAGCTAACACCGAGCATACGTGCGGCATCCGCTGCGGTGACGGCGGGGATGTCGCCGAGCTCGCGGCTGACGGCCACGGCGATAATCTTGCCGCCGTGTTGTGGCTGGTGTCCAAAGTCCGGCGCGGGAAGATCGACGCCGCCCATAAGGTGATCGTCGACCATACATGTGAGAAAATCAGCGGCGCTTTCGACAGCGTCGTTTAGGTCGGAGCCAAACGTTCCCCCTCCGCCCAGCGAGCCACATGGCACAGCGTCGACAACGCCGTCCGAATCAAAGAACTCGAATTCCCATACGTAAAGCATGTAAGGCCTCCTCTAATGGCGAATAATACGAGGCGTACTCCTAGAAGCATTGCCAGTCGCATCGATGCGGCTGATCATGTCTATCTTAAAGCCTCGCGCGGACTCGAATTTCAATGTCGCCTAGCGCCTTCGTGCAGGATTCCCGAAGTGACTAAAATGTGACCATAGAGGCAGTTTTAGCGAACCCCATGGGAGTGACACGCATGGACAACAGCACCTTGTTGTTCCAGGACAAAGGTTCGGGCATGTTTAAAGACGTCAAGATCTAGCCTAACCGTATCGAGGTGCTCAAGAATGGTACTTTCGGCGGCAAGCATATCGAGATTGTCTACCTTAAGGACATCACGGGAGTCAACAGGATCAAGGGCCGCGACGTTTTTCTGCGCAACAGATTGTTGACTGCCTGTGTCTTTAGCCTGAGTAGCCGTGCGAAGGCCCAGGAATTTGTGAACGCGCTGAACATGGTGATGTAGCCGACGTCGGCGTTCGGGCCAGACTTACGCCCGCGCATCTGGCGGCACGGTGGCTGGTCGTTCAACCTGCGAGGCGTTGCTCCTTCATGTCAAAAATAGGGGCGCAGAACGGTATTCTGCGCCCCCCAATCAAATCGATGTGTCCAAAAGGGCCGGCTGGCCTATTCGTCAACGTCTCCATTGTCCTCGCGGTCATTGGCAAGCATTGCCGTGCCGGCGACCGTCGTCGCCACGGCGGCAGCGGCGAGCCCGGCGGCGATGCCAGAGCCGTCGCCCGTGTCGGCGAGCTTTCCGCCCGAGCCCTTGCCCTTGTTG
>URRN01000238.1 GCA_900550185.1 uncultured Collinsella sp.
GTGCATGATCTCGATCTTCTCGGTCTCCTTCATTCCCGCTCCTTTCACGAGCAGTTTGAATTGTCGCACGGAATGGACAGGCTTGCCGCCCCGTCTCGCCGCTTAACCTTGTGGACATCTTGGCCCCAAGCTCAACAATTCAAAGGTTCTTAATACCAGTGAACGATTACAGGTTAGCCGTTTTTAATACCGATTTTTTGATTTCATCCTCCCCTCTCGGTAGACGGTCAGTTTTTGCCGTTCATCGGTCATGCGACACATGTCCGTAAAAAAATGAGCACCCCGCCGTGCACGAGGATGCTCTAGACGCTAATAGTTGTAGGTATATCCGCCGGCATCACCGCGGTTAAAAGACTTGGCATGCTCGATCGCCTGCCCACTCGAGTCATAGGTCATGCATTCCAGTACGAGCGCCAGGTCGCCCGGCTCAAGATTGAGCAAACTCGCATCGCGTGCGCCCAGCGCTTCAATATCGAGTTTCTCAATCGACTTGTCCGGTTTGCGCCCCAACATGTCGTAGGTCTCGAACAAGCTGAAGACCGAAATGTCCACGTCTTCGATGCCCGGAAACAGCAGACACGGAATCAGCGTCATCTCAATCGACACGGGCTCCCCATCAATGCAGTTGAGACGGCGCACCGAGTAAAGCAGATCGTCCTCGGCGATGCCAAACAGGTCGGCGTAATACGGGCCGGCGTAGCGTTTGGAGCGCGCCAGAATGCGCACCGACGGCGTCGCGCCCGACGCCAGAACCGACTGACGGAAGCCGCCCTTGCGTTCGTGCTCGTCAAACCACTTGTGTCCCACAAAGGCGCCCTTGCCCTGCACGCGACGAATCTGGCCACTTTTGACCAGCTCGTCCATGGCACTTCGGATTGTCAGGCGCGTCGTGCCAAACTCCTCGGCCAGCTCGTTTTCGGACGGAATCATCGAGCCCGTCGGGTAGTCGCCGCGCTCGATTCGCTCCGCAATGCAGCGGCGAATTTGTTTGTAAACCGGCAAGTCTTCTACTGCATCAGCCATTCGACACCTACCTTCGTCGCAACGCCGTCTGCCTCGCCGTTATCGGCAAAACGATACTTGGTCGGCAGAATCACGGACTTGCAATACTCGACAAAGCCATCGTTCTCGTCACGCTCGTGCGAAGCCTTGTAAAACACCGGCGTGCCCTCCTGAGCACCCAGCAACTTGGCCTCGTCGGCGTTCAGACGGCTGATGGAAATATGCTCCTTGCCGTGCGTCACATGGACATTCCCTTCTTTGAGCAAAACGTCGTAGAGGCTTTCCTGCTCAAAATCGTGATCGGGAAGCGAGGGGCACAAAGACAGATTGACGTGGGCCGTCTCAATCGACGCCGGGGAACCATTAACCACGCGCACACGTCGAATGCAGAAAAGCGGCATGCCCAGGTCGATCTGGGCCTTTTGGGCCAGATCGATATCGGCGTACACGACCTTGGACCAAACCAGGCGTGCGGTCGACTTTGAGCCAACCCTCTCCACCGCCTGCGTATAGTTCCATGTTTCCTGAAAGATGTTCAGCGGTTTGGGAGGACACACATAGGTGCCCGAACCGCGGCGGCTTTCCAAAGTTCCGCACGAAATAAGGCGCGCGATCGCAGCACGCAACGCCGTGCGCGACACGCCCAGCTCTTCACAGAGCACACGCTCGGCGGGCAGCCGGTCGCCACCCTGCAGGTCATAATGATTGATATACCAAAGAATGCCCTCAAAGGCGCAATCTTTGGGCGGAATCGCATATGGTTCACTCGGCATGGGCACGGCTCCTCAACCGCTTGATGCTGCAGGCATCATTGCTCCGGACGCCCCATGGCGTCGAAGGCTTCTTTGATCTGCTCCGCAACGTTCCGATACGACCGATATAGGCCGGAGTCTCGCTTGACTTCGCCCGCGGTCACCGGAATCTCAAGCTTCGAAATCTCATCCTCGCCGGTTTGCACGGCAACGATGACACCCATACCAAGGCACATATTACGCTTGGCAGCATTGTTTTTGGTAGCCTGAGCTGGATTAATCAAAATCTGCTGAGCTAGTTCGCGATTGCTAAGCTCCGGCACATCCTCGGGATTTCCGGTCTCGACAATCTCGCACTGCAGCACATCCGCGTAGTCAAAAATCCTCGGGGTCGCACCGCGCTGATGCACGGCCCACTTGCGGCGCGTGGCGTCCTGGTAGATAGCCGGCAAAAATGTAAACCGCGGCGGGTCCAAAATCGTATCCGTGATGGTAAACACATCGGGATCAA
>URRN01000239.1 GCA_900550185.1 uncultured Collinsella sp.
ATGAGCTCCTCGCGGCCTGCCGCGCGGCGTGTGTGGACGAGTTCCTTGATCGCATCGGCGGGCTGGACGGCGAGCTGGGCCAAGGCGGCGCCGGTGTTTCGGGTGGCCAGAAGCAACGCCTGTGCATCGCGCGCACGCTGCTCAAGCATCCGCGTGTGCTCATTTTTGATGACTCGACGAGCGCGGTCGACATGGCGACCGACGCCAAGATTCGCGAGCATATCGCTCGGATTCCCGATACGACCGTGATCATCATTGCCCAGCGTATCGCGAGTGTCATGGATGCCGATCGCATTGTGGTGCTGGACGACGGACACATCCACGGCGTGGGCACGCACGAGGAGTTGCTGGCGGACGACAACATCTACCAGGAGATTTACGCCTCGCAGATGGAGTTTGCGGATGAGGGGGAGAGCCAGGACGCGCCCTTGCCCCCGGTCTCGCAGTTAGTGGAGCCGGAGCCCATCGCCGTCTACGTCTCGCAAGCCGACGCCCGGAAGGGAGGCGAGTGCCGTGCCTAAGACATCTGCTCAGGCCCGCCCGGCCAATCTGGGGCAGACGCTCCGCCGTTTGCTCAGCTATATGGGCCATGCCAAGTTTTCGCTGCTGGCAGTGGGCGTGCTTGCCTCTGTCGCAGCCATTGCGAGCCTCGCCGGCACCTACATGGTGCGCCCTATCGTCAACGGTCTTGCCACGGGCGGCGAGGAGCTGCTCGCCAAGCAGGTTATCCTCACGGCAATCATCTACGCTGCGGGTGTGCTCTCGGCCCTGGGTTACTCGCAGATTATGGTGCGCGCGGCCCAGCGCGTGGTGTCCGACATCCGCCGCGACCTGTTCGCGCACATTCAGACGTTGCCGCTCGGCTATTTCGACAGCACGCGCTCGGGCGACATCATGAGCTTCTTCACCAACGACGTCGACACGGTCTCCGAGGCACTCAACAACAGCTTTGCCAACGTGATTCAGGCGGTAATCCAGGTGATCGGCACCACGGCCATGCTCATCATCCTTAACTGGCGGCTTACGATTATCACGCTTGTGTGCGACGCGGCCATCGTACTGTACGCGCGCTACTCGGGCATGCGCTCCAAGCGCTTCTTTGCTGCCCAGCAGGCGTCACTCGGCGATCTGGACGGATACGTTGAGGAGATGGTCTCGGGACAAAAGGTCATCAAGGTTTTTAACCATGAGCAGGCCAATGTTGCCGGTTTCGATGCGCGCAACCAGGAGCTGCGCCGTACCGGTGGCGCTGCGCAGGCCTACGCCAACTCCATGGTGCCCATGACCGTTGCAATCGGCTACGCCAACTACGCCATCGTTGCCGTCGCAGGTAGCATGCTCTGCATTAACGGCCTAGCCGATGTGGGCGCGCTCGCGAGCTACTTGGTCTTTGTGCGCCAGGCGGCCATGCCCATCAACCAGTTCACCCAGCTCGGCAACTTTTTGCTTAACGCGCTGGCCGGTGCCGAGCGCCTGTTTGCCGCCATGGACCTGCAGCCCGAGGTGGACGAGGGCCGCGTGGAGCTGGTGCAGACGGGCGACGCCGCGTGGGCGTGGAAGATTCCCGAAGGTCAGGGCGTGGGCGCGTACGGGCACCTGCATGATGTTGCCGCCGAAGCCGCGTCGGGCCGCGCGGTGAGCGCCGACGGTACCGAGCTTGTCACGGGCCTGGTGCCACTTGCCGGTGACGTGCGCTTCCATGCCGTGGACTTTTCCTACGTGCCCGGCACCCGTGTGCTCACGGACCTCAACCTGTTTGCCAAGCCGGGGCAGAAGATCGCGTTTGTTGGCTCCACGGGTGCCGGAAAGACGACCATCACCAACCTCATCAACCGCTTCTACGAGGTCGATGGCGGTGAGATCACGTACGACGGTATCGACGTTAAGCATATCGCCAAGGCTAGCCTGCGCGGTTCGTTGGGCATTGTGCTGCAGGATACGCACCTGTTTAGCGGCACCATTGCGCAGAACATCCGCTTTGGCAAGCTCGACGCGACCGACGAGGAGGTACGCGCCGCTGCCGAGGCCGCCTGCGCCGACTCGTTTATCCGCCGCCTGCCTAGAGGCTACGATACGCCGGTCACGGCCGATGGCGCCAATCTGTCGCAGGGCCAGCGGCAGCTCCTCGCCATTGCGCGCGTGGCTGTGGCCGACCCGCCGGTGCTCATCTTGGACGAGGCAACCTCGAGCATCGACACGCGCACCGAAAAGCTCATCGAACGCGGCATGGATCGCATCAT
>URRN01000240.1 GCA_900550185.1 uncultured Collinsella sp.
ACTTGTAGGCCAGCGTGCCTTCCATCACGAACTTGGGCATGCTCTCGATAAGGTTGAACAGGAACAGCGCGCCAAAAAGCGGGGCGCACTGGATAAACAGGTGACCGACCTCGCGCAGGCTCACGCGGCGCGATTTTTCGGTTTCGAGCAGGGCGAGCGGCGCGGTGACCAGCACGAGCGAGGCGATCGCGGCGATGCCCATGGCCATGGCGGCGATGGGCATGCTGCGCGTGAGGAACAGTACCACGCTAAAGACCGCGATGACGCCGACGGATCGTAGCGTTTGGCTCATGCCGGCCAGGTAGAGTTTGTCGGCCTGCTGCAGGCGGCCCTCGTACACGTCGGCAATGCCGTCGATCACCTTATACAGGTAGACGCCCAGGCCGATTGTGGCCATCTGCGCATCGTAGCCGCGGGCGCTGCTGTATACCAGGCCGCATGCCAGCGCGAGCGCTCCGCAGATCAAGCGGTTGAGCTGGTAAGAGGCAAAGGACGTCTTTTTGTCGATATCCGAGACCTGAAAATTGCGCACGCCGTAGTTGCACGCGATCATGATGAGCGTGCCGGTGACAAAGGCGATGGAGAATTTGCCAGCCTCCTCGGCGCCCACGAGCTGTGTGGACACGATGGTGAGCAACGGAAACGCCATGCCCCACACGGCGGTGCCCAGGGTATTCCAAAGGTAGTCGCGACGGGTGGCGTGATCTTCGTACTCGGCTTCTTGCGTGGAGAAGCCGCCGCCGTAGACGGCTCCGAGCAGGCGGTTCCACCAGGCATTGACCATGCGGTGGATGGGGCCGGGCTGGCGATCGCGCTCGCGGCGACGGCGTGTGGCCTGGCTGCTGTCGGGACCGCCGGCGTTACGCTGGCTTAGCTCTTGGATTCGTGCGAGCTCCTCGGCGGTGTGCGATGCGGGGAACAGGCCGTTCTCGATGCGTCCGCCCTGCCCGTGCGCCCCGTCCGATACGGTGGGGTCGGCGACGCCATTGCGGCGGGCGATGGCGCGGCGAATGCTATCGATGGGCGTGATGCTCAAAGCGGAGTCCTTTCTATTGCTGCGCTCTAGTATAGACGCGACGGTGTTCGTTCGTGTTTTTGAACAGGTTGTTCGATAATTTCGGCGGCGCCATTCAGTAGACGGCACTTAGGGACGCTCTTTTTGTGCCGGCACTTTGGGAACGTCCCTAAGTGCCGGCATCCGGGGACGCTCCTTGGTTGTTGCCTGTTCAAGAGTGTCCCCAACGATTAGTCGTTTAAAAACGTCCCTAATGACTAGGCCGCTTGCCTGCGATTTTTGACCGTTGGGCGGGCTTGCCGCCCTTGCCGCAAAAACGTTTTTGCATATCGGGTACAACGGGCTTTACGTGAGTAAAGTGCGCGTCGCGTCCACGTGTCGCGTTTTTAAAGGAGGCCCCATGCCCGGTGTTACCCCTGCAGATGTTTTGTCCAACTTTGGTATTACGCTGGTCGAAGATCCCGCCGAGAATCAGCCCCGCCTGCTGGTCGATCTACCCGCCGCGGAGCTCGTCGAGCACGCTATCCGCCGCGAAGAAGGCCGCATGGCATCCAACGGCGCGCTGGTGATCGAGACAGGGGAGCGTACCGGCCGTTCCCCCAATGACCGCTTTATCGTCGACACCCCCGATGTCCACGACAAGATTGCCTGGGGCGCCGTCAACCGCCCGCTGTCCGTCGAGAGCTATGAGGCCATCAAGGCCGGCATCGTCGACTATCTCAACGAGCGCGACGTGTTCGTCACGCGCGGCATGGCGGGCGCTGACCGCAACCACACGCGTCGCCTGCTTGTTGCCTGCGAGCGTGCCAGCCAGGCACTCTTCATTAAGCAAATGCTCGCCCGTCCGCTCGCCCGCGAAATCGCGCGCACCGGCGAGCCCGACTTCTGCGTGCTCGCAGCGCCCGGTTACCAGTGCGATCCTGCCATCAAGGGCCTCAACTCCAGCGCCGCCGTGGTCATCAACTTCCAGGAACGCGTGATTCTGGTCGCCGGCACCGGCTACTCCGGCGAGATTAAAAAGTCGATCTTTAGCGTCATGAACTATCTGCTGCCCGTCGAGGATGACGTGCTGCCCATGCACTGCTCGGCCAGCATGGATCCCGTCACGCACGAGACTGCCGTGTTCTTTGGCCTGTCCGGCACGGGCAACTCCGTGGAGCGCTTCATTCCACCAGTTGTATGCCGGAATG
>URRN01000241.1 GCA_900550185.1 uncultured Collinsella sp.
TGTCTGGCCATTCCGCGTACGAGCTCCACAGCCTTCGAGATGCTGGTGCCGCTGCTGCCCGAGGGCGTCTCGCATGGCACGGCGCGCCTGGTGTTTGCCGTCGGCTTCTTTGTCGTCGCATTTGCGCTCACGCTGCGTCCCGGCGTCATCACGCGCGTGCTCGGCCGCATTACGGGCCCCGCGCTCATCGCCCTTATCGTGTTGGTCGTGGGCGCAGCCGTGGTTTCGCCGCTGGGCCCTGCTGCCGCGCCGCAGGCTCCCTATGATGCCGGTGCTGCCGTGCAGGGCTTTTTGACCGGCTACCAGACCATGGACCTGCTCGCGTCGCTCGCCTTTGGCATCATCATCGCCGAGACCATCCACGAGCTGGGCGTTACCGATGACAAGCGCGTTGCCTTCGAGATTTCGCGCTCCGGCGTGATCGCCGGTGTGCTCATGGCCATCATCTACTGCGGCCTAGCGCTTGCCGGCGCGCAGCTCAGCACCGTGATGCCCGATGCCACCAATGGCGCCGCCATCCTCGCTCGCTCTGCCTCCATGCATTTTGGCCTTGCCGGCACGGTCGTGGTCTTTGCGATCTTCTTCCTCGCCTGCATGAACGTGTGCATCGGCCTCATCAGCTGTTGTTCGCGCTATTTCTGCGAGACGTATGTGGTCGAAGGGGGAGCGGAGGCTTCCGAGGAGGCCATGCGCCGTCCCTTTGCGATTCTCGCCTTTGTGTTCGCGGCGTTTTCGTGCGTGCTTTCCAACGTGGGTCTCGACGTGATTCTCATGTTCTCGGTGCCTATGCTCAACGCCCTGTACCCCGTCGCCATCGTGCTGGTGCTTATGGGTCTGGTGCACGGTTTCTGCGACGCGCATCCGCAGGTGTGGGTCTGGGTCGGCGGCGTTGTCGCTGTCCAGAGCGTGATCACCTCGGTTCGCGATGCGTTCCTTACGGGCGCGTGGCTGCCGTTCGATGCGCTGCCGCTGGCAGACATTGGAGCCGCGTGGGCGCCGGTTGCCGTGGTGGCGTTTGTGATCGGCCTGCTCCACAGCCGGTTTGTTGCACATTCGAGGAGCTAGGGTATCGTCGCTTGCACAGGCGGGGAGTCTCCCCTATAATTTCCTTCGCTTTGGGACACGCAAGGTTTAGACCTTAGCTGCTCAACACCTTCGGGACGTGGCGCAGTTTGGTAGCGCGCCTGCTTTGGGAGCAGGATGTCGCAGGTTCAAATCCTGTCGTCCCGACCATATCTTGCGGGCGTAGTTCAATGGTAGAACCCCAGCCTTCCAAGCTGATGACGCGGGTTCGATTCCCGTCGCCCGCTCCATAAGAATTGTTTTAACGGCTTTGGTTTCCTTTGGGAATCAGAGCTGTTTTCGTTTACGCGCCGGGCGACGGGAATCGAACCCGTCAGGGTGCGGAGCTGAGAAAATGCGTGAGCATTTTCCAGCGCAGCACGCAAGGGCCGAAGGCCCGCAGCGAAACAAGGATTTGCGAAGCAAATCCTTGGACTTCCCGTCGCCCGCTCCAAGCTATATAATCGCAGGCCAATATGCTAATTTGGCTCGCGTTTATTTTTATACCGTCCGACCTCGCGGGGCAAATGAACCAGGAGCGTTTGTCCCAAATCGTAAGAAAGTAGTGATTGCCATGGCACAGAGTAAGGCAGAATACCCCACCCCCGACTGCCTGGCGCCCGCCGCGATCGAGGCTAAGTCCGAGGCCGCCGGCGTTACCAAGGCCAACCTGCCGGTCTCGAAGGCCTTTTTGCTCGCCATGTTCGCCGGAGCGTTTATCGCCTTCGGCGGCCTGTTCTTCACGGTCTTTCTGAGCGATCCCACGCTTGGCTGGGGCGCCCAGCGCTTCGTGGGCGGTCTTGCTTTTTGCCTGGGACTGGTGCTCGTGCTCATTTGCGGCGCGGAGCTGTTTACCGGTAACTCGCTTATGGTATGCGCGCTTAAGAGCAAAAAGATTACGCTCGTCCAGATGTTCAAGGCTTGGGCTGTTGTGTGGATCGGCAACTTTGCCGGCGCCCTGTTCGTTGTCTTTTTGATTTACATGGCAGCTATTTATAAGCTCAACGGCGAGGCCGTCGCCAATACCATGGTGAGCGTCGCCGCCGGTAAGGTTGCGATCGGCGCCGTCACCATCTTCTTCCGCGGCATTCTGTGCAACATCTTTGTGTGCCTGGCCGTATGGATCGGTACCGCCGGCAAGA
>URRN01000242.1 GCA_900550185.1 uncultured Collinsella sp.
TTCTTGGCATCGGCAACTGCCTCGGCAACTTTCTCGGCAGCCGCGGTCGCGGCCTTCTGCGCGGCGTCCACCACGGCGGGCGCGGCCTCGCGTGCGGCAGCGACCATACGATCCTTGATGCCCTCGACGAGTTTGCTCATTGTCTCTCCTCTTAGTTGTTGGACTCGACGGTTGCGGCGGTGTCGGCCGCGTCCTCGAGCTGCAAGTTCAATAGCTTCATGCCGTATTCCGGCACGTTGATATCGATGGGTTGGCCATACAGGTCGCCGGGGCGCACAAAGGCGATAACCGTCATAATGCGCGCCATGGTCTCGGGCGATTCAGAAAGGTCACGCTCAAACCAACGCTGGATCATGCCGACCTCGGCACTCACGACATAGGTGACGTAGTAGTCAAAGAAGGTGCCCAGCGCCAAGCCCAAAATGCCCGTCTGTGCGCGCGGCACCACGGCCTCGCGTGCGGTATCGATGATCTTTTTAATAAAGGCGGGGTCGCCGCCCGGGCCCAGCAGCGATCCGATTAAATCGCGGTTGGCCGCAAGGTAGCGCAGCAACTCAACCGAACCGGGTGCCGGCTCGAGCTCATCGATGTTGTGATAGAGATCGGGCAGCTGAGCTGCGGTGATGAGCTCAATGCGCTCACGGATCTCGGCCAGCAAGCCGTCCTCGATTTGATTGATAAAGTCGGGGATATCGCGGTAGTGCGAATAGAACGTGCGGCGCGTAAGGCCAGCACGCTCGGTGAGCGACGCGACATTAATGCGCGAAAGGTCGCCGCTTTCGGCAAGCTCGCTGGCAAGTGCCTGGCGAAGGGCACGCTGCGAGCGAAGGGATCGGCGGTCGCATTTCTCGAGCTGGGACAAGCGTCCTCCTTGTTACTCAGCCTGTGCGCTATTGCACAGTGCGAGTATTATTGCACACCGTGTGCATCAACACGTAAAGGCAATATTTTGGATGTGACAGGGACTGCCCCCTTGTCACATTCAGCGACCGCCTAGGTTGTGCCAGTTGTGCCTGGCTTTTGGAGCGGCATTGCCGATTGTTCAAAATGTCATTCGTGGGTAGAATAGTGTCGACGGCAGCCCAAGTTCTGGAAAGCTGGGCAGCGCCGTTGCTTGGATTAAGGGGTCAACGCCTTAGCGGCGGCGACCCCTTTTACGTTGCTTCGAACGTTGCTTGAGTGCCTCGGAAAGCCCGACGAGCGCCGTGGAGAACGAGACCAAAGCGGTCAGAAGTCTCACGAAATCAATCAGATCGGTCATGGGCATCACCTCCCATCAGATGGAGGGCGCTGCCCGACACATGGAGCTGCCGTCAACGATACCGATTCTATCAAAACTTAGTTATATATACGAATATATGTTCGCATGCCAAAGGTGCAGGGTTCTCGTGAAAAAGGGGCTGTCCCTTTGTCACATTATTCGATGACGGTGCGGGAATTTTGCTTGTGCATGGTGGCGAGCATGTGTTTGGGGACGGCGTGGACCATGCAGCTGCCGATAGTTGCGCTCGCGGCGACCTTGGCTGCATCGCTAGCGTTTTTGGTCGCGTAGCTGTGGCGGAAACGCTTGAGCATGGCGATGTCGTTTCCGCCGTCGCCATAAACCGCGACCTCGTCCTCGGCAATGCCGTAGTAGCCCGCCAGCCAGGCCACACTCTCGCCCTTGTTACACGCCACGTCCGTGATCTCGAACATCACCGGATCGAACGGCGCGTTGACCACACGGTCCGAGCGCTCGGCAAGATACGCCTTAAGGTCACGCTCCAGCTCGGGCGAGGTCACGCGACAGTTGATCTTGCACACATCGTGGCGCAAGATATCGCCGATCGACTGGTCGAAATACTGTTCCTCGTGATACCCGCCACGCGCTCGCATACCGCGCATCACGATGCGCTTGATAGGGCTGTCCTTTTTAAAGCCCGCCTGATGCATCTCGAACGATCCGCTTGAGAACATGCCATCGGGCGTGGAGCAGTCAAAGCAAATGTCCGGGAACGCCTTGAGCAGCTCCTCGGTGATCTGTGGGTCGATGGTCCAGATCTTGAGCACCTCGCCATGACTGTCGCGCACGATGGATCCGTTGGAGCAGCAGGCGTCGATCGCCAGACCCGTAAAGCCATGCTCGCCGATCGGCAGCGTCGAGCGTCCGGTCGCGGGAACCACATGCA
>URRN01000243.1 GCA_900550185.1 uncultured Collinsella sp.
GTGGGATTGAACCCCGCAGGAGCAGGCTTCTTCTCACCCGGGAGCACAAAAGTCAAAACGTCGTCCTTGTCCTCATCGGCCCATTCGCTTGCATAACGTGCAGCCCAATAGCCAACGGCACGGTGCTTGAGCATCTTGCCAAAGACCGTAAGGAACACCGTGACGAATGCAATCAGCACCAGGAACAATACGAGCGTGACACCACCGGCGGTAACAATCGCCTCGATACCCGTGGGGCGATAGTAATAGCCGTACGCGCCAATTCCGGCGATGGCACCAAAGACAGCTGTCAAGATCCACGTAATGGCGTTGGAAACCAGGCCCGTCAAAAACTCGGGAAGGAACGAAGCACAGAACAGCTTGGTCTTGTTGTGCTTAAAGGCCGCCCAGACCTTATCGAGCGAAAACGCGCTCTCGACGCGACCGGTCACCGCAAAGTGCATCACGGCGATGTCGGCAAACATCTTAAAGAAGACACCCAGAATCGCCGAGGCAATCAGCGCCAGGACAAGCAGGCCGAGCGAACCGAACAGCGCAGCCTCGAGCGCATAAGAGCCGTAATAAGAATACGAGCCCGCGGCGCCAATTACCACGCCCTCCACCAGCGAAAGCACTACACCGATAACGGGAATGGCAGCGATAGCCTCGAGCACGACCGAGATAACGCTCGAAAAGACTCCGAGACCAAACGACGTGGAACGCATGAGTGGACGGTCCATGCCGTCATCGACCTTGAGAGAAAGATCACGGCCCCACTCGATACCAAAGCCGGAACCGCACACGCTCGCAATGCAAGCTGCCAAAAAGCCGATGGCAGCTGCAATGCCGCCAATAACGGGAATAAACAACACGAGCACCGACACAACGCAAATCAGCGCCGGCAAAAACGCGATTTGGCATACACGCTGAAGCACGCCCGGAGTCTTAGTCATATCTTGGAACGCCTGAGCCACACAGCCCTTTGGCGCATTCGCCACGGGCGGTTGCGGAACAAACTGCTGGGGCTGAGGCTGTCCCTGGGGAGCGGGGCCAGCGGCACCGGCATTAGGAGCACCACACACGCCGCAGAACTTGTCGTTATCGCCCATGGGGGCGCCACACTGCGAGCAGAACATCGAAATCATCCCTTCGTATCTTGAGCGAATCACTTGGATCGCAAACGTTGTCTTTAGCATCATTATTGCCCAATGTGGGGTCAAATACTCAAAGATGACCGATTTGCAAGGTACACGGCGCCAGCAGGCGGTTCGTTGAATACGTCTGTGCTAGTTCGTTCCGCGGAAGCCCTTGCCGACGATCTCGGAGCTATCGACGATCGTGATAAAGGCACCCGGATCGACTTCGCGCGCATAGCGGCGTAGTTGCACGGCCTCGCGACGGCTCAGCACACTCATGATCACCGTCACGCACTTGCCCGAGAAGGCACCGTAGCCGCGGCTGATGGTCGCCGTGCGGTTGAGATGCTTGACGATAAACTCCTCGACCTTAAGGGGCTCGGAACAAATGACCGTGCAGACTTTGCGCAGGTGAATGCTCTCAATGGCTTTGTCGACCACAAGCGTCTTGGCAAACAGGCCGAGCACGCAATACAGACCGACACGCGGGCCATACAAAAAGGCCGCGATGGTCACGATGCCGATATCGACCAGCAGCAGGGCGCGGCCAATCTCGAGCGTCGTGCGGCGCTTGAGGATCATGGCAAGAATGTCCGTGCCACCCGTCGAGGCGCCGATGTCAAAGACAATAGCGCTGCCGAGCGCCGGCAAGATGACGGCAAAGCACAGGTCGAGCCACATATCACCCGTCAGAGAGACATCGGTCGGAATAAAGAGCTCAAACAGCGAAACATAGGCGGACAGCGCAAACGAGGCGAAGACGCTCCACAGGATTGCCTTGCGCTCCAAAAAGATAAAGCCCAAAACGACGAGAACCGCGTTGATAATCCACATAAAGACGCCGACGGGCAGGGTCGGAAACAGCGTGGACAGAATGACCGACACGCCCGAGGTGCCGCCAAAAGCAAAGTGATTAGGGGTTTTAAACGCAACGATGGCAAAGGCCGTAAGAATCAGACCCAGATTGAGCTCGGCAAAAAAGCGCGGGAAGCCCGGCTCCTGGCTGCGCTTTTGACCGGCGCGCTCGCCGCGCTCGATATCGGTG
>URRN01000244.1 GCA_900550185.1 uncultured Collinsella sp.
GTGCCGTCTGCCGCCTGGCTTGTTTTGGCGTAATGTCCCGTGGCGATGTAGTCGCAGCCCATGTCCAGCGCCGCATCGAGCAACGCGCCAAACTTAATGTGGCGGTTGCAGATAATGCACGGATTGGGCGTCAGCCCCTCCTGGTAGGCGTTCACAAAGCGCTCGATCACGTTGCGGTCGAAGGTTTGCTGCAAGTCGAGCACGTGATGGGGTATCCCCAGGCGCTCGGCGACGGCCTTTGCATCGGCGATGTCGCGGTCGACCTTACTCATGCCCGTGGTGGGATCGGGCGCGGGGCAGGTGAGGCGCATGGTGGCACCGACACATTCGTAACCCTGACTTTTGAGCAGATACGCGGTCACGCTGGAATCGACGCCGCCGCTCATGGCGACGAGCACGCGCTTGTTGTGCATGGGGAGGTTCTCCTTGGTGGCATGTGGCCAAAAAAGAAAAGCGGCGCGGGAGGCTGGTTCCGCGCCGCAGACATTGTAGCAAGTTCGGGCGTCCTGTGGGACACCCTGTTGGGATGAGCTCAGGCTGCCAGAAGAGAGGGGAGACCGGCGTGCCTTGGACTCGTTCTAAGAACGAGAGCTCTAGTCCTGGAAGAGTGCCGTGGACAGGTAGCGCTCGCCGGTGTCGGCGAGCAGCGCCACGATGGTCTTGCCCTCGTTCTCGGGGCGCTTGGCCAGCTGCAGGGCGGCCCACACAGCGGCGCCGGACGAAATGCCCACGAGCACGCCCTCCTTGTGGCCCACGGCGCGGCCGGTGGCAAAGGCGTCGTCGTTCTCGACGGGGATGATCTCGTCGTAGACCTGGGTGTCGAGGACGTCGGGCACAAAGCCGGCACCGATACCCTGGATCTTATGCGGGCCGGCCTGGCCCTTAGAGAGCACCGGGGAGGTGGCGGGCTCGACGGCGACGACCTGAATCTCGGGATTCTGTTCCTTGAGGAACTCGCCCACGCCGGTCACGGTGCCGCCGGTGCCAACGCCGGCGACGAAGATGTCGACCTTGCCGTCGGTATCGTCCCAGATCTCGGGGCCGGTCGTGGCCTTGTGGATGGCGGGGTTCGCGGGGTTCACAAACTGACCGGCGATGATGCTGTTGGGGGTCTCCTTCTGCAGCTCCTCGGCCTTGGCGATAGCGCCCTTCATACCCTTGGAGCCGTCGGTGAGCACAAGCTGCGCACCGTATGCCTGCATAAGCTTGCGGCGCTCGACGGACATGGTCTCGGGCATGGTGATGATCACCTTGTAGCCGCGGGCGGCCGCTACCGAGGCGATGCCGACGCCGGTGTTGCCGCTCGTGGGCTCGATGATGGTGTAGTCGCCGCCGCGCACGAGCTTGCCGGCCTTCTCGGCTTCGTCAATCATGTTCTTGGCGACGCGGTCTTTAACGGATCCGGCGGGGTTGAAGTATTCCAGCTTGACGAGCACGCGGGCCTTGAGGTCCTCGTCGGCCTCGAAGTGGGTGAGCTCCAGAAGTGGGGTGTGGCCGATAAGCTGATCGATGGACGTGTAAACCTTGCTCATGGTGAACCTCCAAAGTGTTCAAATGACTGGATACCGTGTGGTTTTACGGTGTGTGTGGCAGCGAAACCCACAAACCTTATAGGTTGTTCGTTTTGCTGTTGGCAAGCATAGTAGACAGTAAAGCCTAGTAACGCAATAGGAAATAGAAGATTATTACGAGTCGATTAACCATCTTGACGGGAATAGGTATTTTCAAAACCAATTTTTCGGCTAGAATTTCTACGAATTAAAAGACCGAAAGGCAGCTATATATATGTTGGTTTCCACAAAGGGCAGATATGCCCTGCGCGTTATGGTCGACCTGGCCGAGCACCAGGCGACAGGCCGTATCCCGCTTAAAGAGATTGCGGCGCGTCAGGGTATTTCGGAGAAGTACCTCGAGAATATTCTGGCTACGCTCGTGCGCGCCAACATGCTCTCGGGCATGCGCGGCAAGGGCGGCGGCTATGTGCTCACGCGCCCGCCCGAGCAGTACACGGTGGGCGAGATCTTGCGCCTGACCGAGGGCAGTCTGGCGCCGGTCGCCTGCCTGGATGGCGACTGCAAGGGTTGTTCGCGATCTGAGGAGTGCCCCACGCTCGACGTGTGGAAAAACCTGGACAAGCTCATCAACGACTACCTC
>URRN01000245.1 GCA_900550185.1 uncultured Collinsella sp.
ACATCCACCATACGGTTGAACGACTGCACGATGCCATGTTCGATAACGTAGCGTGTGGCAAGCGTGTGGATGGGAGTATCGGGCAGCAGTTTTTCCTCAAACTCGCCCGCGCAGGCAAGCACGTTGTCCTCGTCGGTGATGGCCACCGTCATGGCGCGCGTCTCGGGCAAAATGCGCCGGCACACCAAACGCGCCGACTCCTGCGTCAGACCGCCCTTAATGTCCTCGAGCATGGCCGAGGCCACCGAGAGCGTCTCCTCGGTGTACTGGGAGCGCACCGAATCGGGATTGAGCGTCAAAAAGATAAAGATGCACAGAAAGATGCACAGCAGCGCGCAGGCAATCACCGTGGCGATCGGCTCGATACCGGTCACCAAGGCAAAAATAAAGTACACCAGCACGCAAATGGCGCAGGCAACGGCAATGATGCGAAAGATTGATATTGAACTATCGCGCTGGGCGCGGCGGTCGATCATTCGGCCCCCTCCAGGATACTGATCAGTTGTGCGTCACGCCAAAGCCCGTCCATGATCTTGGGCCAAAAGCTCTGGAAACGCAGGTAGCTTGCAGCGTTTTGGCGCGCATAGGCCTTTGCCTCGCCGATACCATGGCGCCAAATGCGCAGGTAGCCCTCATGCTCGCGGGTAAACACGCTGCGGACCATAGCGGTCTTGCGCACGCGGTCGTCGAGCTCGCGCGAAATCCAAGGGCCCGGGTAGGGCATGAGCGATGCCGCCGTAACGGGAATGAGCTCCTTTTGATGCGCGGCGAATGTCAACTTGGCCCGTTCGTAGTACCAACGGTATACATCCTGCATAAAGCGCGGTGAGCGCTTTTCGGACTCCGGAGGCAGATGGCGCACGGTCCACTCGTTATCGAACCACACGTCGTAGCCAAACATGCGCATGTTAAAGAGGTAATCCAAGTCCTCGCCGCGGGTGATAAACGGGTCAAAGGCCACACGCGTAAAGGCGCGGGCGTGCAGGGCCATCAGGCCGCCGCACACGTAGTTGGAACGCGAGATGCGGGTGCCCGAGAGCGCCTTTTTCATCCAACGGTTGAACTCGATGCGCTTGGTCCACCAACGATGGCAGATGCCCGCCTTGTCCGTGGGAGCCAGCGGCGAGCCGTCGCGATCGTAGAAATAACCGCTCTTGACCAAGATCGGCAAGCCCTGACGCGTCTGCTGCCCCAACGCATAGGTCGCGCGCTTCATAAAGTCGGCGTCGATGACAGTCTCATCGTCATCCAAAAAGATAACCGCGTCATGCCCCAGCACAGCGGCACAGGCTAGCCCCATATTGCGGATGGCACCGTAGCCTCGCAGGCTCACGCACTCGCCCGAACCCTTGGGCGCGATCTGAGCAACCCGGTCTGCGATATGCGAGGCCTGGGTGTTGGTGACAACGGTGACCTTGAGCGTGGGATGCGCGTCGACAATCTCGTGCACGCGCAGCGACACATCGGCTGTAGCAGAAACGGGACAGACCACCAAAAGGATGATGCGCGGGATGTCGCGCACCTGCTCAAGCGAGGCCAGGCAGCGGTCGAGTTCGGGATTGTCGGCGTTGAGTCGTGTCGAATGGTCATAGGTGCCAGGGGCGTTTGCGCAAGCGTCATCGCCCGCCCAATACGTTGGAATCACGACTGTGGCGTTCATGCCTTACCCTCCCTGCAACACAAAAACGGGACGCCGCCAAACACAGGCGACGCCCCGCGACCTAGCTGATTCCATCATACCCACTTGGGCAAATCATTGCTCGCAAGTCGCAATGTTTATTGCGGATAACCCCAAAAGAGTACCGTGGACAGACACAATAGCTGCTCGCTCCTATGCGGCATGCTCTGCCGCCCGAGTCATGCGGGACAGGCGGACCAGCAGCATAAAGCCAACGATCAGCAACACGCCAATGGAAAGGACGCCCAGTGACGGGTTGCCGGTCAACGAGGTGACGACCGACACCAGGAAGGTGCCCATGACGCTTGCATAACGACCAAAGATGTCAAAGAAGCCGTAGTACTCGTTGGATTTTTCCTTAGGGATAATGCGGCCAAAGTAGCTACGGCTGAGCGCCTGCACGCCGCCCTGGAACAGGCCGACCATAA
>URRN01000246.1 GCA_900550185.1 uncultured Collinsella sp.
ACACGTCGCTGCTCAAGACCAAGACGACCACCAACACGCAGGGCGTCCAGGCCTTCACGGCAAAGAAGGGCCGCTCGGTCACCACGGTCGGCACGACCGAGGAGATTCTTGGCGCCGGCGTCTCGGCCGAGAAGTTCACCGCGCAGAGTCTGCCCTCCGCTGGTGCCCTCATGAAGGAAAACGACATGCCGAGTCTGTTTGACTAAAAGCCAGAACTCTTCATCAGGCACATGATTTAAGAACAGTTAAAGGCCCAGGCGACACAACCGCCTGGGCCTTTTCGTCAAGCGAAAGGCCTGGTACTGTCGTTAGCAAAATTTGCAAAAATTAGCAAAACTTGCAAAAAATACCAAAACTTGCAAAAGGAAATGTCAACAGCCACGCATGGCAATCAGCAATCCTCTTGGTAAGAGCAACAAGCACTTCGGTTAGCGCTGATCGCCGTGCGTTCTTATTGTCCTTAGGCGAGCTTGCGAGCGAGCTCTCGCACCTCTTCCAACTTGGGCGAGGAGGCCATGCTGTCACGCTCAGTCATACCGCTGATGGTGACGATGCCCTGGTCCTCCCACTTGCAGTATGCGCATGCGGACTTGTACATGGCGATCGCCGCATCATAGACGCCCTCGCTGTGACTATCAAGCAAAAGGGCCGTCTTAGTGAACGGGAATCCCGTGGCACCGAAGGCGTACAGGCGGTCGATGGCGGCTTTCTCCTGCGCGGTGATGTCGAACCAGTAGATAGGCGAAGCGAAGACAACCATGTCGGCGTCTTTCAGCAACTCGATCACGCCGGTCATGTCGTCCTTCTGCACGCAGGTGCCCTTATGGGCAAAGCAGTACTGGCATCCCAGGCAACCAGCGATCTTCTTGCTGGCAACGCGGACGACCTCGACCGCATGGCCGGCCTCACGCGCGGTCTCGGCAAACGCCTCGACCATGGTATCGGTATTGGCGCCCTTACGTGGACTGCCGCTCAACACAACGATATTCATAGAAATCTCCCTCCTTCATGCCGCAGGCTTGCGGCACACATTTTGTTGTAACCAAAACAGATGGAGCTATTCAGTCGTCTGCAGATCGCATCTCTTGTTCGTGTTCCCCTTCCCGGTTTCGAAACTTGAATTTTTTTAAAGTTTCGAAACCGGAATGGCAATCTACAGAAGGATGCGTCGAGGAGCGAGTCCCAGTCGCGCCATGCCGCCAGCGATGTCGACGCGCATTCGCTCATGCTACAATCCAACCACCAGAGATGAAAACACAGTCCCCGTCGGGTAGTCGTGGGCGTGCGCTAGTCCGCATCAGTAACCTGCCTCCTTGGTTGTCCCTTCTCTGCATGGTCATCTACATAAAGGAGGAACCAGCCATGCAGATCAGCGTGTCGTCCACCCTGACCGTATATCACGACGGCCAATTCTGGGTCGGGCTGGCGGAGCATGTCGAGAACGGAAAGTACGGCGTCGCCCGCATCGTCTTCGGCGCGGAGCCGTCCGATGAGGAGATTTTGCAATTCGTTGTCGGCAAATGGGAGAAGCTCTCGTTCTTCGGTGGCGAACCGGCTGAGGCAAGCAAGCCCGCGAAGAACCCCAAGCGGCGCGCTCGCGAGGCGGCGAAAGCCCTCAAGCAGCCAGCGATGAGCACCAAGGCGCAGCAGGCTCTCGCGACACAGCGGGAAGCGATGAAGCGGGAGTCGGCTCAAGCAAGAAGCCAGCGTCGCGCGGATGAGGCGGAGGCGCGCTTCGAGCAGCGAAAGCTGAAGCGCAAGCAGAAGCATCGTGGGCATTGATCGCCATTTGCAGCAAGGCAAACCATATACAGCAGCGGCGCCAGTTCCACTTGAAGCCGACGCCGCGTAGACGCTAATGGTGACGGCTATGCACGGGCACGGGCGCGCCACCGCACTTCACAGCTTGTTTCTCAAGTATTTGGAACGCACACGCGGCGTTCAAAAATGCGGAGCGACTCCGCATGGCTCGAGACTGAGCCGAGGTGCCCTACTTCTCGCCCTCCAGCAGCCCCACGATGCGGTCGATGTCGACGGCAAAGCGGGGCCTTCCCTCGCGCTCGTAGCGGTCGAGGT
>URRN01000247.1 GCA_900550185.1 uncultured Collinsella sp.
AACGACGTGGGCATGGGCGACCCGTTCTTTTGTAAGTACATCTGTCCGCAGGGCGTACTCGAGGGCGCCATTCCGCTGGCCATTGCCAATGCCGGCATTCGATCTGCGTTGGGACATCTCTTTACTTGGAAACTTGCCGTTCTCATTGCCGTGGTAGTGCTGAGCGTTTTGTTCTACCGCCCCTTCTGCAAATGGATTTGTCCACTCGGCGCATTCTATGCGCTCATGAATAAGGTGTCCTTACTGGGGATTCGGGTCGATGCATGCAAATGCGTCTCGTGCGGCACGTGTTCAAAGGTTTGCCAGATGGACGTCGATGTGGTCCGCGCACCCAATCATGCCGAATGTATCCGGTGCGGAAAGTGCATCGGGGCCTGTCCTGTCGATGCCATCAGCTATCGCTATGGCCTGGATGTGTCGGCGGAAAAGCTTCCCTTGACCGCCGATAAAAAGTAAACAAGCTTCGACAAAACGGAGGAATGACTATGAAGCTTTCTAAGATTGCGGCCCTGTTTATGGTGCCGGTATTGGCCTTGTGCCTTGTGGCATGTTCGGCGCCCGGTGGCAATGCGAGCGAATCTGCGAGCTCCGATCCTAAGATCGCAGAACTCACTGCGCAGAAGCCGGCCAATGCCGACGAGGCCGCCGAGTTGTATGCAAAACTCATGCAGAAGGAGAACGAGATCTTTTCGAGTGATAACGCGCTGTGGGAAAAGGTATTTAATGCGGCAAATAAAGACTCGGCAATGATTGAGGACGGCAGCAATTACGGCGATTTTCTGCTCAAGACCATCGACGGCGCCAAGGATGAGTTCACGGCGGATGAGCTTAAGACACTCAAGGCCGGTGCACAGCAGATCAAGGAGATCGAGGACAAGCTCGAGAGCCTGGAGAAGGAGTTCCCCGGCTGTGGAAGCACGCCGAGTGCAGGCGAGAGCGTCGACGCTTCGACTGCTGGCATGACGGCTGGTGCCAATGCTTCGAGCGAGGCGACGAAGTTCCCCAGCTTTACGGGCAAGGACCTGGATGGCAACGACGTGAACAGCGACGAGCTGTTCTCTAAGAACAAGGTCACCGTCATGAACTTCTGGTTCACCACTTGCAAGCCGTGCGTGGGTGAGTTGGGCGACCTTGAGGACCTGAATAAGGAGCTTGCCAAGAAGGGCGGCCAGGTCGTGGGCGTCAATTCCTTTACGCTCGATGGCAACAAGGGCGAGATTGCAGATGCCAAGGACGTACTGAGCAAGAAGGGCGTGACATATAAGAACATCTGGTTCAAGTCGGATAGCGAGGCCGGTAAGTTTACGTCAAATTTGTTCTCGTTCCCGACAACGTATGTCATCGATCAGAATGGCAACATCGTAGGGGAGCCCATCGTGGGCGCCATCAGCTCCGCTGAGCAGCGCGCAGCGCTCGACAAGCTTATCGACCAGGCGATTGCGAATAGCGAGCAGTAGAAAACGCGTAAAGCATGGCGATGATCGTGCACCGCTGTGCGAAGTAGTCCGCTACCTTTCAAGATAAGCTCCACCATATAGAGATCCCGCTCGGGACCTCTTCTTTTGGGCGCCGTCCCGTTCGTTTTTTGGCGCGGTTTGTTACATTCCTCACTGGCGTCGGCAAAAAATGGGGATAGAGTAGGACAAACGCGTCGAATACGAACGGCGGAGGAGAGCGGGCAGGGTGCCTGCGCAGGAGAGGTTGCCGTCCATGCTGGAGCTCAAAGGTATTTGCAAAAGGTACGTTACGCAGTCGTTTACGCAGGTGGCGCTCGACAGCGTGAGCCTGTCTTTTCGCGATAACGAGTTCGTGGCCATTCTGGGTCCCTCGGGTTCGGGCAAAACCACGATGCTCAACGTTATCGGCGGACTCGACCACTTTGACTCGGGCGACCTGCTGATCGACGGTATTTCGACCAAGGACTTCCGTGATCGCGATTGGGATGCCTACCGCAACAACCGCATCGGATTTGTGTTCCAAAGCTATAACCTTATTCCGCATCAGACCATTTTGGAAAACGTGGAGCTGGCGCTTACGCTCACGGGCG
>URRN01000248.1 GCA_900550185.1 uncultured Collinsella sp.
CGTGCCGGCCGGGCCGCGCAGTTTATGCCCTTTGCCGCCCTCACGGGATACTACGAACTCGTGCGTAAACAAGAAATCACCGCCGAGCCAAAATGCGAGCTCACGGAAGAAAAAGCCCTCGAGCTTTCGAAAAAGCTCGAGGGCCTCAAACGCGGCGACTTGGTGCGCGTCACCTATTACGATACGTACGGTTATCGCGCTCGCACGGGCATCCTTGATGAGGTGCTCCCTGCGTTCAAGCTACTCAAACTCAGGGATATCGCCATCGACTTCGACGATATCCAGGACATTGAGCTACGCGGACGAGCCTAGCGACGAGAACGCTTGCGCAAGACGAGAGCAATGCCAAGCACTGCGGCAGCTGCAACCAGCAATCCCAAGACCAGCGTGAGGGTCGAGTCGCCAGCGCGAGGCAGCGAGCCGTCCTTCGGAGTCTTCTTAGCGGTCGTCGTGACGGTGGTCGTGGTGCTGCTCGACTGGTCGTTGCCACCCGTCTGGCTGCCGCCAGGCTGATCGCCGCCACCCGGCTGCGAAGGATCGGTGGGTTCCGTCGGATCCGGAGTACCGGGATCAACCGGATTCTCCGAATTCTCCTTGCGCTGGATCCAGACCTGGCAACCATAGAACGGGTTGGCGGTACCAAGGCACAGACCCTGGTTGGTCACCGCAAAGGTGCGCAGACCATGGTTATACGGATCGTTAAAGCCATTGGTCGTCAGCGTCGTAAAGTTCACGCCGTCCTCGGTCACATACATATCAAAGCCGCGCTCGGCATCGCGCAGGTAACACATGCACGTAAGGACACTCTGCAACTTCTTGAGGTTCTCCTCGCTCAGCAGCTTATCGAGCGCATCCTGAATATCGCTCGGCAGCTCGGTGCCATAGGCATCCTCGTACTGCTGCTTAAGGCTCTCATAGCTATCGAGCATGTCCTGATACTGGTCGGCAAAGGACTTGAAGTACGCGATCTCGCCATCGATCTTCTGGACATAAGCGGCGTCGTCCTCAAAGTCCTGGGACATCGTCGCGGCCTGATCGCAAAGACCGCCCGCGGCATCCTCCAGCGCATCGCTCAGATCGCCAAAGCCCTCAGCAACCTCGGTCTTCTCGTCATCGACATCGACGGCCTTGTTTGAATCATCAACCTCAGCAGCTTCGTTCGAATCATCGACCTCGACGGCCTCGTTTGAATCATCGTCCGCAAGCGTGTTCACGGGAACGATGGGGTCGTCAGGCGATTTCTTGTCGAGCAGGTGATTGAGCAGGTCCCTAAGGCGCTGAACCTGAGAGTCCCACTCCTCGGGCGTCATATCGATAATGTCGCCATTGGAGAACTGGCCGATCGGCTCAAGCAGGCTCGCGGTATCAAAGGTACCGATATACAGCTTGCCGTCGAACTTCTGCATGCGCCAAATGTACTGGTTCTCGTTTCGGCCAAAGCCCGAAGTCAGGCCGGAAATACCGCCCTCGGGGAACATGTCGGTGCGATCGCCAACGACGAGCTCCATGTTCTCGTCCTTGTCCATGCGATAGATGTTAACCGACTGCTCAAGATTGGCATTCACAAACGAGCAGTCAACGCCACCCATGCTGCTCTTGCCGCCCTCTTCGGTGTTGGATTTGTTGAACAGGATGCGCTCGAGGGCAATCTCCTCGTCGTTGTATTCACCGATATAGAGGTAGTCGTTGTAGACGATGAGGTTGGCAGCGCCAGAACGGGTACGGGCAGGATCGATGCCAAAGCAGTACTTTGCACCGTCCGTCTTCTGATCGCCGACAATGGGAGTCCACGAATAACTGCCGTCGGCATTCTTGTCGCCACGGACCATGGCAAACGACTGCATGGAATTATCATCGGGAGCGTTCTCGGGCGTACCGGTGCAGATGGTCGCATAGAGATGGCCATTGTACGAGACCATATCCCAAATGGCGCCGCCGTAGATGCTGTCCTGATAGCGAATCGCCGGATAGCCAAACAGCGTCTCCGAGTTGGCAATCTCGGTGAAG